>NZ_LZMP01000013.1:0-260151 GCF_001691435.1 Gordonia sp. UCD-TK1 | reverse complement strand
GAACTGCCGAGCCACCCTCTCGTAGTCCTTCTCCTGTCGCTTCAGCTCGATACGCTCGGCAACGGCGTCTTTCAGTGTCTTAGTGAAACCGGTACCCACGTACAGAGTCGGTGGCGACATGTCACACCCGCCCGCGATTTGAATGGCTACGCCGGATTCGAGTACGGCGTCGCGCAAGCGGTCGTGGCGGGCCTTCCAACTCTCCATGGCATTGGTCAGTCGATCTTCGTTGTCACTCATGGTGTTCCTTCGATGATTTGGGTGGTGTGGCCCGCTGCCTGCAACATGCGGTCCAGCATGTTGGCGGTGGTCGGGTTGTGGCATACGGTGTGCCGCCACAGAGTGGAGTCAAACCACCACACGTAGAGGCGGGTCACGACGAACCGCCGTCCTCTGGGTCGCTGGTGGCCTTGTAGAGCAGCTCCTTGTGCACCGCGTCGCGAACCGAGTTGACGAACATCCGATACAGCCAGTCCAGTTGTCCGGGATCGGTCTGCTTGCACCGCTTCTGAGTGCATCGAGGGAGGCAATACTCAGCATCGAACCGGCTGATAGCAGCGGCATTGATGGCCTGCTCTATTCGAGGCCACAGGTCCATTTCGGGGGTCTCTGCGCCCATCAGTACACCGCCCCGGCATCGAGGCGTTCGGGAATGTTATGCGCCACTTCGACAACCAAGGCGGGCTTCCGGTCGTCCTCATTCATCCCGCCGATCCGGACCATGACAGTCGCGTCACCAGGCACACCACCGAGAGCTGCAACCATCTGCCTCAGCTGATCGACGGTGACACCTTCAACACCGCTCTCGTACGTGCAGGACACCCGTGTGGTGCTGGTGAGAGTGCGCAGAACCCGTCCGTCGTAAGCGCCCATCAGTACACCGCCCCGGTGGTGGTGTCATGGTGGCGGTCGACGATCTTCAACCTCCACGGAACGACAAGTTCATCGACGTAGTAGGCCCAGTCAGCCGAGTCGGCAGCCTCTTCCAACTTCGCCCCGAACATGGCGTCGATGGCGTTGAGAGCCCCAGCCTTCCGCCGATACCCCTCCCCATGACCGAGGACCTGACCGTTGTTCGACTTGCACCGCCAACGCCACTCGGGGGTCTCGGAATCGTAGGGCCATCCGAGACCTCGCACGTCGTACACTTCGATGGTTCCGCGATACCGGGCCGGCGTGGAGTCGAGATCAATCACTGGACCTCCACCACCCCACCCACCAGAGCTGCCTGACGTCGGGCAGCGCGCACCGCATTCGACTTGGTGTCATACGTTTTCGGGGAGATCGCCCCAGCACTGCCGTTGCGGGCGATCTGCGCCCACTGGTAGCCCTTCCGCGACTTGGTCACCACCACCCGCGTACCGACCTTGTCGCCGCGCTCGGACAGGAACTGCCGCGCCACGTCCTCGTGGGTGTCGTCGCTCTCATCCCACTGTCGGACAACCAGGTTGCCGTCCAGCCACTCCAGAAAATTGATCAGATCCAGCTCGTTCATTCGTTGTCTCCGTCTCGTGTTCGCCCCACGCAGGGCATACGTCTCGTTGTCTCGGCACCCGTTGCAGGGGAACGCAAAACGCAGAGTTCCCCCGGCCTGGCCGCGCACTCAGGGCACGACCGTTCGATCGCCCCCCACAGCAGGTAGGTTTCCGGGACCTCAGCCCACCGCATCGCACACCTCCTCGTAGCCGCCCCACTCGTTCAACAGCAGCCACCGGCGGGTCGAGTGGAAGATGGGGATGGCGGCTTCGTCTTCCCATGGGCGGACATGGAAGCCCTGAGCGTGAGCATCATTCGGGTGGTGCTCCGCAAACCCGTGACACCCCGTAGTCCCGTGCCCACACAAGGCGACACAGTTCTGTGGAGACCACGGCCCCAACTGGCTTCGCTTCTTCCGGTGGTGGATAGTCGTGCCGTACCGGCCGCACCGTTCGCAGAACCCGTCCGCACGTTCGTTGACGATGCGCCGCGCAGTCTTCTCATTCACGACGCGGCCACCTCATCGACGAGACGATCCGACCAGGCGAACAGCTCGGCGGCGGAGCGGTCATCCGGCACTAGCGCCGCCAACGCAACCGTCAACGCCTGCAAACGGTCCCGATCCAAACCCGACAACTTCTGCCACACCTCCACCGGATCGGTGTCACGCACCTTCGACACCAAATCCACGGCACCCTCAGCCAGGCCGTCCAACACATACGGGTGAGGCAGAGAGATTGGCGGGGCCACCTCGGCCGGCGGGAGGGGGCGTTGCCGCATCCGATTGACCCGACGCTCCGTGATCCCCAGCCGGTCAGCGGTTTCGATGATGGACACACCTTGCGCGGCCATGCGGTGCACGGCGATCAGGTACTCGTGGGGGTCCAGCACCACCGACTTGTCACCGCGGATCGCCCGCTGGATCGCGACCTCGTCCACCGGGATCATGCCGCACGCTCTTTACTGATCCGCCGCCGCTCATGCGGGGTGGTGCCGCCGTAGATGCCGTCCTTCTCGCCGTTGTCCAACGCCCACTGAAGACACTCAGCCGAAACAGGACAGAGGGTGCACACAGTCTTCGCGGGGACGGCCGATTCCCCCTTCTCCGGGTGGAAGAAATCGGGCGACACCTGAGGGCACAACGCTCTGTGGTGCCACGGCTCAAAGTTGTCTCTGATCCACGTCTTGAACTGGTCGTTGCTCATTGGGTGGCCTTTCGGAGGATGGATTGGGCGTCGTGCCATGCGACGCAGGCGGGGCAGTCGATCACGTCGCCGGTGCGGTCGCCCCACGCCATGCGCACCATCAGCCCGGTGCCGAGTTGGAAGCCGCACACCTGGCAGGTCATGACGCCTCCTGGGCGCCGAGCTCGTCGGTCAGGGCTTGCTGTGCCGCATCGTGATCCGGCGCGATAGCGTCGATCACGTTCTCCCGCGCCGACTCCTCCAAGTTGCGCTGCACCACCGCACGCAACTCCGCCACCTTCTCCGGATCGGCATTCACCTTGTCCAGATAGGCATGAGCCTTGTAGCACTCCTCCACCGTCAAACCCGCCCGAACCTTCGCCTCGAACGACTCCGGGATCTGCACCCGATCAGACGGATCGGTCGACACGTGGTCACGCACATGCGCAGTGGTCGGATCGCAGCGCAGGACGTCGAAGATCAACCACTCCAACGTGAACTGCGGCGCCAACTTCGGCTTGTCCACACCCGGACGCAAGCCGCTGTGGACCGAGCGGACACCGCGGATCATGGGCGAGGTGTCGCGGTTCAACGACACCCACGCAGTCACATCGAATGCCAGGTCTTTGTGGGCGTCGACCTTGTGTTCCTTCGACCCGGGAATAGGGCGCCCGTTGTCGTCGAGGCTGGCGACCTCTTTGCCTCTGGCTGTGACGATGACGATGCCCGGGAACGTCATCAGCAGATGCATCAGGTGTTGGTGCCGACCGTTCGCGTCGTTCCAAAGGTTCATTCCCGGCTTGACCTCGGCGTCCGGGTCAGCAGCCAGAGCCTTCTTCCCCGCCTTCGACTGCCGCGCCCGCTGCGACGTCCAATCCTTCAACAGGTTCCACTCCGCGGTCATCGAGTCGATGACCAGAACCACGGGCTTGTCAGTGGCCTTGGCGGCTTCGTCGCGGACGGCTTCGACCTGGCCGATGATGTCGGCCCATGACCCGTCGTGCTCGACGACGAGGTAGTTGGCTCCGGGGATGGCGGCGTACTCGTCTGCTGCACCTTCCCCGATGTCGAGCCAGTAGGTTTGGCCGATGCGGTCACATGCGGTGAACTCGGCGGCTGCGTACGACTTCCCGGACTTCTCAGGCCCTTCGAGGAGGATTAGCGGCCAGGGCACCACGCCCGTCGGCGGGCGGACTCTGAGTGCGGTCATAGGTCTGCCTCCGCTCTCGAAGCGATGACCTCAAACCCATTGCCATCCTCACGAATCCAGTCACCCGGAAACGCATTCTCGCCGTTGATCTGAATGTGAAGGCGGTGCTTGTCCCGCACCACCAGACCGCCGCACCAGGCGGCAATGTCGAGAGTCGCCCGGTAGCGCTCCAACCAGGTGCCCGTGTTTGGTATCTGCCGCGCCTCGTGGGTGCGGATCAGGCCGCTGCGAATGGTTCCGCCGTCAGACATGGCCGCCACCTCGCATCCGACGTGCGTGCCGTACCTGCTCCCGGCGGAATGCTTCTTCGTCGCGGAACGACACAGTGTTGACGACTGTCACAGGGGCCGGCTGGTGATCCAGTGCGGAACTCAGGGCGAACACCATCGCCGCGGTGAGGACCCAGCTGAACGAGTCCCAGGCGTCCATCCAGTGGGTGAGAAACAACGCCAGGGGGACGTTGATGAGGGCGGGTACTGCGCAGATGGCGATGAACCATCGGTAGATTCGGTGGCGCCCGAGGGTGGCGAGCGCATCGAGGAGAGATCTCATGGTTGTCTCCATGGGTCTTGTTGCCCGTAGGCAGGATTCGGGAAGAGAGGTAGATCCTCGTCGGGGTCGGGGGGATCGCAGTCCCCCCATCCGGGGATGTCGTAGGGGTAGTCGGGGCCACGCCACCGAAACCCGCCAGCCGAGATGGCATGCCGCGTCGTGTAGGTCATAGCGCCACCACCGAGAGGATGCCGTCGGAAACCTTGGTCACGACCATTCCGCAGCGGGCACACCGAGCGCTCCTCACGCCTCTCAATGCGTCCTCAATCACCCCAACGCTCCTGCGTCAGATGCCTCTCGCACATGCACCACAGATGGTTTCCGCAGTGCTGGTCACCAAGCTGTCGGATGCCGTGGATTCGTACCCTCCACACGGCAGGCTGGTCGCAGCTGTCCAAGTGCTCGCATGCCACCTGGGCGTCGATGTTGGGCATCGCGGCGAGGACGGCGTCCGGATGAATAGCAGTCACCGCGACACCTCCCCCGCACACAACGCACACAGGCGGACCGTCTCCCCCAACTGAGTGGAAGTCATCGACCGCCGGGTTTCGGGCGGATACAGGAGGCTACGACGCACAGTGCCGATCAACGCGCCGGGTTGCCATTCCTGGCGGCATCTGATGCACCACCCGTAGTGGATCGCCGGATACGCGCCCCTCACGACGCCGCCTTGTCCTCGAACAGCGCTGGCCGGTACGCCTTCTCGATGCGGCGTGCCTGGTCGTCCAACCCCATCGCCAACACGCGTGCCTGCTCCGCGGTCAAATGCAAATCGGTGCGCTCACCGCCCGGCCCGACCACCACCACCCGCAAATGGCCGTGGGTGTTGGTTCCGAGAGATAGGTAGATGGGTCCGTGGCAGGTGTCGACCTGAATGGCCGGCGCCTCACACAACAACATGTGACTCATGCGGGCTGCACCTCCCGCGCCTTCTCGTGCGCAGAGTCCAGCGCGTACGCCCACTCGAGACTGCAATTGAGGAGCATGTCGCCGCGCATGACGTGCCAGCACACCGGGAACGTCACCCATCGGCGGTCAACATCATCGACGGGATGCGACACCACCCGGATGCGATGCTTGCCGCTCATCGGATCTCACCCCGCACGATCCGCGTGAACTCCACATCCTGGTCGTCCAACTCGCCCGAATCACCCGGCAACAGAAACGCGATCAGACACAGCACCGCCAAACCACCCAGCCCGCCAGCCGTCAACACCACATCGAAATAGGTCATGACGCCAACTCCCCCGGAGCCGGCTGCGGCAACTCATTCCGCCACCGCAAAAGCTCCTCATGGTCAACGAAGTACCGTCCCCCGTACTGGCGAAACAAGATACGACCCGCCTTGTACTCGCGGCGCAACGTCTTCTCCGACACCCGCACCTTCTCGGCAGCCTCCTTCAGCGGATACTGGAACGCTTCACCTGGTCTCAGATTGTCGATGTCAGTCATGCGCCTAACTCCTTCATGTCGGCAGATGTCAGCAGCACCAAACCGGAGGTGTGTTCGTTGACCGGCAAACCCTCGGCAGCCAAGGCGTCACGGAGTGCGATCTCCATCTGCGGACGCACCCGCGGAACGAAACGACGACGACCCCCGTAGGTGCCGTTGTCGTGGGCGTAGAAGAACCGCCGGCCCTTCGCGGTGGGTTTGCGGTGGTCGTAGCCGTCCCTCTTCTCGCCATTCGCGTTCACTCGGGTGCCGCGCTGGTCGATCAGATACCCGTGCTTGTAGAGGTGGGCGTCGAAGTCCGTCTTGCGGACCTCGGAGAAATACTTCTTGCCGAAGGTGGTGGGGTCGATGCCGTCTCCACCTTCGATGGCCTGACGGTGCTTCTGCTCCACAGCGAGCTTCCGCTCAGCCTTCTCCCGTGCCGCAGCCTCAGCCACGGCGCGTTCCTCGGCATCGACCAGCTTCCGTGCGTACTCGAGCGGGCTGAGGGGCTTCACCTCGGCGGCCTCGGTGCGCTTCATCGACCAGAACGCCCGCACCAGTTCCTTCTTGAACCGGCGAACCACGTCACTGTTGCGCATGTACGTGAGAAGTAGCGTCGCCTGCTCCTCGTTGAGGATGGAGAACTCGCGACGCTGCACTCCTCCTGCGGTAGAGAAGGATTGGATTTCAAATCCGACCCTTCCGAACTCCTCGAAGTCGGCGAGGTTGTTACGGATCAGTTTGATGACGGAGGCATGATCGAGCTGAGTTCCGTCGGCGATGATGAGGGAGGTGGTGGTGGGTCTGCCGTCGTCGGTGACCGCCACCAACTCTGCGCGGGCGCTCACACCAGGCCCACGTTCTGTGCGTACCGGCGGACATCTTCTTTGGTGGTACCGATCGGCCAGAACATCGACACGTGTGAGCCCCGATCAGCCTCAATCTGCGTCCGGTCAGACTCGGACACGCGAGTTTTCGGCAGCGACTCAGCAATGCTCACTGTTTCGTCGAAGTCGACGCGCAAGTATTCCCGGCTGCCGCCCGATAGTTCGACCAGGCGACGTTCATTGGAGCGCGCTTCGACGTGCGGAGCGGAGACCCAAGTCCGCCCCAGCTTCATGTCAAACTTCTCGGCGTCCCGACGGTGGTTGTTGATCCGTTTGGCCGGCTTGATGGAAATGCCGACTTTGACCCCGAAGCCCACGATCTCTACGACGTAGAGGTGAAACTCATGGCCTTCCAATGGGGTGATATCCTGTGACACGAACTTCTCCTTTGGATTGTTCTGGGCCACCCGGTGTTGCTGCACCGAGGTGGCCGTTCTCATTTCTGGGTGGGTTTGGGTGCCCCGGCCACATCCCCTGTGGCCGGGGCCTGCGTGCGGGGTGAGAGTGGGGTGAGCTGCCCCTCCGCACGCTCAGCGCACCGGCATCGATCCGGCGCACTGTGATCTGTGAAGTCCGCTGTCAACGCGCGGACAATGGAACGAGGCCGAACTTCGATGTCTCGCAGGCGGACAAACCCGCGATCTTTGGACCCGTCAGGTGCTTCGAAGACGATGTCCACGAGCCCGTCGAGGTAGCCGTTGGGCTCGACACCGAGCACGGGATACGAGGCGCCAGGGCGGGGGCGCCACACCGCAGAGGTCACGAGTCACCGCCGAGGATGCTCCGCAACACGCGCTTACCCGACGGTGTGAGGTCGCCGTGCGTCGTCAGTTCGTCGAGGGCGGCTTGTGCCCGTTTGATGTCGGCGCGAGCCTCGTCTCTCTGGCGCAGGGTCCTCGCTTCCATCTTCACGGAGTAGGCGTCGGCCTTGTATTCCGTCTCGGCGATCAGCCACTCTGAGACCTTCTGCGCCCGGTCGAGTTCGGCGAGGAGGCCTCGTACGAGATCGGGTGCGGCGTTGTGCGCGTCCGGGATTGACTGGTCACGGTTGCCGCTTCCCGACCACAGCGTCAGCGGACCCGGCCACGTGTCGAGCCATTCGCGGGCGACGGCCTTCGTATCGTCGGTCATGACTTGTCGCCCGACTGCTCGGTGCCGCACACCCAGTGCGAGTGACAGACAGGAGTGCCGCGGTCGTACTGCCACACCGATTCCCGCTCCCACCGACCACCACACCGGCCGCCGTGCTCACACGGCCAGGAGATCGGACGCTCAAGACGCCCACCACTCGCGTACCCGGTCATGACGCCGCCTCGGGATGTCGGCGCGCGTCGCGACAGTCCTGGCAACGCCGATACGGGTGAATCCCCGGCTCGCCCTTGTCCTTCTTGAACAGCGCCCACTGCACCGCGAAGATCGTCGGGCCAGCCGCGACCTGATGGCACGTCGAACACTGCACCGAGGCGATCGACTTGCCCTTGTCGTCCGTCTGCCAGCCCACGACGCCGGATACCTTGCCCTCCAGCGCCGGCAGTGGACGGCCGGGATTGTGGAACGCCAGCGGTGTGGCGCTACTCATGACGCCCTCCGCGGTGGTCATGCCGCCGTGTCCTCGTCAGTGGGCACGACCTCGAACAGGTCAGTGAAGCAGTCGCCGCCGAATGCTTCGATGCAGCCGGCAATAAACTTAGGTCCGGGTGCTGCCTTGCCGGTGAGGACGCGGGAGACGGTGCCGGGGTCCACGTGGATCTTCTCGGCAAACTCGCGGTCCAGACTGGTGCCGGTGAGGCGTCGGATCTTGGCAAGACCAGTGGGGTTGAGTTTCAGGGTGGCCATTTTCATACCCGCGCTGCCATCACGACGCGTTCGGTGTGAGCCTGGATCACGGCGGATCGTGAACCGTCAGCTTTTGATTTGTCTGGGCGGCGGGACTTCTCGCGATTGCGCATGCCGGCCAAACTCATCGAGTTCGTGTGTGGTGTCAGGTGGTAGATGCCGGGGAGGACCCGTGATCGGTCACCGTCATCGAATGGTGCGATGACGTTGTCGTAGATCGCCTTGCTCGTCTTGAACCTGACGATCGGTCCGTAGCCGAAGTCGATCCAAGCCGAGGTTCGGTAAAAGTAGACGGACTTGGCTCCGATTCGCTTGCCTGCCTGTGCCATTACGCAGGCTGAACCGTTGCCTTGTGCTGCGCACGCGAATGCTTCAGAGACATCGCCGTCCTGGATGAACAGGGACAGTGTTTGCGTGGCGTCGCCGTAGCCGCGCGTTTCTGCGGCTTCGCGGACGAACTTTGGGAGATTGTTGCCGGGTGACTTGTAGGTGATGTTTTCGACGTTCAGTCCGTTGATCTTGGTGCTTGTCTTGCTCATTGGGTAACCTTTCCTGTGCCGTGACATGTGGGGCATGTGCGGTTGATGACGGGCTCGGCGGTTGCCGGGTCCGTTGTTGTATCTGTGGCGTCCTGGATGTCCTGGGGGTTGTCGACGATCTCGGCGTCGATCACCTCGTCGTCCGACGTATCGGGCTCAGACTCGGGCTCGCTGCGTGTGTAGGTGGCGGGCCGGGACTGGCCGCGCGAGTTCGTGATAACTCCGGCTGCCTCAATGTCAGGATTTGGCATTGACGCCAAGTCGGACGCGACAGTCGGTCGGCTCACCCCTGCGGTCTCCGCGATCTCCTTCTGGGTGAGACCAGCCGCGCGAATCCGGGCGACGATCTCCGGGCGCGACTTGCTCGGCACCATGAACGCTGCGCCGCCGTACTCGGCCTCGCGCATCGCAGTCCAAGACGAGTAGCCGAGCGTGCGCCACGCCTCCATCTCGATCTGCCACACAATCTCCTCGGCGGCCTTCTCCAGGCTTCGGCGAGCGCGCCCGATCGAGGCGCGCACATCGGCAGGAGTGATGACCTGCAATGGGATCTCCGGACGGGACACCACGGTGCTCACGACGCCCTCTTATGTTCAGTGGACGATTGCACATTGAACACCTCGACGCGGAACAGGTGACCCGGAGGCAGCTTCAAAACCCGCTCAATAGCCGCCGCCCGCCGATAATGAACACGCTTCGATACACCCGTCTCCAGATTCGAGATCGTCGACCGGGAGCACTCCAGCCGAGGCTTCCGGCGATCCTTCCGAAGCTCTCGAGATACCTCGTCTGCTAGGCCCCTAGTGGAGAACCCCGCGAACTCGCGGGCCGCCACCAGCTGATCGGGAGTCCCCCTCAGCTCAGCCATTGCGTTGCTCAAAACTCTCTCACCTCCGCCGTTCCATGTGCCATTGAACTTAGCACACTGGACACCGATGGCAAGGTCTAATCTCTAATCCGGTGGCCGATATGCTGCCTGAACAGGCATAACACGGTTGATATTTCTGGACACTGCGACAATCGGCGAGGTTGTCGAACACCCTGCGAAGTGGGAGAGGCTGACGGCGTGAGCATCGAAGAGCCCAGCGACGTGCCCGAGGTATGGCGATCATACTTCGCGCGTCAGCGAATCGAGTTCACGTTCCGCGACCTGGACCGCAACGTCGAGGGCGTTTCACTGAACACCATCCGCCGAGCACTGCTCGGAATCGGCACACCGTCTCGGCGGGTTGCTGAAACGATCGCCCACGAGTTGGGGATCTCAGCGGAGGAGTTCTATGCCACGCGAGCGAAGGTGAACGGCGCCGAGCCGACCACCCCGTTCACGCTGCCGACAAGCGCGGATCTTCTTAACCAACGTGAGCGTGATGCCGTCCTAAGTGTCGTGCACGCGCTCCTTGATGCGAGGGACCGCCATGTCACTCAACCTTTCGATACGCCGGCCGAGGAACAGGGAGCATCGAGCTCGCCGCACACGGACGAGAAGACCCAGTCAGGGTTCATCACAACCTTTATTCCCCGAGATCAAGTCCTCAAGCCTGAGCGGCCAGAGGATGCGAAGGCTGCACGTAAACGTGATCCGCGGTTCCCGCCGCAGGACCCGGACGCCTAACTTACACCGATGTAACTCCTGGTCAGGGCCGTTTCTGTCAGACCCTAGTGCTCTGATTCGGACATGAACTGGCATCCCTGGCGGTCGGCCCGCGATGACTACCCACACATCGCGATCGACTGCACACAGCGACTCTCACCCGGAACGATGGGCCTCAACGGCGAGCGCACCATCTGGATTCACCGCGGCCTCACCCAGGCTGAGAGACGGTGCACGCTCACCCACGAGTTGCTGCACCGGGAGATGCCGGACGCCGACGAGGAGACGATCGAGCGCGAGACAGCGCGCCGACTGATCACTCTCCCTCAGCTGGTCGACGCCTTTCGGTGGCTCAGGCACCCATCACTCCCAGACCTTGCGGACCATCTGTGGGTGGATGAGCAGACAGCCTGGACGCGGATGCAGAACCTGGACCCGATCGAGGTCGCCGAGATCGAAGCGGCGACCGAGGGTGACTGGTCCTGGAGTGAGGTCGCATGACCGATGACGAGAAGCGCATGTTGGACCTTGCTGGCCAACGCTGGAACTATCCCGGGAATCTCGAGCAGGCTGTGCGGGATGAGTTCGAAATCTCGCTGACCCGCTTCTATCAGATAGTGAATCGGCTGATAGACACCCGTGAGGCCCTAGAGTATTCGCCAACCGTCGTGAACCGATTACGCCGCTTACGAACCCGGAGACACTAACCATGAAGCGTGCCCTCCTGGCACTGGCCGCCCTCACCCTGTTTGTCGCGGGATGCTCAAGCGACACCCCCACCGAGCAACCATCGTCAGCGCCGCTGGAGAAGCCGGTAATCCACAAGCCGGCCGACCCGGTCACGTTCGACGACGGGGTGACGTTCCGCCTCACCGGATGGGGCACCTACCACCACGACGACGGTGTGCACCAGGTCGCCGACTACACCGTCTTGTACGGGGAGGCCACCAATACGGGCGCGGATGTGGCGGGCTGGGAACCCATGGCCAGCTATGTGCCGGAAGGTGGTGACTCGGTCGACTACACGATCCTCGAGGAACTGCGATCCGGTGTTGAGGGGGTGTTCCGCAGTGGCGCGAAGGCGGATCTGGCGTGGGGCTTCAACATGGCCGCCGAGGTATTGAAGGCGGGCACGCTCACCTTGTGGGGATCGGAGAACTGGTTCGGCGACTTCACCACCCTGCCCGAGCGGAAAGCGCCCGCTGCGTCCAGCACCACACCCCCGCCGACGACGGAGACGACCACCGAGGCCACCACTAAACAGCAGACGTTCGACGGTCCCGCGCTAGGCCAAACGTGCCCCCACTCCGACCTCAACACCACCACCACATCCAGCACCGGCGAAACCGTCCGCTGCCTCGCAGACTCGGCTGGTGACTACGTGTGGCAGATCGACACCGGCGTCACACAAGAGGACCCGGCTGTTCGTGGGCAGCAGGCGTGGGGTGACTGCATCGCCGCGGGCAACTCTCCGGCAGAGTGCCGCGAGATCGTCGACGGCGGCTAGTCCAGGGCGAGTAGTTTCTCGAGCTGCCCGAGGGCGGCTCGGGTGAGGTCGGTGGAGGTGTGGGCGTACTGGCGGGCCATCGAGGTTGAACTGTGGCCGAGGATCTGCATTCGCACCGCCTCCTCCACACCAGCCTCCTGCAACAGGGTGGCGACGGTGTGGCGGGCGGCGTGCTGATCCGGCGCGTCCTGCGCGGTCTCCACGACCCCGGCGGCTACGCACACGTGTTTCCAGGCGTCGGTGTCGTCGCGGGGTAGGACGGCGGCCCCGTCGGCGCGGGTGAACACCAACCCCGTTTGCGGGCGACCCTTGTGCTCCCATAGCGCGGTGAGTGCAGCCACCACGGGCGGCAGTAACGGGACGAGCCGCCGTGACCCCGACGTCTTGGTGGGGACCAGGCAGGCGGTCCAATGCACCGGGACAAAAGTGAAGGTGGCTGGCACGTCGAACGCCGCCCGCGGGTACACGTCTGCGTCAGGGCGTGGGCCCTTCTTCAACTTCAGGCGGGCCAACTGCCAGGAGATGTCGATGACCCCGAGGTTGAGGTCGACGCGGTCCCAGGTGAGGCCGAGTGCTTCGGCTTGGCGGGCGCCGGTCAGCAGGGCGAGGGACCAGCGTGCGGCGGCGTGCGCATCCTGGCCGGCGACGTGGAGGAGTAGTGCGCGGGCCTGGTCGACGGTGAGGGGTTGGCGTTCCTCTGAACGGGCTTGTGGTCGGTCCATGCGGTCACACGGATTGCTGCTGATCTTCCCGTCCTTCACCGCATCCCCAAGCGCTTTTGCCAGCACGGAGTAGGCGGCTTGGGCGGTGCGGGTCGAATGCTTGTCCGTCACATGGGTGACCATGCGGCGAATGTCCGTGGGGGTGAGCTTGCCGAGTTTCTTCGACCCCAGGTGCGGGATCAACTGGTGCTTGATGGTGGAGCGGTAGGTCGCCAACGTGCGGGGTTTCAGGCGGGGTGCGGCGATGGTGTCGAGCCAGTAGGTCAGCCACTTGTCGACGGTGATCTGGCCGGCGTTGGGGAGGATGCCGTTGGCGAGGTCTTTGCGCATCTCGGCGAGCTGGGTCACGGCGTCGGCGTACTTCTTTCGGCCGCGTTGGTAGTAGGTGCCGTCGGGGAGGAGGACTTGGGCCATCCACATGCCGTCGGCCCGTTGGTACAGTCCGCCTTCACCTTTCGCGCGTCGACGCTTCTTCGGGGGCATATCCGCTCACTTACGTTTGTACTTACGTTTGGCTGAGTCTATCCCCTGTCTAGACATTAATGCGAAAAACTCAGTCACCAGCAGGTATTCGACAGACTTGACGAACCGCCCGCCATCAGCATACCCCTAAACACAGCTTCCCAAGCTGAATACGCGGGTTCGATTCCCGTCATCGGCTCCACCATCATTGCTGGTAGAGCGGTTTACTTTCCCTCTCTGCCGACCTCCTCGGCTCACCCACCCCGGCACCACCCCGGCGTGCGGGGTTCAGATGCACGCGTTGATCGCGCAGACGGTGTTCTCGACTGTGGCAACCGCGTCCACGGCGTCGTCCTTACTCAGGGGGTAGGTCCCTCCGAGGCCGGTCGGATCGACATCGCAACGATGGACGATTATGTTGCGCCTCCTTACGACCAGACTTAGTGCGGTTCTTGCCGCCTTTGCACCTGCTGACCCGAACGCAGTGCTCCAGATCGCTGGCACGCCAACCACCGATAGAACCTTCGCAATGTCTTCGGGTTGCTGGAAGGTCTCCCGCGATAGACGCGCATTGATAGCCTCCCTGGCGCGGAGTTCGCGTTCGCTCGCCGTGGAAGCGGCCAGGATGTCGGCAACCGTGCCAAAATGAAGGCCGATCTTCGATTCACTGCCCGGACTTCGCGAACCGAGCACAATCGCCACCGCGTGATCAAGAGCAACATCGTGGACGTAAGAGTCCAAGGCCGCCACCGCGTGGACAAGGGCGGCCCTATACATGTCAGAGGCGTCGACCACACCAACCGTAAGCCCGTGGATCGCCTCGCCCAGTCCGATTAACTCTTTACTCCGATTGATGTTGTTCTGAAACTCAGAAAAACGCCCACTCGGCATCCCCGACTACTCCCCCGACACGCCACGACCGTCAGCGGTCAGCTTTTCTATCCTCGCAGCGAGTTCATTAAACATTTCACGGAACTTTAGAATGCTTTGCTCCTGCGCGTCCCAGACCACGCCTGCACTGTCAATATCAGATTGCTCGAGCGCGAATACTGGTTTTCGCACTTCCTGCGAAGTCGCAATCAACCCATTGAAATCCTGGATTTGCGCAAGTTGATGGTGTCCGTTCATCCCAACAGAGTCGTATAGTGATTCTTCCAGCATCAATCCCTGTGCATTAAGCGCCGGGATAAGCGTCTTCTCGATAGCTTCATCCAACTTATCGAAGTACGACTGAAACGCCTGAGTAGGACGCTTGTTCTTGGTCCTAAATCGCTGAACCAGAACACCGAGGAACTTCAAATCAGGTTCCGGGAAAGGATAATCCGCGTCCCGCACCGCAGGAAGATCGGCCGCTCTTCGCGCCCATGCCACCCATTCAGGGATTACCCGAGCCAGGGAATCAACGGCCATCACGGAGAACACATCCGGACTACAGGGCACCAGCACATAGTCCGCTGTGGACACTAAATTCTTGTTGATCGCACCGAGTCCTGGGCTCAGATCGATCAAAATATAGTCCGCGTCGTATTTTTTGGCCGTCTCTTCGAAAAGATAGGTGAAGCTGCCCGGCAGATTCCGGAGACCCTGGAGAGACTCAGACAGCTGCTGCGAAATGCCCAACGAAGTCTCGTCCTCCGCTAGTGCAACATGCCCTGGAATTAGGAACAGATTTTCGCGACCCTCGACCTCTATGCAGTCTACCGGCTTCAATGGGACCGGCCTGGACTTGATTGCGGGCTCCAGCGCGTCCTTCAGGTTCCTGCCGGGATTGTCCGAGTAGAACTCCTCCAGCGCATTCTCTCCAGAGAGATCGAGAACCATTCCAGTGAGATTGCACTGCGGATCGGCATCTACGAGTATCACAGTGTGACCACGCTCAGCGAGTATCCACCCGAGGTTGAAGCATGTTGTCGTCTTGCTAACGCCACCCTTATTGTTGAATAACGCAATCTTGACCGCCACGTTGCCTCCCAGAGTCGGTGAACCGCAGAACTCGATCCCGGGACGGACCTTATCGTAGTCAGCCCGGCAGCCTCACCACGTTCTCTCCCGACGTCGGCGTACCCATCGCAGCCAGGGCGTGCATGGCGTCGGTGTGGTCGACCTCAAACAGGTGCGCGTACACGCTGAGCGTGGTGGTGACCTTGGAGTGCCCCATGAACCGGGCGATCTCCAACGGTGGGATACCCGCCGCCACACACAGGCTGGCATAGGTGTGCCGCAGCGCGTGGAACTTAACTGCGGTCGGCACCGTGCCCGCGCGCAGCACCGCCGGACGGAACACCGCCTTGTAGCAGTTCTGGTGCCGCACGGGGCTGCTCCAGTACAGGTCTAGGCGCTGTTCGGCTTCGTCCACTGCGAGGGCTGCCAGGGCGTCGGCTTGGCGAGTGGCCTTGGCCTGCGCGGTCTCGGGACTGTCAGCGGCGCGCGCCCCGCCTGCTTCGGGGGCGGAAGCCGGAACGCCGGGAAGAGCGGCGCGGTGGGCCTCGTCAGCGCGGGGTGCGGGGCCAGGTAGTCGCGCAGCACGTCCACCGTCGCGGGCGTCAGAGGTACTCGTCGCCGGCTCCCCCGCGTCTTCGGGGTGTCGTAACCACCCGTGGGACGAGGACTCAGGGTGCGGTCCACTCGCAGCGTCCCGGGTTTGGGCCGCGCGTTGGGGTTGACCTGCCGCACAGGCAGCTCCACGTCAGCCACCTGCAACCCGCCCAGCTCGGCGGCCCTCAGGCCACTCCACGCGGCCACGGGGGTCAGCACGTTGTACGGCCAGGGCGTAGTCGCCACGAGCGCCGACACCTGGTCCGCAGTCAGGAACATATCGGGGTCGTCCACAACGCCAGGCGTCCCACTGTCGGCGGTGCGCTCACTCGGAAGCTTCACGTGGTCGGCAGGGTTATCGCGCATCAGTCCGTCCACCACGGCCTGTTCCAGCACCGCATTCTAAAACTGCCACTGACCAAAGTGCCGACGAATCCCTACAGTGCTGCTGCGTCCACGGTCAGCTTCCGAGCGCGTAGATGAGCCACACAATGATTCCGACGACAACGCCGGTCGCCAGGTTCGCGGCCAGCACGGCGAAGAACACGCCCCACGCGGTAAGGCCGTTTTCAACCGTCACGATCCCCGCCGCGCGCTTGTAGTCCAGGCCCGCTAGTTCGGCGTTGATCATCTCTTCGGTAATTTCGGGCTTCTTTCCCATGGACAGATTCTAGGTCTCAGTGCCCCGCTGACGGGGTGGCGACTCCGACCCTGAGCGTTGATTCGGTCGGGCGCACAGGGGCACCCTGGCGATAGGCGCACAAGATGAGCACAAGCGCCCTCAGGTAGCAGGTAACACCCAGCCACCTACTGGCGCAGCAGTCATTATCTATGCACCTTGACTCCGGTTTTCGAATTGCCGCCGTCGTCACCTGGCGTGTCCGGAGTATCTTTCCCAAGCTGAATACGCGGGTTCGATTCTCGTCATCGGCTCCACCATTCCCGTACACGTTCGAAACCGCGCCGCCGGCGTGCAATCATCGAACGAGTCGGGCCGACGCCACAGTTCGGTCCTCGTCATCCCAGGACGCACACATGCATCTGCCCGCGATGAGAACTCCGATTCTGGTGCTGAGCATCGGCCTGTTCCTGAGCTGGCTGCTGCCGCCGCCCGCACATGCGGCGCCCAACCGGGTCGATGCCACGCCGGCTGGGCTGACGCTCGATGGACGCCAGTGGTGGCCATCCGGATTCGACGCCTACCAGCTGGCCACCGATTGGTCGGTGAATGCCGGTTGCGGAGCGATGGTTGATCTCGACGACTTTTTCGCCGCCTTACCTCCGCATTCGCTCACCCGCTTCAATCTGTTCGCTCAACTGGCCGTGAACAAGTACACCCAACAATTGGATTTCGGGCCGATGGATGCCGTCTTCGACGCCGCCGCGCGGCACGATCAGATGGTCTTGCCTGTCCTCGCGGCCGCCGACGGCGCATGCGAGAGCGGAGTTTTCAAGGAACGAGACTGGTACCGATCCGGCTGGCGAACCGTCGCCGGCGCGGGTGGACTCACGTTCGAGCAGTGGGTCAGGACGGCAGTGGGACGCTGGAAGACCAGGTCGGCCCTGGCGGGATGGGAATTGGTGGGTGAACCCGAACCGTCCATCTGTGGCGATCAGTCGTGTGGATGGCAGCAGCGGTCGTGCCCGGTCGACGCCGCGCGCGTACTGCGGTCGTTTTTCGGCAGCGCAGGTGCGATGGTCACCCGACTGCACGGCGGGGCGGTGATCTGGTCCGGCTTCACCGGCGGTGGCCAGTGCGGCACCGCCGGGCCCGACTACCAGTACGTCGCCGGCTTCCCGTACCTGGACGTCCTGGACTATCACGACTACGGTTCGGACGGCGTCGCGCTCCCCGGGGATCAGTGGAACGGACTGGCCGAACGTCTACGCCAGGCGCGCGCAGTCGGAAAACCCCTCGCGGTGAACGAGATCGGCCAGCATGCCGGCTCATGCGGTTCGACGTCCGAGCGCGCCGACGACTTCCGGACCAAGGTCGCCGGTCAGCGGGCGGCCGGGACGGCAACCGCACTGTTCTGGGCATTCGTGCCGGACCCGAGGCACGACCAGTGCACCTACGACATCGGTCCCGGTGACCCGGTGCACGAACTGGTCTCCGAACTGACCAGCCTCGATTGAGGGTCAGCACTCGGGCAGCAGTGCAATACCCGGCCGACGGGCCGACCGGCCGTTAGACTCTGCCGATGTCCAGTCCCCTGGGGATCACCCCCGACGAGTCGCTGCGCAAGGGACTTCAGAGTCGTCATATCAGCATGCTCGCGCTCGGCGGTGCCATCGGCACCGGCTTGTTCGTCGCCTCGGGCGCCACCATCTCCGACGCGGGCCCGGGTGGCGCCATCCTGGCGTATCTGCTGATGGGCTGCATGGTCTTCTTCCTGATGCAGAGCCTCGGCGAGATGTCGGCGTACATCCCGTGCAGCAACCCGTTCGAGGAGTACAGAAAGCGCTTCGTGTCCAAGTCCTTCGGCTTCGCAGCCGGGTGGAACTACTGGCTCAACTGGTCGGTCACCCTGGCCGCCGAGTTGGTGGCCGCCGGGTTGATCATGAAGTACTGGGCACCCGACGTGCCGTCGTGGATCTGGTCGGTCGTGTTCCTGGCGGGTCTGCTGGCGCTGAACCTGTTCGCGGTCAAGGCATTCGGCGAGGCCGAGTTCTGGTTCGCGGCGATCAAGGTCATCGCGGTGGTCGTCTTCCTCATCGTCGGCGTGCTGCTGATTCTCGGTGTCGTCGGCGACCGTCCGTCGCCGGGCTTCAGCAACTGGACGATCGACGACGCTCCGTTCGTGGACTTCCCGCTCGGGATGCTGTCGGTCTTCCTCATCGCCGGTTTCGCATTTCAGGGCACCGAGATGATCGCGGTCGCCGCCGGCGAGGCGGTCGAACCGAAGACGGCCATTCCACGCGCTGTGCGCACCGTCTTCGTGCGCATCCTGCTGTTCTACATCGGCACCCTGACCGTCATCGCGTTCCTGATCCCGTACACCGACCCCAATCTGCTGAATGCGTCCGAGGAGAACATCGCGATCGCCCCGTTCACCCTCGTGTTCTCCGACGCGGGGATCGCGGTGGCGGCATCGATGATGAACGCCGTGATCCTGATCGCGATCCTGTCGGCGGGCAATGCGAGCCTGTTCGCGGCAACCCGCGCGTTGTACGGCCTGTCGGTGCAGGGCAACGCCCCACGTGTGTTCGGCTGGGTCACGCGATCAGGAGTGCCACTCCTCGCCGTGGCCGCGACGACGGCCATCGGCGCCCTCTGCTTCCTGGCGAGTCGGGTGGGTGACGGTCGCGCGTATGTCTGGCTGGTCACCGCCTCGTCGGTGGCGGGCTTCATCACGTGGATGGGTATCGCGTGGGCCCACTATCGTTTTCGTCGGGCGTGGCAGGCGCAGGGTCTGGACCTCGGCAGACTCCCCTACAAGGCCTGGCTCTACCCGGCCGGCCCGATCATCGCGTTGCTCATGTGTGTCGCAGTCATCGCCGGGCAGAATCTCCCGGCGATCCGCGACGGATCCGCGGGGAATCTCGAATTGTGGCTCACCGCCTACGGCGCACTGTTCGTGTTCCTCGCTCTGTGGTGGGGCCACAAGGTGATCACGCGCAGCCCGACCGTCGACCTGCTCACCGCCGATCTGTCACCCACATCGGCTGCGTCGGCGCATCGCGATCCGGATCCGGATCCGGACCTCGTCGGCTGACGATCAGCCGACAAGTTCGGCGATGTGGTTCAACGAGTTACGCAGATGGTCGTCGGCGAACGGCGGGAACTCGATGTACTCCCGGATGTGAGCGGGCACGGCCGACCAGTCGTAGGTCAGGGTGAGCTCGGTGGACGACTCCCCCACCGGCACCAGGTCGTACCGCCATGTCCAGCCGCCGAATTCGAGCTCCCCGGAGTCGTTGCGCTGCCCTGGTTGCCACGCTATCGCCGACCGCGGTTCGATCACCTCGACCCGGTTCTCCATCAGGTAGTCACCGTCCGGATGGTTCGAGTGGTACATGTTCATCCGGAAGACCTGGCCCACCTCCCGCAGCGGCGTCGTGTCGACTGCGTCCCGAACCCAGCCGGTGCCGTCGATGGCCTGGTGTGTGCGGGGGTCGGCGAGCGCCGCGAACACCTCGTCGGGCGTGGCGGAGATCGTGCGGCTGACGGCAACGTTCTCGTTCGTCATGGTGCTGGCCCTTTCGGGTCGGGTCCCCCGAATCGGGGTTCGGACACAGAGGTGGACCCGAACCGGCGCCCGTACTCATCGGTGACCTTGTATCCACGAGTGCATGCCATCCTCGGATGATGGACCTGCGCCTGAGTCGCGAACGCTTCGCCGCCGCCCGGTCGGTCACGCTCGCCACCGTGTCACCCTCCACCAAGCCGCACCTGGTCCCCGTCGTGTGCGCACTCGACGACGACGTCATCTACACGTGCGTGGATCACAAGCCGAAACGAACCACCGCACTCCGTCGTCTCGCCAACATCGCGGACAACCCCGCGGTGTCACTACTGGCTGACATGTATTCCGACAACTGGGATGAACTCTGGTGGGTGCGGGTCGACGGCCGGGCACACGTCGTCGACGCCGGTGAACCCGTCGGCAGTCACGGCATCGACACGCTGGCCGCGAAGTATCCGCAGTATCGACTCCGACGGCCCGATGGACCGGTGATCGTCGTGGAGTCTCTGACGTGGCACAGTTGGTCGGCCACCTCATAGGCACGTGGGCGGGCGGCGGTTTCGGGCAATTCCGGCACGTTCCTCGATAGGCTGGCTGCCACGCAGGCATACCGAGGAGGTTCCCGATGGTGCAGCGCAGCGGCGAACGGCCACGCGACAACCGGTCCGGATCACCGGGCTCGGCCGGCCGAGGCTCCGGATCGCCTGACCCACAGCAGGACTTCGACGAGATCGACCACCAGTCGGCGGGTGAGCGCGCCGACGAGGTGGAACCGAAGATGCGACGTCGGCAGTGGATCGGACTCCTTGCCGGCGTGGCACTCGCGGCCCTGGTCTACGTGATCCTGCCCGCCGAAGTCGGGCAGGGAGCCCGGCTCACGGCGGCGACCGCAGTTCTCATGGGCCTCTGGTGGATGACCGAGGCGATACCCATCCCCGCAACCGCGTTGCTGCCGCTGGTGATCTTCCCCGTCTTCGGTTCAGACGAAGCGGGCGAGTCGATCTCGGTGAACGACGTCGGCGCGGCCTATGGAAACAACGTCATCTTCCTGTTCATGGGCGGCTTCATCATCGCCCTCGCGATGCAGCGGTGGAATCTGCACCGCCGCATCGCCCTGGTCACGGTCTCGGTGATGGGCAACAAGCCGCCGATGGTGATCGCGGGTTTCATGATCGCCACCGGATTCCTCTCGATGTGGGTGTCCAACACCGCAACCGCCGTGATGATGATCCCGATCGGCGTGTCGGTGCTGGCGCTGGTTCTCGACCTCGGTAAGGATTCGGGCACCGACGCGCCCGGGCCGAAGGCCACCGACACCGACGTACCGGTGGACGGTGAGACCCTCACCCAGGCCGTCATCAAGAGCAACTTCGGCACAGCACTGATGCTCGGCATCGCCTACGCCGCATCCATCGGATCGTTGGGCACGATCATCGGCACCCCGCCCAACACCCTCCTGGTCGGATACCTCGAGGGTGAAGGCATCGACATCGGGTTCCTGGAGTGGATGATCGCCGGAGTCCCGCTCGCCGTGATCTTCCTCGCCATCGCGTGGTTCCTGCTCACTCACGTCCTGTTCAAGCCGGAGATCGACGACATCCCCGGCGGCCGGCGCATCATCCGCGATCAGCTCGACGCCCTCGGCTCGATGTCGCAGGGCGAGATCCGGGTCGCCGCGATCTTCGGCCTCACCGCATTGGCGTGGATCGCGGTCCCGCTGATCTGGGACGAGAACCCGCCGATCTCCGACACCGGCATCGCGATGACCGCCGCCGTTCTCCTGTTCCTGTTGCCCAGCGGCTCCAAACCCGGTGTGCGACTGCTCGACTGGGAGACCGCGATCAAACTGCCATGGGGCGTGCTGCTGCTGTTCGGCGGCGGCCTGGCATTGTCCCAGCAGTTCGAGTCCAGCGGATTGACCGCTTGGATCGGCGATGTGGCCGCCGGGCTCGACACGATCCCGGTCATCGTGCTGGTGGTCATCGCGGCGACCGCGATCATCTTCCTCACGGAGATCACGAGCAACACCGCGACAGCGGCAACCTTTCTCCCGGTCGCCGGTGGCGTGGCCATGGGAATGGGTCTCGACCCTCTGGTGCTCACGATCCCCGTCGCCCTCGCCGCAACCTGCGCATTCATGCTCCCGGTGGCGACCCCACCGAACGCGGTGGCCTACGCCAGCGGGTACGTCACCATCGGTCAGATGATCCGCGGCGGGCTCTGGCTCAACCTCATCGGGATCGTGCTCATCACCCTCGCCGCCTACACCGTGTTCGCGTGGTCTCTCGGTATCGCGTACTGACCCCGCCGCGCCTGCCGACCGTCATCGAGGCGCTCGTCACGCATCCTTCGGCGCGGGAATGACGCGGCACATGCCCTCGTTGCGCGAATGGTCATCAACGTCCGACCAGAGGCAAGAGGTGCAGTTGTGAAGATCGGGATCATCGGAGCGGGATTCATCGGCGGGACGCTCACGCGTCGTCTGACATCGTTGGGACACGAGGTGCGGGTGGCGAACTCGCGCGACCCGGAGACGCTGGCCGAACTGGCCTCCGAGACCGGCGCCACCGCCGTTTGGGCCGCCGACGCCGCGAAGGACGCCGACCTGGTGATCGTCAGCATCCCGCAGAAGAACACCCCCGACCTCGCGCCGGGCATCCTCGACGCCCGCAAGCCCGACGCCCCGGTGATCGAGACCAACAACTACTACCCCCAGCAGCGCGACGGCAAGATCGAGGCGATCGAGAACGGCACCCCCGAGAGCGTGTGGGTGTCGGAACTGCTCGGCGTCCCGGTGTACAAGGTGTTCAACGGGATCTACTGGAAGCACCTGCTGAACAAGGGCGTACCCGCGGGCACAGAGGGCCGTATCGCGCTGCCGATCGCCGGCGACGATACGGCGGGCAAGGAGATCGTGTTCCGCGTGGTCGACGAACTCGGGTTCGACCCGGTCGACGCCGGACCGCTCGCCGAGTCGTGGCGGCAACAGCCGGGAACGCCGGTGTACGGCAAGGATTTCGGCGTCGACGACACCCTCAAGGCGCTCGCCGATGCGTCGCCGGAACGCACCGCTGAGTGGCGCGCCTGACGCACTGACAGGGGCGGCACGCCACGGCGGGAATCAGCGACGCTTCGGACGTCCGGGCCCGCGTCGCGCACTCTTGCCGGGGATCTTCCCGGCCGCCTCGCGTGCCGCCCTCTTCGCCGCCGCCTTCTCCTTGGCCGACCGTTTGGGCGCCTCGTCGGTCCGCCCCCGCGACGACGTCGCCTTGCGGCCGCGCACGATGCCGATGAACTCATCGGCCAATTGAGTTGTGGGAGCAGGCCACAGGAGTCCGACGGACCCGGTCGGGGCGTCGGTGACCGGTCGATACACCAGGTCCCTGCGGTGATGCAGGCGCGCCAGCGACTGCGGCACGAGCAGTACGCCGACGCCGGCCGCGACGAGTTCGACTGCGTCACCGGTGGTCTCGGGCCGATGATCCACCGCCGCACCCGGGCGCTCGGATACTGTCAACGGCTCGTCCAGCGGCCACAGGAACTGCTGATCGGTCAGATCGGCCAGGGTCATCTCGTCGCCGGCGGTCAGGGCGTGGTCCTTAGGCACCACGACGACCGTCGTCTCCTCGTACAGGTCGATCGTGTGATGTTCCCGCGCATCGCCGGACCGCAGGGCATCGGGCAATCTGGTGATCGCCATGTCGACGCGCCGCTCCCCGACCGCCTCGGCACAGTCCGCGACGTCGACGGTGACGAGTTCCAGCGGGACGTCGGGACGCCGCTCGGCCCAGATCCTGACCCACTTGCTCGGCGTGACCCCCGGAACGTACGCCAGTCGGAAGACAGGGGCCTCGCCCGCTGCGTGAACGTCGGGTGTGGTCACGCCCAAAGGCTACCGCCCGATACCCTCGTCGAATGAGCTCGCAGTCGATGAAGCCGGCCACCGCCGCCAAGAAGCTGGACGTGTACCTGCCGGCCACTCCTGCGGAGTTCCAGCAGGGCCCGATCACCAGGGCCGAGCTCGCCGCCCTCCAGACCGACCCGCCGGAATGGCTCCGCACGCTTCGCGCGGACGGCCCGCACCCCAAGAATCTGGTCGCGGCCAAACTGGGCATCTCGAACTCGGGCCTGGTTCGCGGGGGCATCACCGAGGCACTCACGACGGCGCAGATCGACGACCTCCTCGCCGAGATGCCGGATTGGCTGGCCGCCGAACGTGCCACCCAGATCGAGGTCCGTCGCGAGGAGCGGCGCGTCAAGTCGCTGCACGCCGACCGACGACGCGCCCGCGAAGAGGGTGACACGGACCCGGAGAGTTAGTCCTCCGACCGGTCCGCAGCAGCACAACGGTATCCACCCGACAGCGACTATCGCTTCACTGCAACGTCTCTCGGGTCTCGACCGCCAGCCCTGTCAGATACTCCCGGAGCACGCGCTGCGCGCGAGCCGGCGAATCCGTGTCGGCGAGGAGCAGGTGCATCGCCAGACCGTCGACAAGGGCGTGTACCGCGATCGCTTGAGAGTCGAGTTCGCGGCCGGCGCCGATCAGCCCGTGCTCGTCGAGGACGCCCAGCACCGTCCGACAGAGCGAACGCAGACCGTCGTGGGCCTCGCGCGCAGCATCTGCGAGACCGGGATGTGCCACCGACTCGGTCACCATCGCGAGGTTGACGTGCATCTCGACGCGCCGCTCGTCGTCCAGCGGTAGGACCTCGGACAACACGGCCTCGGCCCAGCGCAGAGGGTTACGAATCCGGTCGTGCCGACGGATACGAACCGCCACCCGCTCGTAGATCAGGCGCATCGAGAACTCGAGCAGTTCTTCCTTGTCCGCGAACACGTGTCGAAGCGAGCCCACCGAGATGTTCGCCTCGGCCGCCACCTCCCGGACCGATACTCCGGATGCGCCTTCGCGCAACACGATCCGCCACAGGGCCTCGGCTATCTCGGCGCGTCGCCCGTCCCGGTCGATCAACTTGGGCATTGACCCATGCTAGTACACCCGTGCTACCTTGACTTCGGGTTTTGATAGCACGATTGTGTCAGCAAAAAAGTGGCACAGAACGGAGACACGATGGCGACCCGACACGCGGCGCTGGACGTCCTGCGCGGCATCGCGATTCTGGGCACCCTCGCCACCAACGTCTGGATCTTCACCAACCCGGAGGGGCTGATCGGCTACATCCAGGGCGCCTACCGGGCCACCGGCTCCTGGGCGGTGGCCGAGGACCTCCTGCAGCAGCTCGCCCAGGGCAAATTCCTCGGTCTGCTCACGATCATGTTCGGAATCGGGCTGGCCATCCAGCAGCGGTCGGCTGTTCGACGAGGCCGGCCCTGGCCGGGACGGTACTACTGGCGAGCCGCGCTGCTGTTCGTCGACGGCGTGATCAACTACTTCCTCTTCACCGAGTTCGACGTCCTCATGGGATACGCGGTCACCGGACTCATCGTCGCCTACCTGCTGTCGATGCGACTGCGGCGCCAGTACATCGCGATCGCGATCGCGACGTCGACGCATCTGGCGCTGCTGGGGCTGCTGAGCTGGGCCCTTCTCGCCGCGCCCGCCGCATCGAGTCCGGGCGCCGGGCTGTCCCCGAACCCCTACGCAGACGGCAGCTTCGTCGACCTCGTCGCTTTTCGCGCCGAGAACTTCCTGATGTTCCGTGCCGAGGTCCTCTTCATCCTGCCGATGTCGATCGCGCTCTTCCTCATCGGCGCGGCCCTGCTGCGCGCCGGCGTCCTGGAACCGCGCGGCGTCCGGCTTCGGCGACGCCTGATGGCCGTCGGGCTGGGGATCGCCCTACCTCTCGACTTCGCCGTCGGACTGGCCGGTGGCGATGCCGGACTCGTCGTGGGGCGGTACGGGTTGGCGCCGGTCGTCGCACTGGGGTTGCTCGCATGGGTCGCCGGGTACTACGCCGACGGCCGCTCTCCCGGGCGGTGCGGCCGCGCGCTGACACCGGTCGGTCGAATGGCGTTGTCCTGCTACGTGTTACAGAACGCGATCGCGGGTGCCGTCTGTTACGGCTGGGGCCTGGGGCTCGCGCAACATCTCGACGGCTCGACGCTGGTCCCCGCCACGGTGTCCCTGTACCTCGGCATCGCCGTGGTGCTCATGCTGTTCTCCCGCTTCTGGCTCAGCCGGTTCGAGCGGGGCCCTCTCGAATGGCTGTGGCACCGAAGCTACGACCGCATCACCACTTCCGCCGACCGGCGAATGTCACCCGAACGAGTGGACTACCCGCGGTGACGGCTGCTCGACCGCAGGTCAGCGAGCTGACCGGGATGGGTTAGCCATCCCCGCCGCGGGGTACCCGACGCGCACCATCATCCGACCGAGGAGTGAGTCGTGGACACCGCCATCTGGATCATCATCGCCGTCGTCGTCGTGATCGTCATTCTTGCGCTCGTGTTGCTGCTGCTTCGTCAGCGAAAGGCACGCCGACGGGTTCAAGCCGAGGAGATCAGGCAGAACGCCACGCAACAGGTCTCGACCGTCCGCCACCGCGAGGCCGTCGCCGAGGAGGCCGACGCCCGGGCACGGAAAGCGCAGGCCGAAGCCGACGCCAAGGCCGCAGAGGCCAAGCGGCTGCAGGAACAGGCACGCCACCACCAGGGACACGCGGCCGAGTCGCGGCACGAGGTCGAAAGCGAGTTCGCCCGTGCGGACCGTCTCGACCCCGATGTCCGACGGAACGCGGATGGACGGGACACCGAGGGACAGGGCGCCGACGGGCGTGGTGCGGACGGGCGGAACGACCCGAACATCGCAGGCCGGCACGCCGGTCAGCCGTCGAACAACCCTATCGATCCGCGTCACCGCCCGGACGCCGATCCCCGCGGACACCAGACGCCGCCGAACGCCCGCTGACGAGACCCTCTCGCAAGGCGACACCGGCCACACCTGCAGCGCGGTGTGACGGAGCCCGCTCCGAAAAGTGGTACTCAGTCCCGAGTGTTAGTGGGTACCATTTCTCTCGTCATCTGCGCCGGGACCTTCGGGGGCCGGTCTTCCGCAGCACCAGAGGGGTCCACGCATGGCGTCGTTTCTGTTCAAGCTCGGAAGCTTCTGCTTTCGCCACAAATGGTCGGTGATCGCGGCCTGGCTGGCTGCGCTCATCGCGGTCGCCGGACTGGTCGGCGCACTCCAGCCCAAGTTCGCGCAGGACTTCAGCCTTCCCGGCACCGACTCGGGGGTTGCCACCGAACAGGTCGAGCAGTACTTCCCACAGGTCATGGCCCAGCAGGAACAGGCGTCCACGAGCATCCTCGTCGCTGCCGAGGACGGGCTGCAGAACCACACCACGCAGCTGAACGAACTCGCCGCGGCCCTCCGCGGACTCCCCGACGTGATCGAGCCGCAGACTGTCGTCAACCCGCTGACGGTTGCGGCCGCTGAACCGGCACTCGCAGCGCAGGTCGTCGGCGACAACGGTCGGGTCGGCCTCATCCAGGTTCGCCAGGACATCCCGATCCTCGACCTCACCGTCGAGAACAAGGAAGAACTCGTCTCGATCCTGGACGAGTTCTCCGTCGACGGTCTGCAGGTGGAGGCAACCGGGTCGCTGATGCAGGTGATGGAAGCCGGCGGCACGGCCGAACTGCTCGGCTTCGCCGTCGCCTTCGTCGTGATGATCGTGGCGTTCGGAGCTCTCATCGCCGCCTTCATACCTCTCGTCACCGCGATCGTCAGTGTCGGCATCACCATCCTGCTGCTCACGCTGTCGGCCGAGGCTCTGTCGATCAACGAGTCCGCCACCGCCATCGTCACGATGCTCGGCATCGCCGTCTCCATCGACTACGCGCTGTTCATCGTGTCCCGGTACCGCGCGGAACTCCTCCGCGGCGGCGCGCCATCAGACGCCATCGGCCGAGCCGTCGGCACAGCCGGGTCGGCGGTGGTTTTCGCCGGCCTCACCGTGATCGTCGCGGTGGTGGCCCTCATGGTGATCGGCATCCCGATCATCACTCAGATGGGCGCGGGTGCCGGCGTCGCCGTGTTCATCGCGGTGCTGGCTGCTCTGACCCTCATCCCAGCCATCCTCGGTGCGTTCGGGCGGTTCGCCTTCCTACCTCGAATCCCCTGGATCAAGCACGCCGCGGAATCCGAGGACGACACTCTGGGTGTCAAAGTCGGGCGCACCGTCGTCAAATGGCCCATCCCGTTCATCGTGATCGGCCTGCTGGCGCTTGCGGCCGCGGCCATCCCGGCCACCAAGCTGGAACTCGGTCTGTCGCTGTCCAGCGAAGCCGAAGCACCCGCTCAGGAACTGCTGAGCCGCGGTTTCGGTGAGGGCATCAACGGCCCACTACTCGTCGTCGTGCACGACGAGGACGGCGCGATCAACGCCCCGGCCGAGGAGACCGTGCGGCACATCGCAACCCTGAGTGATGTCGCCAACCCCAAGGGGCTCACCTGGACGGGCAACCGAGCAGGCGACACCGCGCTCATCATGGTCACCCCGGAGAGCGCGCCGTCGTCAGCCGCCACACACGACCTCATGGAGCAGATCCGCGCCTTTGCACCAACGGTCGAGAACCGTGGCGCGGAACTCCACGTCGGCGGTCAGACAGCCATCATGTCCGATCTCTCCCAGAAACTCGACGATGCACTCATCCCCTACCTGGTCGTGGTCGTCGGTCTCGCATTCCTGATCATGATCGGCGTCTTCCGGTCGCTCTGGGTCCCGCTCATCGGCACCCTCGGATTCGTCTTCTCGGTCCTGGCGACCTTCGGCGTCACCGTGGCGATCTTCCAGGAGGGCTGGCTGGGATTGATCACCCACACGCAGCCGATCATCTCCTTCCTGCCGATCTTCCTCATCGGCGTGGTGTTCGGGCTCGCGATGGACTACCAGGTGTTCCTGGTGACCCGAATGCGCGAGGAGTTCATGCACGGCTTGTCGGCCAAGGAGGCGATCGTCGCCGGTTACCGGCACGGAGCCCGGGTGGTCACGTCGGCGGCGATAATCATGATCAGCGTCTTCGCGGCGTTCATGCTCTCCCCGGAGACGACCGCCAAGATGATGGGTTTCGCGCTGGCCGCGGCAGTGTTCTTCGACGCCTTCGTGATCCGCATGCTGGTCGTACCCGCGGCGATCGCGTTGCTCGGCGACCGGGCCTGGGGCCTCCCGCGCTGGCTCGACCGCTTCGTGATCAACTTCGACATCGAGGGCGAAGCAGTCCGCCATCGTGGGCTCGAGGAACCGGACGACACCAGGTCCCCGGTCCCGGCGAGTTGATAAGCCGCACAATCCTTCTGACAAGAAGTGAGCACGTATGGGCAACTGCCTGACTGTGCACGCCGGCTCCGACGCCCCGGAACCCGCACCGGGGCGTCGGATAGGCCTGCGTGAACAGAACAAACTGCGCACCCGCAACGCCATCCGGCAGGCGGCGATCACCCTGATCGCCGAGCAGGGGTACGCCAAGACCACCGTCGAGCAGATCGCCGAGGCCGCCGGCGTCTCACACACGACGTTCTTCCGCTACTTCCCGTCGAAGGAACAGGTGGTCGTCGGAGACGAGCACCTGCATGCCGAGGCGCACGCGATCGTCGAGTCCATGCCGCCCGGCCTCAGCCACTTCGATCTCATCCGGCGCCTGATGACCGAGCTGCACCGCCTCACCATCGACGACCCCTGGGTCGGCAATCCGCTCCGCATGCAACTGATCCGCACCGAACCGTTGCTGCAGAAGACCTTTAGGTCGAATCCGAGCGCATGATCTCGGACATGACCCAGCTCATCGCCGACTACTTACGGATCGCGCCCGACGACTTCCGGCTCAAGGTGTTCCTCGACGCCGTGGCCGGGGTGACCTTCCACCTGGCCACCGAGTTCGACGACAACCGGGAGATGCCCCAGCTCGAGACGACGCTGCGCGCGATCGATCTCCTCGAGCAGGGGTTGCCGGTCGGATGAACAGTGGTTGTCCGGCCATTCGCCCCGCGAACATTCCCTCTAGGATTCAGAGCGTGATCTCGGACAACGCTGCCCGACCGCGACCGATGCCGGGCCTTCGACACGGCTCCTCGCTGCGCTCGTCGCCGGCTCAGGCAGCAGGGGGCACTGGCCGCTGGTCAGTGATTGCCATTGCGGTGGTCGCGGCCATCGCGGCCACCGTCTCGCTCGCGGCATCGGCCCAGGCCGCGCCGGCCAAGCCGACCCCGGCGCCGTTCCCGGTGACCGACATCGCCCGGCTCTACGCCTCGGACATCTCGTCGTATCCGGGCGGCGTGTACCTGCAACCGGTCGAGACCTTCACCGCCCTGCGCCGCGATCACCCCGAGATGATGGCTCGCAATCTCGAGACGGCGGTCGCGATCAACCAGTCGGCGGCCGGCAACCCGGGACTGCAGCGCCGGGCACTCGCCGACGCACACGACGATCCGCTCTGGACGATGTCCGATGCCTTCGGCGACCGGCTCGGACGGGATTTCCGGAACGCCCTCGCCGCCAATCGCCTCCCGAAGACCACGGCCCTCTTCAGCGACTACCTCGCCCGCGCCGGTGGGCTCGCGAACGCGACGCTCGTCGAGAAGTACGTGTTCGGGTACGAGCGGCCGTTCATCGTCGCACCCGAGCGGATCCGCAAGTACATGCGCGCCGGAGCCAGCGAGTACGACGCGCTGGGCAGCAACCCGTCGTTCCCGTCCGGCCATGCCACCCTGTTCTTCTGGCGGGGCACCCTGTTCGCGTCGATGCTCCCGGAACTCGCGCCGCAGTTCCTCGCCCGTGCCTCGGAGGGTGGATATCACCGCATCGTGTTGGGCGTGCACTACCCGCTCGACGTGATCGGCGGAGCGATCGTCGGGCAGGCCGCCGCCGCCGATCGCTGGAACGACCCGCAGTTCCGCCGGCTCCTCGCCGCGTCTGCCACCGAGATCCGCAAGGAACTCGAATGGCGTTGCGGCGCAGCCCTCTCGGTGTGCATCGCGCGTGACACGCCCTACGCCACCGACGCCGCGGCCCAGACGATCTACGCCCAGCGCATGACCTACGGATTCGGACGCGTCTCGTCGCCGACACATCCGATGGTGGTGCCCCGACAGGCCGTCGATCTGATCGCCGGGGCGTACCCGCGACTGACCGACGAGCAGCGGCGTCAGGTCCTGGAACAGACCGCGTCGCCCGCGGGATATCCGCTCGACGACCAGCGTCCCGGCCGCGCCTCCTGGCAGCGCCTGGACCTCGTCCGTGCTTACACCGCCGACGTCACGGTCGGCCGCGACGGTCGGGTGACCGTCCACTGAGGACCGCCCTGACCTGCTGGTAACTGAATCGTTTGTCCCACTGCCCGTTGCGAACTCGTTCGTGACGGGCAGTGTCGTGCCATGTGGTCCACTGTGTGTCCAGTTTCGCCGAACAGCTTGACACCGGCGTAAGGGTATGGCTACTTTTCGAGTGGCCCACATCACATCCGACGTGGACTCACCGCCGTGACCAGGGCGGACGGTGCCGGAATCGCGGACCCAGACACAGCGCTGGGTCGATGAACTCAATCCTTCTAAGCCCCGCCGGGGCGATGTCGCCGTGCCCTCTCGCAGGGCGGTTCCGTCGTGCCCGGAGATCATCGGGAAAGGCAGTCGAAACATGCGTTGGTCGAATTCACGCAGGAGAGCCGGACGGTTGGCGGCGGTTGCCGTCGCCGCGGCGTGCATCTTCTCGGTCGTGTCGTGCAGCAGCGACGACGGCGGATCGTCGGACGGCTCCGCCGCGGATGCCAGCGGCACCAAGGCGACGGGCGAGGCGATCAAGGTGGGGTTGTTCAACCCCACCAAAGGCCCTGCCACCCAGGGTGGCGTGACCACCGGCAAGGACGCCGCCCTGGACTACATCAACAACCAGATCGGCGGCATCGGGGGCCGGCCCGTCGAAATCGTCGACTGCGGAATCGACCAGACCGCACCGGAATCGACGGTGTCGTGCGCCAACCAGTTCGTCGAGGCCGGCGTGGTCGCCGCGATCGACGGCTACAATGCCGAATCCGCCTCCGCGGTGCCGATTCTCACCTCGGCCGGCATCCCGCTGGTCGGCCAGATCCCGTTCAACACCTCCACCGGCGCCTCGGCGGAGAACCGCGTGTACTTCGGTCCGCCTCCCGCCGCGTTCCTCGTCGGTTTCATGCAGCAGCTCAAGGCCGCGAACAAGAACTCGTTGACGCTTGCGAATGCCGATCTCCCCCAAGCGCATCAGGTGTTCGACGGTTTGATGAAGCCGCTCGGCGCCCAGCTCGGCATCGACGTCAAGTCGGTCTACTACCCGCCGACCGGCCCGAACTTCACCTCGCTGGCCACCACCCTGGCCGAGGGCAACCCCGCCGCGGCCGGCCTGATGACCTCACAGAACGACAACGTGTGCACCAAGCTCGCGCAGTCGCTGCGGTCGGTGAACTACGAGGGCACCATGTTCATGGCGGCCTGCACCGACTTCATCGACACCATGGGTGCGCAAGCGGTTGGCGCACAGACCTACTCACCGATCTGGCAGCCTCCGGCCATGGACTCCGCACCGGAGCCGGCCAAGGCGAATCTCGGGATCGCCCAGAAGTTCATCGACGAGCAGGGTGGCACCGGCGGTTTCTACGCCTACGGCACCTTCGCGACCCTCGCCGACTTCGCGATCACGCTCAACAACGCCAAGGTCACCGATTTCACCGGCCCGAACGTGCTCGGTGCGCTCAAGGCAGTCACGGACTACCAGTCCTTCATCGGCCCGAAGCTCAACTGCGGTAAGCCGACCACACCGAACTGCACCACCGAGATGCTGCTGTTCGACGTCGTCGCCGAGAAGAAGACCGAACCCGCGACCGGCGGCTTCATCACCCCGCTTCCGGCTGCGCTGCAGCGCATCCCGGGCGCTTACTGACACGGGTCGCTGGTGTGGCGGGGTGGTCACCCACCCCGCCACACCCGGCTCTGCTCCCCGATCCGAACGCTCCGCATCCTCACACGCGCGTGAGATCCGTACGCGCCGAACGAATGAGTACGCCACATGGGCCAGTTCCTCCAGTTCGTCTTCCTCGGACTATCCGCCGGTGCCATCTATTCGGTGCTCGCGTCGTCCCTCGTGGGCATCTATGCCGCCACCGGCATCATCAACTTCGCGCAGGGTGCCATCGGCCTCTACTCAGTCTATCTCGTCGCCGCACTGCGCACCGACGGCAGTCTCGTCCTGCCCATCGGCACACTGAAACTCGGGAGTGAGTCCGACCCCACCTCGATGGAGTTGGCACTGTTCCTCGGCGTGCTCAGCGCGGTCGTCTGGGCCCTGCTCGCACACGTACTCATCTTCCGGCCGCTCCGCTCGGCACCGGTGCTCGCCCAGGTCGTCGCCTCGGTGGGACTCATGCTCTTCATCCAGGCGCTCGTCCATCTCCGCTTCGAGACCGAGAACCTCTTCGCCGAGGCCATCCTGCCGGAGGACACCGTCGACATCGCCGGCGCGGTCGTCAACGTCTCGGACCTGATCCTGGCCGGTGTCGCCATCGCCATCTCACTGGTGCTGTGGGCCTACTTCCGGCTCACCACCCTGGGCGTCGCCACCCGCGCGGGCTCCGAAGACGAACTCGCCGCCCGACTGTCGGGCTACTCCCCGGACCGCCTCGCGGCGATCGTGTGGGCACTCACCGGTGCGGCAACCGGTCTCATCGTCGTCCTCGCGTCCTACACCATCGGACTCACCGAGACCAGCTACACCTTCTTCGTCATCCCGGCCCTGGCCGTCGCCCTCGTCGGCCGGCTCACCTCCTTCGGGATCGCCTGTGCCGCAGGTCTTGTCCTCGGCGCATTCCAATCCACCATCACGTGGCTCACCACCAAGGACTGGTGGCCGGAATGGGCGCAGGCCGGCCTCGGCGACGCCGTTCCGTTCGTCATCGTCGTCATCGCCCTCTTCCTGCTCGGCGGTCGTATCCCGTCGCGCGGTTCGCTCGGTGAGGTGCGCATGCCCGCGGTCCGGATCCCCCGCATCCGGCTGATCCCGACGGTCGTCTGCATCGCAGTGGTCGTCGTCGCGATCCTCCTCACATCCGGCAGCTGGCGGTTCGGCGTCGTCACCTCGGTGATCCTCAGCCTCATCGCACTGTCGCTGGTCCTGCTCACCGGTTACCTCGGCCAGATCTCGCTGGCCAGCATGGCCTTCGCCGGCGCGGCCGGGTTCGCCCTGTCGAAGCTGACGACCAACTGGGATGTGCCGTTCCCGTTCAGCATGATCTTCGCCGCCCTGATCGCGACCGGCCTGGGTGTCCTGGTGGGCGTGCCCGCACTCCGGATCCGCGGCGCCCAGCTGGCCGTCGTGACATTGGCTGCGGCCCTGGCCATCCAGAGCTTCGTCTTCAACAACCCGGCGATCACGTCCTTCGAGGGCAACCTCATCGCGGACCCGACGATCTTCGGCCTCGACCTCGGGGTGCGCGACGGCACCAACCTGGTCACGATCCGGTTCTCGCTGATGGTCCTGATCGTCGTCGCGATCGCGACCCTCGTGGTGTTGCGCTTCATGGGCGGCTCGACCGGACGGGCCTTCCTGGCCGTCCGCTCCAACGAACGCGCCGCGTCGTCGGTCGGGATCAACGTCGCCGCAACCAAATTGCTCGGCTTCGCACTGTCGGCGTTTCTGGCCGGCATCGGCGGTTGCCTCATCGGTTACAGCCGCGGACAGCTGTCGGCCGGCTCGTTCACGGTGATGATCGGGCTGACGCTGCTCGCGATGACCTACGTCGGCGGCATCACGTCGTTCGCCGGTGCGGTCCTCGCCGGCATCATCGGGCCGCTGGGCGTGGGCTACGTGTTCCTCAACCAAACCCTCGCTCTCGGTGAGTATTACGAACTCTTCGCCGCCGGCAGCCTCCTGCTGATGGCGGTGCTGAATCCCGTCGGCGTCGCGGGGGCCATGTCGGAGCTCGGCGAGAAGCTACGCGCCCACCGGCACAAACCGTCCCCCCGTCCGGAAGCGCCCGGCGCGGCACAGAACGCACAGGAGGGTGCACATGTCTGAGTCGACACTCGAGAAGCCGGCCACGTCGACGACACTCCTCGAGACAGGCGGGCTGTCGGTCCGGTACGGCGGCGTCAGCGCCAACTCCGACATCGACATCTCGGTCTCGGCGGGCGAGATCGTCGGACTGATCGGACCCAACGGCGCGGGCAAGACCACCTTCGTCGACGCGGTCACCGGATTCACCAAGGCCACCGGCACGGTGTCGTTGCGCGGGGAGAGACTGGACAAGGCGAGCCCCCATCGTCGCCGCCGGGCCGGCATGGCCCGGACGTGGCAGGCGGGCGAACTGTTCACCGACCTCACCGTCGAGCAGAACCTGGCCGTGGCGGTCCAGCCGGTCGGCCTGCGGGCCATGCTCGCCGACGTCCTCAACGGTTCCCGTCCGCCCGCCGATGTGATCTCGTCGGCACTCGAACTCGTCGGCCTGGCCGATGCCGCCGACCAGTTCCCCGGCGAGCTGACCCTGGGACAACAGAAGCTCGTCGGTGTCGCGCGGGCGTTGGTCGGCGGGACGCAACTCGTCCTCCTGGACGAGCCGGCCGCCGGACTCGACACCCACGAGAGCCGCGACTTCGGGACCGAACTCCGGCGGATCGCGGCGACCGGTATCGGCATCCTGCTCATCGACCACGACATGTCACTTGTCCTCGACGTGTGCGACCGGCTGTACGTGCTCGACTTCGGCCGGGTGATCGCCAGCGGGCCCCCGGCCGCCATCCAGGACGATCCCGCGGTCATCTCGGCCTACCTCGGCAGTCCCGAGGTGGACCCGGACGCCGCCCCGACCGGACACGACCCGAAGGAAACGCGATGAGCGCGCACGCCGCCCCCGGCCAGGCGACACCGGACCCGACCACACCGGATTCGACGACACCGGATTCGACGACACCGGATTCGACGACACCGGATTCGACGACACCGGTGTTGACGATYGACGACGTCACCGTCGGTTACGGCGGGGTCCCCGCCGTCCGCGGTCTGAGCGCCGCCGTGCGTCCCGGCGAGATCCTCGCGCTGCTCGGTCCGAACGGGGCCGGCAAGACGACGAGTCTGCTCGCCGCGGTCGGTGCCCTCGGACTGATGTCGGGCACGGTGACCGCCCTCGGCGACCCCATCGACCGTCGCATCGAACGCAACGCGCGGCGCGGGATCACCCTGGTCCCCGACACCCGGGGCGTCTTCCACCGTCTGTCGGTGTCGGACAACCTCCGTCTCGCCAAGCGTCGCAACGGGCCCGACCTCGACACCGTCTACCAGTACTTCCCGAAACTCAAGACGATGCGGGGCCGACGCTGCGGCAACCTCTCGGGCGGCGAACAGCAGATGCTCGCACTCGCCAAGGCGCTGCTCGCGGACCCGAAGGTCCTCCTCATCGACGAGTTGAGCCTGGGCCTGTCCCCGGTCGCGGTCCAAGACCTGCTGCCCCGGCTCCGGTCGATCGCCGACGAACACCAGATGGCTGTCGTCCTCGTCGAACAGCACATCGATCTCGCCCTCGGCATCGCCGACGCCGCCATCGTGCTCCATCACGGCCGGGTCGCGCTCTCGGCTCCCGCGAGCGAACTCCGCAACCGACGGGACATGGTCGAGGCGGCCTACTTCGGGCGCACCGTCGAGGACCGCGCCTCCTAGGGCCGCGCGGTCTGCAGGCGTACGGACGAGACGACGGAACCGGGACGACGTGGCCACCGGAGACACCGACGATCCGGTGGCCACGGACGCCGGCGTCGTACGACCGGCCCGCAACACCCGCAATCGGCCCACCGACGACGAGTTGCTCGACGCCGCATGCGCGGTCATCGCCGAGGTCGGTGCCGAGCGCACCACGATGACCGCCATCGCCGAACGCGGCGGCACCACCCGGGTCACCCTCTACGCACACTTCGGGTCCCGCGACGAGCTGGTCAACCGGGTGATGACCCGCGAGCTCGACACGTTCACCTCGTTCATGTTCGAGGTGTACGACGCGAGTGAGGACATGCCGTATGGTGCCCGCGCCCGCTACTCGGTGCAGGCCCTGTTCGACTACGCCCGACGCCACCCGGCAGGTCTGCGTGTCCTCATCGGCCACCGGGAGGGTGGCAGTGACCGCCGGTTGTACGCCGCGCTCGAACCCCGTATCGCCGCACGCCTCCGCCAGAACTACGCCGAACGCGGCGCGCGGATCGCGGCCAGTGCCGACACCCTCGCGTCGCTCCTGCTGGGGATGAGCCTCGACGTCGCCCACCGCGCGCTGATCGTCGACGGCGCCGGCGTCGACGAGGCCTGCGACCTCGCGATCACCGCGACCCTCGCCGTGCTCCGCGACGTCCGCGCGGACCAGCTGCGCGCTCTCGACGAATCGCTCGGGCAGCGCTGAACCCGTGACCGGCGGTCGACACGGAAGCGCTCAGGACCGGGGCGGTCACCCCAGCCAGCGGCCGGCACGCCGGCTGTGGCCCGCCTTCGTCGCCGCGGGCAACCGGTCGTAGGCCCGGGCGAGGAAGTTCGACCGCGCATTGGCCTCGAAGACGTCCCGGTGGTCGCGAACGAACGTCCAGTACAGCCCGTCCCAGTCGGCGGTCCAGTCGCCGGGCGGTATGTCCGACATCTTCTTCAGATAGTTGCTGCCCGAGACGTAGGGCTTGGTGGTGATCGCCTCACCGGCCGCGAACTGACTCATCGCGTACACGTTGGGGACCATCACCCAGTCGTAGGCGTCGACGAACATCTCCATGAACCACTCGTAGATCTGCTCCGGGTCGATGCGGAGCAGGCACATCGCGTTGCCCAGGACCATCAGTCTCTCGATGTGGTGGGCATACCCGTTGGCGAGAATCCGCCGGATGACGAGGTCCACCGGCTCGAGCCCGGTCTCGGCGGTCCACCACCCGTCGGACAGCTTCCGATCGTGGCCCAGGTGATTCCGGCTCCGGAGAGCACGCCCGCGGGTCTCGTACGACGCCCGCATGTATTCGCGCCAGCCGATCAGCTGCCGCACGAACCCTTCGACGCTGGCCAGTGGGACACGGTTACGTCCACCGGCCTCCAGCGCCCTTCTCAGCACCGTTCGCGGGCTCAGGAGCCCGGTGTTGAGTGCGGGCGTCAGCAACGAATGGAAGACGAACGGGTGCTCGGTGCTGATCGCATCCTCGTAGGGTCCGAACTCCGCGAACCGGTCGGCCAGGAACTGCTCGAGCATGGCSAGCGCCTCGTCGTGGGCGGTGGGCCAGGCGAAACCGTCGGCGTCGCCCGGGTTGTCGGGGAACTCGTCGGCCACCCAGGCGATCGCGGCGTCGACCTCGGGATGTCGCGCCGGCGGTGTCGGTTGCGGGACCTCACGGTTCTTCGGCAGTTTCTTCCGGTTCTCGGTGTCGAAGCTCCACCGGCCKCCCGCCGGTTTGCCGTCGTCGTCGACGAGGATGCCGAGCCGTCGTCGCTGCCAGGTGTCGAACTGCTGCATCCGCGGCCGCTTGCCGGCGAAGAACTCGTGGATCTGCGCACGGGTGGTGAGGAAGTTCGGACTCTCGGCGATGTCGTCGGCCGCGAGTGGGCATCCGGCGTGCTGGAAGGCCGCCAGCAGGTCGCCCGTCAGCCAGTCGTCGACGACGTCGTACAGGTGAACCGACGCCGGGGGCCGGCCGGACAGGTACTCCACGAGCCGATCGTGACTGGACTCCTCCGCGTCGGTCTCGAGCACGTCGACCTCGAAACCCCGGTCCCGCAGCCGGTCCGCGAACCTGCGCATACTCGCCCGGTGCAGGACGATTTTCTGCACGTGGAACCGGTACTGCCGGAACATCAGATCGTGTTCGACGAGGACGAAGCGGGTGCCGGGGTCCGCGTCGAGGTGCGACTCGAACAACTGATGCGGCAGCACCACGCGGACGACATCGCCGGACGGACCTGACATCAACTCTCCTCTCGCAGCCGCTACACGCTCCCGACTTGGACGGCCCCCTCAAGGGCCGGACAAGTCGACCCCAAGTTCGCACCAAGCGCCCGGCGACATCCTGTCGTTCATCACCCGAACACCACGATGAGCCGCCGAAACCGGGCACCCGCCCACTCCAGACGATAGGAACCACGATGTCGCGCAGCACCGCCAGCTATTCGCACCCCTCCGACGATCGGATTGCCGAGTCCGGCGGCGACGTGCCGTCCGTGGACAAGCCTCTCTGGCAGCTGGGCCGGCGTGCCACGGTCATCGCGGCCTGCGTGGGCTTCGCCGCGCTGGCGGCCTGCAGCGTCAGCGTCGGCACGCAGTCGATCGAAGAGGCCTCCGACATCGACGTGGGCGAGTGCCTACAGATCGGTGCCGAAGCCGGCGAGGGCAAGGTCGAGGCGACCAAGGCCGAGTGCGAAGAAACCGAGGGGCTCACTTTCTACGCGGCCGAGAAGGTCAACACGTCGGCGGAATGCGGCACCCCCAACACCTCCGCGCTCACCTTCGGCGAAGGCGACCAGAAGCTCTGCCTCACACCCAACTTCGCCGTCGACACCTGCTACCAGATCCCGATCGGCGGCGGCAAGCTCGCCGACTACCGCGAGGTCGAGTGCGACGCCTCCCCCGCGGAGAGCACCATCCTCGCCAAGACCGTCAGCCGCGGTGCGGACTCCCTCACCTGCACCGAGGACGAGACGAAATGGGCCTTCACACAGCCGCTGTCGGTCAGTTACTGCTTGACCGAGGACGTCACGGCCGCGAGCCGATTCGACGGCTGAGCGGCGGCCTGCGGGCCGGGCGCCGCGTCGACGAGGTCGTGGGTGACGCGGTAGTCCTCCCGCATCCGCGCCATGGCGACATCCCGTGCGCGGTAGGATTTCTCGACGCGTGCTCGTGCCCGCCGGGCGCCACCGACCCGCTGCGCCGAATCCGCCACCGCGAGAACCGGTCCGACCCGTCTCAGCAGATGTTTGAACCGGCCGTCGGGGATTCCGAGCGCGTCGGCGTCGGCGTCACCGATGAACACCCGCTGCAGTCCGTGCATGGTCTTCGTGGCCAGCCGGCGTCGCAGGGCCTGCGGCCCCGGGAACACCGCTGCCAGTTCGGGCACCAGATAGTCGTCGGTCAACGCGACCACGAAATCCCGGTCGTCGGGACCCGGCCCCGGCGAGGTCAGCCGATAGAGCTCTTCGATCCGGACGTGGTCGGCCTCGCAGACCGGGTTGAGCTCGGGGCTCATCCCGACCACATGCCCCACGTACCGCCACAGGTGATAGATGTCGTCGAGCTCGCAGTCGGTGAACCGCACCCCCAGCTTGTGCATCGCGTCGATCGCGATGTGCCCGAACTCGGCGATCGTGAACGCCATGTACGGCTGCGGGATCGGCACGCCCCACGCGGTCTCATCCCAGTCTCCGCGCGCGAGCAGCATGGAACGGACATGCGCGTGGATCATCCGGACCCGCACCGTGTACGCGAAACCGTCACCGCCGCGGCGCATCCCGCCGGGCGTCAGCACCTGCCCCAGCCATTCACCGACCTCCACCGACCGCACCGCCGGCTGGGACACGTAACGCCCGGTGACCGCGAGTGGCTTGCCCGCGATCGTGTTTCCCGCCCCGCGGACCAGCGATGCCGCGCCGAGCACGATGCCCAGCGGTGCGGTGTTGACGACCAGCGCGTCGGCCGCGCGACTGATCCGATCATGATCGACCCAGTCGGGCTCGTCATCGAGGAACTCGAAGAGCGCGCGCAACGAGTCGGTCGCGTCGTCGACCGAGTCGATGCCGTTCTTCAGCGCCGCCCGCAGCACTGTCGTGGTCGGGCCACCGGGTTGCCGGTCGGCGGCCACGGCGTCGGCGAGCGGGTCGGCGATCCACATCTGATCGAGCCAGTCACGGCCGGCCGTCCCGAACCGTTGCACGGCCAAGTCGGTGTTCACGAGGTCGGCGGGTGCGCTCCGTTCCATGGATCCATGAGAACACGAGCAATCCTCACTTACTATTCACTTTTGATGGCATCGTCGACGACTCCCAAAACCACCGCATCGCAACGGCGCAAGGCACCCAAGCAGCAGCGCAGTCGTGAGATGAGGCAACGCCTCCTCACGTCGGCGCTCACACTCCTGGAGCGTCGTCCCGGCCGACGGCCCACCACCGCCGAACTCGCCGACCACGCGCACGTCAGCATCGGGACGGTGTACCGCTACTTCGCCGACATGGACGCGATCGTCGAAGAACTGCGCCTCGCCGCCGTTCACGACATCACCGCCACCCTCGCGAGCGGGATCGGCCGGGCGATGGATCAGCAACCGGACACCGCGATGGTCACGGTGGTCGAGACCCTCGTGTCGTCATTCGAGTCACATGCGCCGGTCCTGCGTGCCTCGCTCGAGATCGGGGAACACGGCTTCGGCGACGCCTGGGCCGAGGTCGAGGGACCGCTCCTCCCGCTGGCGCGGATCCTGCCGTCGCGGATGAGGCCCGACCTCGACGATCAGGCGATCGACGAACTGGTGTTCCTCACCATGGGTGCGACCGCGAGTCTGTGCCTGCGCATCGCCCTGCAACGACCCCGCGACGCCGACCGGACCTCGCTCATCGCGATGGCGGCACGAATGTTGTTGGCGGCGTTCGACTCACCGCCGTCGGGCAGTGCTGGTCGAGTAAGTGCTGGGTGAGTCGGCGACTCAGAGGCTGCGCTGTTTCGCGTACTCCGCCATCGCCGTTCGCTCCGCCTCGTGTCTGGGGTAGAAGAAGAACACCACCGCCGCACCCACCACCACGATGGCGGCCGCCGCGCCGTAGGCGTTCTTGTCGCCCTGTACGAACGCGTCGCGGGCCGCGGCGATGATCTGATCGGCGTAGTGCGGATAGCGCTCGGCCAGGACCTCGGCACTCGAGAACGACTTCGTCAGCGCGGCTTCGGTCTGTTCGGTGACCTGATCGGCCTGCGGCGAACCGGAGATGGTGTCCCGCAATTGATTCGCGTAACCCGCGGTGAGGATCGCGCCGAGGGTGGACTGCAGGATCGCGCCACCGAGGTCGCGCTGAAGGTCAGACATGCTCGACGCCATTCCCGCGCGCTGCACCGGCACCGAACCGGTCAACGACTGCGACGCCGGGGTGCCGGCGAGACCGACGCCCACCCCGACGAGGACGTAGACCAGACCGACATGCCAGAAGTGGGCGCCCTCATCCCAGGTGAGCATCGCGAGCACCAGGCCGACGACGATGAAGGCGTAACCGGACAGCAGCGTGAACCGCGAACCCATGCTCTGCACGAGTTTGGCCGAGCGCGGGGCCACGACGATCATGGCGGCCGCGGCTGGCAGGATCGTGGCGCCGGCCGCCAGCGTCGAGTAGCCGAGCACGTTCTGCATGTACTGCTGGCCGATGAACATCGCGCCCATGAGCGTGCCGAACACGATGAGCCCGCCCACCGCCGCGACCCAGAAGGTGCGTCGGGCTGCGATCCGCAGGTCGAAGAGCGGAACCCGCACGCGCAGCTGCCGCCAGACGAAACCCGCCCCTGCCAGCAGCGCGATCGCGGCCAGGATGTAGACCTGCAGTCGCTGATCGGAGTTCGGGGCGAAGTTGATCGCCAGCACCAGCGAGCCCACCATCACGATGGACACGACGCCGCCCAGGTTGTCGACGACCGCCGCCTGGTCGCCGTTATCATCGGGCACCAACCGCCACGCCGCGATCAGCGCGACGACGGCGAGCGGCAGGGTCACCAGGAACACCGAGTGCCAGGCCAGGATCTCGAGGAGTGCCCCGGACAGGACCGGTCCCAGCGCCGAGATCGCACCGCCGAATGCCGACCACGCGGCGATCGCCCGGACCCGTTTCGGCCCCGACCACAGTGCGGTGATCACCGCGAGGGTGGTCGGGAAGGCCAGGCCCGCGGCGATGCCGCCCACCAGACGAGCACCGAACAGGACCTCGACGTTGGGCGCGAATCCGGCGACGAGCGACGCCGGGATCGACAGGCACATGCCGATGACCAGCATCCGCTTGCGCCCGTGCCGATCTCCCAGCGCGCCGAAGTAGAGCACCGACGCCGCCAGGCCCAGCGAGTAGCCGACCGCGACGAGGTTCAACTGCGTCGAACTCGCGTCGAGCGCCTTGCCGATGTCGGGTAGCGCGACATTCGCCACCGCGAGATTGATGTTGGCCACCCCGGCGACCAGGATCAGCGCGACCAGGATCGCCTTCGCCCGCTTGGGAGCAGTCCCCGCCTCGACCTCGGCCGTTGTCGACGTCATCGGGGAATCGTACGTGCGCGAGCGCCATCGGGCCGGGGATCGGGACGCTCCGGCACGAAATGGTCACGCCGGCGTCGACTTCTGGTGGGGTACGAGGAATCCGTATGACGTCGTGCCCGGTTTCCGGGCACAGCGTCATACGGCTCGGATCAGATCACAGGCAGACGCTGATGGTCACCGGCCCGATGGGGATGCCGAAGCAGATCGCCACCGAACCGACGGCCTGCACCGGTTGCACCGGTTGCACCGGCGCCGGCGCGGCGGAAGCGGCCGGCGCGGTGGCCAGTCCGATCGCGCAGGCGGCACCGACAGCGGCCACCCCGACAGACGTACGACGCATGATCCCGGACATGTTCATGAGCAGCTCCCCTCGAGCTCGAGTCCCCCCGGACAACCCTGCGGATGGGGTCAACACGCAGGTGATGGTGACTCGAGATTCTACGCCCCGGCGTCGGCGTCGTCCCCATCCCGACGGGCCGAATCCGCGACGGGTGTCACAGGCTGATGCGGAGGCCGTCCCACTCGTGGTCGTGCAAGAAACCCTCCGCCAGCCCGACCCGGTACTTGAGGCAACTACGCACGATCCCGGCATAGGCGAACGGGAGCATCAGCGCGGGCTTCTGGTCGCCCGGACTGCTGAAGACATCGGACGCGCCGCGGAAGTCGCGGACGAAGTCGCGCAGGGTCCGGTCCTTGCGCGACGACGGACGCCACCCGTAGAGCAGCATGCCCAGCCCGATCATCTTGTCCACGCCCGACCCGGGCGTGATCGGTCCGTGGTCGGGATCCCAGGTCCCGAGGAACGCGCGATCGACCCCGTCTTCGGGCGTGAACATCATGATCCCGCTTGTGGCGCGCGGATTGCACTCGATGCAGAACAGGTCGCCGCCACCGTTCCGGTCTTCGATGAAGTCGAAGCCGATCTGGCCGGTGAAGTTCACCCGGCGAACGAAATCGCTGACCCACCCGGCGATCCGCGGATGGTCCACGGACCGGAAGTTGAGGCACGAACTGCCGTCGATGGCGTAGTCGACCGGATAGGTGGCGTGGGCGTAGACGCGGCCCTCATGGCAGACCGAATACGTGCAGAAGTTGTTCCCCGACGCCCACTCCTGTGCGATCCACGGGTTCTGCTCATCGTGTTCGAGCCAGGTGAGCGGATCGTCGGGAGTCACCTTGTGAACCTTCTGCGAGCCCCGCGAATAGCAGTGTTTGAGCGCGAACGGCTTGGTGAAATCGAGCGATCCGACGTCCTCGGGTCCGGACACCCGCGCGAACTTGCGCGTCGGGATTCCGAGTTCGACGAGCAGCTCCTGGAAGTCGTACTTGTTGTGCAGGCGGTTCTCGGTGGTGAAATCGGAGAGGAACAGCCGACATTCGGGCGGGAACACCTCGGCGAGCATCGCGATGATGTCGGTCTCCTCGTGCACCGGGATCACCATGTCGACGTCGTTGTCGACCACGATCCGGGCGAGGGCGAGACAGTATGCGAGCGGCTCGAACTTCGGCGGGGGCACGCGGTGAAAGTCGCTCACCGCGTTGGAGAATCGGCCGATCCCGACCGGGATGGAGTCGACGATGCTCACCCGGTGACCCGCCGCGGCCATGAGCCGCGCGAGTTCCAGGGTGAGGAACGATCTGCCGAATGTGATCAGTACATGGGTTTGTCCGGCGCTGTTCACCCGAGCGAGTGTAGTGCCGACGGGCCCTGAGCACGGAAGCCGGACGGCCTGCGAAAAAAATGCGGTCAGGTCGGGAATATTCAGTACCGTCCTGTCGGTTCACCCTGTTAGTTTTTTGCACGATCGGCCGGTCCGTGTGCTTCGCTTCCGGTTGCGGAACAGCAGTTGCGGAGCAGCGCTGGTGCGGCCCGAGCCGATCGCGTGCGTACGCAGTCGGGGTGGTCGTCGGTCCGAGCCTGTCGAGGCTCATCCGGGCCGAGTTGGAGGAGGCATGCAGCTGTTCGTCATCGGCGTCATCGCCGCGTGCCTCGCCGCAGTCGCCTATGGGATGTCCACGGTCCTGCGCGCGCTCGGCGCCCGCCGCGTGGCCGAAGCCGCTGCCGACGAGGGTGAGGGCATCACCACCGAGAACGGCGCACCGACCCTCTCGTCCACGATGTCGACGCTGGTCGATCCGGCCTTCATCCTCGGCACGACGCTGGTCGTGCTCGGCTTCGCGGGTGGCGCCCTCGCTGCCCGGTTCCTACCGCTGTTCCTCTCGCAGACCATCGTGTCGGCCAACCTGGTCATCACCGCCCTGCTCGGCACGATCATCCTCAACATCGCCCTGCACACGCGCGAATGGGTCGCCATCTGGCTCGTCGTGATGTCGCTCTGCCTCCTCGGCGTTGCCTCGTCCCATCACACCGGCGGCGGGGAAGAGGTCGGATTCCACTGGGGTCTGTTCGTCGCGACGCTCGCCCTCTGCGCTCTTGCTCTGGTGGGCGTCTACAACCTCGGTCCGGCGGGCGCCATCGTCGGCGGCGCATCGGCGGGTCTGCTGTTCGGCATCATCGCCATCGCCGTGCGCATTCTCGACGGAGTCCAGCCGTTCGATCCCGTGGCGCTGCTGACCGATCCCGCCGCCTGGACCATCGCCGCCGCGGGCGCGGCGGGCTTCTACGTCCAGACCGTCGCCCTGCAGCTCGGCGCCGTGAACGGGGTGACTGCGGTGCTCGTGGTCGGCGAGACGGCCGGCCCGAGCCTGGTCGGGGTCGTCTTCCTCGATGACACGGCCAAACCCGGACTCGGCTGGCTGGCCATCCTCGGTTTCGTCGGCGCCGTCGTCGGTGCCGTACTGGTCGCCTGGTATGGCTCGGTCGACCCGGATCACCTCGGCGAGGCGCCGCCGATGAAGGGCGGGTGGCGCCGTGGCCGCGAGGAACCCACGTCCGACGAGGAGCACGAAGCGTCCGCGGCAGACGCCGATCCCGAGGTCGCGGATGCCGATCTGTGGACGACCGACGACCCCGTCTTCGAGAGCCGGGACTCCCGGCGCACCTGACGCTCCCGCTCTCGTCGTCGCAGGTGGTTGACACCCGCCCCGCTGATGGAGAGGGTGGGTTGATGACATCGACCAGCACGGGCTCCGCTGCCCGGCTCGCCTACGAAACCCTCGAACCCTTCCACATCCTGGCCTACTTCAACCCGGGACTGAAAGGCGCGCAGGCAGACACCGGGCTCGATCCCTACGCCTTCTACGTCGGTGCGCGCGGAGCGCCGTTCGGTCCGTGCGCGGCCTCGGTCGTCGCCTCCGCCTTCTACAACTTCAACCACGAACTCATCGCGAAGGGCTGGACGGCCGCCGTCGACGCCGGGCTCGACCGGGTCCACGAACGACGCAATCAGATGCTCGACGACTCGCTGCGAGAGATCCTCGGCGAGTCCATCGACGACTCCCTCCTCGACGAACTCGCCTCCGCCTATTACGATCTGGCCGCCCGACTACCCCTCGGCGGACGCCCGCTCGCTGCCGCGTGGTCGACGGCCCCGCGACCGGACACCGCGCGCCTACGGCTGTGGCACGCCATCGCGATTCTCCGAGAGTGGCGCGGCGACAACCACATCGCCGCTCTCGCCCTCAACGGTCTGAACGGCTTCGACGCGGCCGTCTTCCACGAGTCGCAGCTTCCCGACCCCACGGTTCGTCGTCGCACCCTGGGCAAGCGCATCGTGCTGATGACCCGCGGCTGGTCCGAACAGGACTGGCAGGACAGCGTCGATCGCCTGGTCGACGCCGGGCTGGCCGAGCGCGTTGAGGACGGGCACCGTCTCACCGCTTCCGGCGCGGCGACCTACGACGACATCGAGGCCACCACCGATGCTGTCGGAGAAGCCATCTGGGCCGGCACCGACGACCTCCTCACCCGGACGAGACCGGTCGTGAAAGCCGTCATCGATGCCGGAATCCTGCCGGGAACGAGGACGAAGTGAGCGCGCCCGCCGGCGGCTTCGAGGACCTGCGGGCGATCGAGAGCCTCAAGTATCGCTACCTGCGATCTCTCGACACCAAGGACTGGACGGCGTTCGAGTCGACGCTCACCGAGGACGTCACCGGTAACTACGGTGAGAGCCTGGCCTTCTCGAATCGGAACGAGCTGGTCGGATACATGCGCGAGAACGTCGGTCCCGCAGTCATCACCGAACATCGTGTCGCACACCCGGAGATCGAGATCGACGGGGACACCGCACGCGGACGCTGGTACCTGCAGGACCGGGTCATCGTCGCCGAGTTCTCCTTCATGCTCATCGGGGCGGCGTTCTACGACGACACCTACCGCCGCACCGCAGACGGATGGCGGATCAGCAGCACCGGTTATGACCGCACGTACGAGGCCACCGTCGGGCTCGCCGACGTGCCGAGCTTCGCACTGAAGGTCGGTCCCGCAGTGCAGGTCTGAGGCCTGCCCATGCGCGCCCGCATCTTCGCCGACCGCCGCGAGGCGGGTCGGTTGCTGGGTGCGCGGGTCGTCGAAGTCCGGTACGGCGCCGGCATTCCGGAGGCCGGTACAACAGAACCTGTTGTCCTGGGACTCGCGCGCGGCGGGGTTCCGGTCGCCCGCGAGGTCGCCGACGCCATCGCGGCGTCGACAGGCAGGTGCGCGATGGACGTGCTGGTGGTGCGCAAGATCGGGGCGCCCGGCCACGAAGAGTTCGCCATGGGCGCGCTCACCGCGCACCACCTGGTGGTCAACGACGACATACCGCGTCGACTCGGGGTGTCCCGCAGCGAGTTCCACGAGGCCGCCGATCGACAGCGGCGCATCCTCGACAACCGCGAACGACGTTACCGCGGCGGACGTCCCAGCACCGAGCTCGGCGGCCGGACGGTCATCCTGGTCGACGACGGTCTCGCCACCGGGTCGAGCATGGCCGTCGCGGTCGACTCCGTCCGGTCCGCCGGCGCCACCCACGTGGTGGTGGCGGTACCCACGGCACCCTCCGATTCGATTCAGCGACTGCGGGATCGGGGCGCCGACGACGTGATCGTCCTCGTGACGCCGGAACCGTTCCGGGCCGTCGGCCTGTCCTACGGCGACTTCACTCAGGTGGACGACGACGAGGTGATCGCGGCCCTCAGCCGGCCGGGCGACTGAGCCGTCGAAGACCCACTGAGAACCACCCGTCCGAGCGGCACCGGCGAGCTGTCGTCGACTGTCCGTTTCCTGCGGGTGGTTTTCAGCCGGGCTTTCGCTGGTCTTTGAGGAGTAGCTCAGCAAGCTCGGCACGGTCACCCACATCCAGCTTGGTGTAGGCGCGGAACAGATGACCTTCGACGGTGCGGACCGAGACGGTGAGTCGCTGCGCGATGTCCTTGTTGGACAGGCCCGCCGCAGCGAGGTTGGCGATCTCCCGCTCGCGCGACGTCAACGGCAACGGTTGCGCGGCCGAGATCAGCGCCGGCGTCCGCAGGCCACCGCACTGCGACGCGAGTCGGTTCGCCACCGCGGCCGACGCCACGGTCGCGGACCGTCTGCCCGCCGCGTCGTGCAGGACACTGGCCTGCGCGGCCGCGTCCGCGGCGGACAGGCACACCCCGGAGTCCTCGAACGCCGTCGAGCACAGATCGAGTTCGACCGCATCGCCGTCGCGGAGCGCCGCGGCGTGGCGCGCGTACAGATCCGAGAGCGGACCGTCGACGCGCTCGGCCAGTTCGGTGAGCCGGTCGGCGACGCCGCCGTCCCCGAACCGGGCGGCGGTGTGCAGGGCCTCGGCCTCCACCGCGAACTGACCGGCGGCACGGGCGGATGCGGCCGCGGAGTGCGCGAGTTCGACGGCGGGCGTGACGGTTCCGGCGGCCGCCGACTGCCAGGCCGCCGCGATGGCGAGCATGGGCCCGAAGACGGCCACATGCTTGCCGGAACGTTTCCGCGCCTTGGCCAGCGCGGCCGCGGCACGATCGGCCTGTCCCAGCGCACTCAGGGCCTGCACCAGGAAGATGTGGGCCGGGAAGTTCCACGACTCGGAGAACCGGCCACTGTCGAGGATGGCGAGGGTCTGCTCCATCCGCCGGGTCACCGAGGCGCACGATCCGCGGGCGAGTTCGACTGCGGCGACGAGTATTCCGGACATCGCCCAGCCCAGGTACTGCGCGGTCTGCGCGGCGGACACGAAACGCCCCGCGGCACCGTCCGCGTCGTCGAGTCGGCCGGTGAGGGTCAGCGCGAGGGTCTCGCCGAAACCGGTGGGGAACCGGAGCAATCCGTCCACCTCGACCTCGCGCGAGTGTTCGGCCAGCGCCCCGACCTCCGCTCCCCGACCGGCGACCGCACGGGCGAGGCTGCCACCGAAGACCGCCCACTCCACCGCCCACGGCAGCGCCCTGGATTCGGCGAGGACGGTGTCGGACAGCGTGATCGCCTCGTCGATCCGGTTCTCGAAGAGGGCGCACGCCGAGGCGATCCCGGTGACGATCGGCGTGAGTGCCGGGTGGGTGACCCGCTCGGTCAGCAACCGCAGGATCTCGTCGGCCCGATCGGCGTCGCCCAGAGCCCAGAACGTGTTGCCGATGATCGAATTGCCCCACAGCACGAGTCGACCCTCGTCGAGATCGTCGGGCGAGAAGCGGGACAGGATGTCCCGCGCCTCGTCCGGATGCCCCTGCCACATGACCGCCCGCGCGAGCAACTCGGCCTCCTCGAGTCCACCGCCCTCGTCGAGCGCCGCCCGCGCGAATCGTTCGCCGAGCGGCGTCTGCGCGAGGTTCAGGGCATCGCGGGCGGCGGTCCGTACCAGCGCGAGGTCGATCTCCACGTCGCTCTCGATCGCGAGATCGGCGAGCCGAATCCGCTCGGCCGGGGTGTTCGTGGGCCGTGACTGCAACGCCTCGACGAGCCGGCCGCGCAGCCGCCGCGACGACACGAGACCCAGGCGGCGCCGGATCACCTCACCGAACAGCGGATGGTGGAAGGCGATGTCGAGACGCCGCCCGTCGCGGGTGATGCGCACCAGCCCGGCGATCTCCGCCTCTTCGACGGCTTCTTCGCCGGCGAGCTCGGCGAGGACGTCGATGTCGAGGGGTTCGCACAGACTGAGGTATTTGAGGGCCCCGAGAACCGGCGCGTCGAGTTGCTCGATCCGCCCCTCGAGCAGCGATGCGAGCTCCGAGGTGATGGCGGCGCGTCCGCGTAGCTGCCACACGCCGTTGACCTGCCGCAGCGTGTCGGCCTGCCGCGCACCGTCGACGAGATGCCGTAGGAACAGGGCGTTCCCACCGGAGGCCTCCCACATGAGATCGGCCGAATGCTCCTCGAGCTGCCCGCCGAGCACCGACTCGATGAGGTCGACGCTCTGCTCTTTGGTGAACGGCGACAACGTGATCCGCGTGAGGTGATTGTCCTTCCACAGCGAGGTCACCGCATCCGGGACGGTCTCGCCGCTGCGGACCGTCGCGACGATGTGCACCGCACGGTCGATCGCGAGCTGATGCAGCAGCGTCGCCGACAGTTCGTCGAGCAGGTGGGCGTCGTCGACCCCGATCACGACATCGCCGTCGGCGAGGAGCGATTCACGGGCCGCCGCAAGGTAGGTGACCGGATCGCTCGACGTCGCCGGACCGACGAGATGCGCGAACACACCGAGCGGGATCGAGCGCGCGGACTCGGTGCCCGCCACCCAGCGCACCCCGGTCGGCAACTCGGCGGTGACGTGCCGGGCGAGGGTCGTCTTGCCCACGCCGGAGTCACCGGTCAGGACCACCCCACAGCCGGTCGTCTCACCCCTGAGGGCCGCCTGGATCGTGCGGAACTCCCGATCGCGCTCGACGAGCGGCCAATTCGAGGACATAACCGCGAATTTTAGTCTGCCGGGCCCTACAATGGGCCGCCCGGAAGCACCAATGTGGTCCGACCGGATGGCCCTGTCGACACGCGGCTAATCCCGGATTTGACATCGGCGGAAGAAAATCCGCGAACTACGCATCCCGGGCATTGGTCACGGCCACTGCCGCCGCCAGCAACACGATCGTGAAGCCCGCGAAGTAGGCCAACGAACCGTAGGCGTTCCAGTGGAACGTGTCGCTCCCGCCGGCGAGGAAGTTCCACCCGTTCAGGAACGGCAAGAACGACACGATGTGCTCGCCCACCCGCGGGAGCACCGACACGATGCGCTCGAGGGCCAGCATCCAGACGAGCACGATCGCCACCGCACCGGCCGAATGCCGCACCAACGCACCCACCGCGAGGCCGATCAGCGCGCACAGCATCGCGAAAACCGGCGTCCCCCAGAGATGCCGGACGGTCTCGGGCCCGGTGAGCGAGACTCCGACGCCGGCGAGCACCTGCGCCGCCACGACCGCGACGACGGACACGATGGCCACCACCGCGAACGAGAGTCCGCCGAACACGACCGCTTTCGCGAGGAGGACCTGGGGCCGACGCGGAATCGCCGCGAACGTCGGTCGGATCGTGCCGAAGCGGTACTCGGTGGTCACGCCCAGGATCGACATGATCGCGAGCACCGCGACCCCGAACTGGTTGACGCCGAGCAGGAAGTCGTCGGTCAGGGTGTCGGTCTCACCGGGACTGCCGTAGGAACCGCCGGCGATGGCGCCGAGCAGCACCGCGAAGCCCAGGCCCAGCACCACGACGACGCCGAGGCACCAATACGGCGACCGGGTGCTGGCGAGTTTGATCCGTTCGGCGTTGATCGCGGCGATCACCGGTTCACTCCCCCGTGGTTCCCGACGGCCCGGTTGTGGGCGTCGGGGTTGTGGACGTCGGGGTTGTGGACGGCGCGGTTGTCGACGGCGGTGTAGTCGACGGCGTGCGCCGTCATCGACATGAAGACCTCTTCCAGTGACGCCGACTCGGCGGCGAGTTCGTGCAGGGTGATGCCCGCGGCGGCGGCGAGGTCGCCGACCCGATCGGTCGTGGTGTCCGGCACGCGCATCACCGGGCGCCCGTGGGCATCCGGGTCACCCGGCGCGGGATTCAGCCCCGCCGCCGCGAGCGCGGCGTGCAACTGTTCGAGCTGCGGGCCGCGCACCCGCACCGACTGCCGGGCCCGCCCGGTGAACTCCGCCACCGAACAGTCGGCGATCAGCCGGCCCCGCCCGATGACGACGAGATGGTCTGCGGTGAGCGACATCTCGGTGAGCAGATGGCTCGACACGAGTACCGTCCGCCCTTCAACGGCGAGCTTACGCATGAACCCGCGGATCCACACGATGCCCTCCGGGTCGAGGCCGTTGACCGGCTCGTCGAAGAGCAGCGTGTGCGGGTCGCCGATCAGGGCACCCGCCAGCCCGAGCCGCTGCGACATGCCGAGCGAGAACCCGCCGGCGCGCTTCTTGGCCACCGAGGTGAGCCCGACCGTCTCGAGCACCTCGTCGACGCGGGCGGCCGGAATCCGGTTGCTCGCCGCGAGCCACCGCAGGTGTGACCGCGCACTGCGATTGGGATGCACCCACCGGGCGTCGAGCAGCGCACCGACCTGTCGCAGCGGATGTTCGAGGTCCCGGTAGCGCTGCCCGTTGATCGTCGCCGTGCCCGATGTCGGGCGGTCGAGTCCGAGCATCATCCGCATGGTCGTCGACTTGCCCGCACCGTTGGGCCCCAGGAAACCGGTGACCCGTCCCGGACCCACCTCGAAGGTGAGGTCGTCGACCGCGCGTTGACCGCCGAAGTCCTTCGTCAGATTCGCTACCTGCAACACGACTCGACCATAGCCGCCGAACCCCGAGCGGCCCGGTCTGTCATTCGGACGGCCTGCCGCGGGACCGCGCGTCAGTCCCGGTCGCGCCCGGGTGAGGACGCGTGCGCCCAGAAACGCTTGGGGATCCGGCCCGCACGCGCGGCCAGGCGGCCCGCGGTCACCGCGTGCCGCATCGCCGTCGCCATCAGTTCAGGGTTCTCCGCCCGGGTCACGGCGGTGGCCAGAAGCACGCCGTCGCAACCGAGTTCCATCGCCAGGGCCGCGTCGCTCGCCGTGCCGATGCCCGCGTCGAGGATGACCGGCAGCGGGTCGTCGAAGCGGGTGTGACAGTCGTCGACGATCATCTCGATGTTGTGCGGGTTGAGGATTCCGAGTCCGGTCCCGATGGGCGACCCGAGGGGCATCACCGCCGCGACACCGAGATCGGCGAGTCGCGCGGCCAGGACCGGATCGTCGTTCGTGTAGGCCAGCACCACGAAGCCGTCCGCGACCAGTCCGGCCGCGGCGTCGACGAGTTCGATGGCGTCGGGCATCAGGGTGCGTTCGTCGGCGACCACCTCGAGCTTCACCCAGTCGGTCTCGAACGCCTCGCGCGCCAGCTGGGCGGTCAGGACCGCCTCGGCGGTGGTGTGACAGCCCGCGGTGTTGGGCAGGACGGCGATGTCGAGCCGGCGCAGCAGATCGAAGACCCCGGTGCCCGAGGCCGCGTCGACGCGCCGAACCGCGACGGTGGTCAGCTCGGTCCCCGACGCGACCAGCGCGCGTTCCAGGGTCGCGAGATTCGACGCGCCGCCGGTGCCGGTGATGAGTCGCGACGAGAAGTCGCGACCGGCGATGCGCAGATGGTCCGCATCCGGGATCGTCTCGTCGCCGGACCTCTGCTCGGTCCGCGAGGCGTCGGGCTTCAGATCGGCGAGCTCAGCCACCCTGCACCGCCGTGACGATCTCGACGACGGCACCGTCGGTCATCGTGTGCCGGTCCCAGCGGCCGCGCGGGACGACCGCGCCGTCCACCGCGACCGCTATCCCCCGGTCCGGCAACCCCAGCCCGGTGACGACGTCGCGCACCGACGTGTCGGCTCCGACGTCGACGCTCTTGCCGTTGACGGTGATGCTGGCGGTGATACTCATTCCTCTGCTCCTTCCAGAATCGACAACACGCGGGCGGCGGTGCCCGGGGCGAGGACGATCCCGTTGCGCCCGTGCCCGGTCGCCACGACCGTTCGTGTGTCCACACGGGTGACGATCGGCAATCCGTCCGCGGTGCACGGCCGCAGACCCGCCCCTGCTTCGGTCAGTTCGTAGGTCCGCAGCCCGGGGAAGACCTCGATCGCGTCGGCGAGCAGATCCGCGACCCCGCCGGCCTGCGGCGCGCGGTCGGCAATCCCCTCGGCCTCGTACTGGGTGGCGCCGACGACGACTCCGTCCTCGCGCGGCACCAGGTACACGGCCCGCCCGTGGAGACGTGCCCGGACGACGTGGCCGGGCGGCGGCACCGACCAGCGAGTACGGCGAAGGCGGAGGATCTCCCCCTTCGCCGCATGCAGGTCCACACCCGGCCAGAGGGCCGCGGTGCCGAGTCCAGCGGCGAGCAGGATCTGGGTGTCGGAACCGAGGTCGTCGAGGTCGGCCAGGGATTCGACGCGCGCGGAGACCAACTCGGCACCCGCCGACGTCGCGGCGGCGCGCAACGCCTCGAGCAGCCGCCGGTTGTCGACGGACCACTCGCCGACCGCGCGGTAGCCACCGACCAGTCGAGAGCTCAGCGACGGTTCCAGGGTCCGGATGTCGCGGCCGGTCACCGACTGCAGCGCGGCATCGGTGGCGGGCTGCCCGGCCCAGACGAAGTCGGCGAGATGCCGCAGGTACTCGATGTCGGTGGCCGAGGCCGCGACGAACAGCGAGTCGGTGGCGGTGACGACACCCGGGTCGTCGAGCCGCTTCACGAGCGCCGGCCACAGCCGGACCGACTCGACCGACAGGGCCAGGGACGCGTCCTCGCCGGGATGACCCTCGCCGAGTGAACCGAGCATGCCGCCGGCGACCCAGGACGCGCGCTCCTCGGTGCCGGCGTCGAGGACGCGAACCCGCCATCCGGCGTCGGCCGCGGTGAGCGCACAGGTCAGCCCGATGACACCGCCCCCGACGACCGTCAGGGCGCGGTGGGCAGGGCGCTGCGGTGGGGAATCCACGTTGGGAATCACCTTCCTTCGCCGGAATGACCCGGATCAGGTTCGACGGTCAGCGGATTCTGTCCGCACTCTCAGCCCGGCCGATCCGGACTCCCGTGTGTTCGTGCGATCCACCCTACGCCGGGGCGTCGGGGGTCCGGTTAGCCTGGTCGGCGTGACGACCCCGAACCGCACCAGCTCCGCGTCGACGGACCCCGGCTCCGCGACGGACCGTCGCCGGCGGCTCTCCACGGCCCGCCTGTACCTGTGCACCGACGCCCGGCGCGAACGCGGTGACCTGCTCGACTTCGTCGACGCGGCGCTCGCGGGCGGCGTCGACATCGTGCAGCTGCGCGACAAGAACTCGCCGGGTGAGCGCGAGTTCGGGACCCTGGAGGCGGGCGAGGAACTCGAGATCCTCGCGGGCATGCGGAAGGTCGCCGACGCGCATGGCGCCCTGCTTGCGGTCAACGACCGGGCCGACGTCGCGGCGCTCTCCGGGGCCGATGTCCTGCACGTCGGACAGGGCGACCTGTCGCCGTCGGCGGCCCGCCGGATCGTCGGACCGGACGTCCTCATCGGCGCCTCGACCCACGACCCCGAGCAGGCTGCCGCCGCGATCGCCGACGACGACGTCGACTACTTCTGCGTCGGTCCGTGCTGGACCACGCCCACCAAACCGGGCCGCGCCGCCGCCGGCCTCGACCTCGTGTCCTCAACGGCCGCAACACAATCAGCCAAGCCGTGGTTCGCCATCGGCGGGATCGACGCCGGCCGCGTCGGGGAGGTCACCGCGCTCGGGGCGCGGCGCATCGTCGTCGTGCGGGCCATCACCGCGGCTGCCGACCCGGCCGCCGCAGCCACCGACCTCGCCGGGATGCTGTAGCGGTTCGCCTGGCGGAAACACGTTTGCCCGGTCGGTGTCGCGGGTCTATGGTGGACCGATAATGTTGTGCATCACGAGCGTTCTCGTAACCCGCCGCAGCGGGGTCTGAATCTGACCGACCCCCCGCTGCGGGTCGGTTGCGCTCTCCAGTCGGTCATCCGTTCTTCGACCGAAATCGGTTTTCGAGATGCACCCTTTTCATCTACCTCGTCGATCCTGTTCGTGGACCGAGCGCGACGACCGGCACGGCGGCGACCACTTCGCCGCACGTTTCGGCCGCCCGCTTCCCCCCGGGATGCACGAGGAGGCCGCCGGGATGACCTGGCAGGAATTCACCGACGAGTACTCCCGTGGCGGCACGATCCGGCTGGGCTCCTTCTCTGCCGTCCCGTGCTCGGGCGACCTGGTCGAGTGCCGCGCGACGCTCGCGATCGCCGACCGCATCATGTCCCGCAGCGCCGTCGCCGCCGGCCCCGTCGGTGCGATGACCTCGATCCTCTACGACGTCGGCGCCCCGGTTCAGATCGTCCGGCTGCACCAGCGGGTCGTCGACGGCATGGTCACGACGTTCCTGCTGTGCGAGCACGACGGCCGGCAGGCCTGGGCCGTCGGTGAGGGCGCGAGCAGCGACGAGGCGAACGTCCACGCGCTGGTCGCCGGGGCGAACCGACTGCTGGAGTCCGACCGCGCCGGGGTGTGAGGGCTCAGCTCTGGGGATCCAACATCGCGATCCGCTCGCGGAGAACGGGCCACGCGAGTCCGAACGCGGGATGCAGCGGGAGTTGATCGACGCGCTTCTCGTCGACCCATCGCAGTTCCGTGGATTCGAAGTTGGCGACCGTGCGGACCGGCGAGTCGGTCTCGGCGATGACGGTGGTGTAGGTCCACCCGCCGGGCGCTTCATGGGTGACGACCGCGGCGACGACGCGAAGGTCGTCGGCGGTGATGCCGGCTTCTTCCTCGGCCTCACGGATCGCGGTGTCGATGGCGCCCTCGTGTGAGTCGCGGGCCCCTCCTGGCAACGCCCACGTACCGCCCTGATGCGACCAGGCCGCGCGGTGCTGGAGAAGTACGCCGGTGGTTCCCTCCGGCAGCGGCGCCCGCAGCAGCAGACCTGCCGCGCCGTGGATACCCCAGTATCGAGAACCGTCGGGATCGATCACCCAGCCGTCGCCGTCGCCGCGCACCACGCCTCCTCGCAACCCGGTCGCCCCGACCGGGTGCCTCCACCGTAAGTGAGATGCGCAACACCTGCCAGGGAGACCGCGAAGCCCTCTCATCGCGGCGCGGAACCACGAGGTGCGTCGGCGAGCACCCCGGCACGCGCGAACCGCCGAGGTCGGCGGCGCGGCGCCGATCGACTCGGGAGGAACCCGGCACGATGACATAGGGTGAAACACGCACGACCCGGTGAACGATGACCCAGATGACACAACCCCTGACGTTGATCGCCCGGTCACGCGAATCCGGAACGGGGAACCGGTGACCGTAGGACCGCACCGGAGACGATCCAGCGTTCGAGAAGGGATCAGGTAGGTGACCGGCGACGCGTCCTCCGTGCGGACGGCGCTGACGCGTGGCGGTCGCACGATCCGTCCGGCGCAGGCCTCGCCCCCGATCCGCCAGGTGCTCGCCGACCGACGCGAACTCGTCGCCACCGCCCGGGAACGCGCCCAGTCCCCGTTCCAGACCCTGCGCCACTTCGCCGTCACGACCCCGGGCAAGCTGATCATCATCTGCGGAATCCTGGCGCTCGGCTGTCTGAGCACCGGCCTGTACGCATCAACGGTCCTGGAAGACCGCACCCAGACTCTGCAGCGCCTCATCGATCGGACCGAACCGCTCGCCGAGGCCGCGCAGGTTCTCTACAGCTCGCTGTCGATCGCCGACGCGTCGGCGAACGCGGCGTTCATCTCCGGCGGACTGGAGACCCCCGATCTGCGGCAGCGCTACTCCGACGCGCTGGCGACGGCGTCGTCGTCGCTGATCCTGGCCACCGGCACCTCCAGCGAACCCGGTTCCGGCATGGTGTCGGACCGGGCCGAGCAGGCGGTCAGCGCCGATCTCGAGACCCTGTCCACCTCGATCCCGGTCTACAGCGGACTCATCGAGACGGCGCGGACGAACAACCGGCTCGGCAACCCGGTGGGGTCGGCGTATCTCGGCCAGGCGTCGTCGATGATGCAGGACCAGATCCTTCCGGCCGCCCAGCGCCTCTACGAACGGCGATCGATGGCCATCGCCGACCCCCAGCAAACCCTCACCCGTCCACCCTGGACCGTGTACGCGCCGCTGCTATTCCTGCTCGCCGCGCTTGTCCTGACGTCGCGCTACCTGGCGCGGCGGACCCGGCGGCGGTTCAACATCGGCATCGTGGCGGCCATCTTCGCCCTCAGCGTCGGGACCCTGTGGTTGCTCGCCTCCGGTCTGATGTCGGTGGCCGCCACCAGCGACGCCCGCACCGAGGGCGCCGACCCGCTCCGCGACCTGACCGCCGCCCGGATCCTCACCCAGCAGGCGCGGTCGGCCGAGACGCTCTCGCTCATCCGCCGCGGTGATCAGGGCGGTCTCGAGCGCAGCTTCTCCGCGGCGACCAGCGAGATCGGCAACATCGTCGACGACGTCCGCGAGGGCACCGAAGACGGCGACAGCGCGGTCACCGGCGAACAACTGGACACGGTCACGGCGGCGCTGACCGAGTGGCGCCGCACCGACGCCGCGGTCCGCCGCTACATCCAGACCGGCAACTTCGGTCTCGCGCGCCTGCACACCGTCGGCGACGGACCGGACAGTTCGGCGCGCGCCTACACCGCGGTCGACACCGCGCTGGTCGATGCGATCACGACTGCGCGGAACTCCTTCCGGGACGACATCAACACCGCGCAACGGGTCCTCGGGTTCACCGGCACCGGCATCCTGCTGCTCACCGTCTTCGCCGGCGTCGCGGTCGTGGGCGGTCTCATCCCGCGCATCCGGGAGTACCGATGACGACCGTTCCCTCGCCTCGCCGCCTGCTGACCGTCGTGGTCCTGCTCGCGCTCACCGGCCTCGTCGCCACCGGGTGCGTGCGTTTCCCCGCACCCGAATCACCCCCACCGACGGCGACCGCCGGGCAACCGATGCTGCCCGGCGTCCAGGTCGACGTGCCCGTCGAACCGCCGCCGAGTTCCGAGGCCTGCAACGCGACCCTGACCCTGCGGCCGCCCGCCCAGATGCCGCCCCCTGCTCAGATGCCGATCAATTCGACGATGGCCGGCATCCTCGAGCGGGGTCGGCTGATCGTCGGGCTCGACATCGGGTCCAACCTGTTCAGCTTCCGCGACCCGATCACCGGCGACATCCAGGGCTTCGACGTGGACATCGCGCACGAGATCGCCGGCGCCATCTTCGGAGACGACCGCCGCGTCGAGTTCCAGGTGCTGAGTTCCGCCCAGCGGATCGACGCCCTGCGGGACATGACGGTCGATCTGGTGATCAAGACGATGAGCATCACCTGCGACCGGTTGCGCGACATCAGTTTCTCGGCCCCCTATTACGTCGCGTCCCAGCGCATCCTGTCGTTCCGGAACTCCAACGTGACCGGTCCGGCGCAGCTCGCCGACAAGCGGGTCTGCGCCGCGCGCGGGACCACCTCGATCGGTCGTATCCAGGCCATCCAGCCCCGAGCCAAGATCGTCAGCACGACGACCTGGGCCGATTGCCTGGTCCTGATGCAGCAGGGTCAGATCGACGCGGCGACCACCGACGACGCGATCCTCGCCGGTCTCGCCGCACAGGATCCGTGGTTGCGGGTCGTCGGTCCCAGCCTCGGCGAGGAGTTCTACGGCGTCGGGATTCCCAAGGGCCAGGACGATATGATCCGGTTCGTCAACGGCGTGCTCGAGCGCATCCGGGTGACCGGCCGATGGCAGGAGATCCGGGACCGGTGGCTGTCCATCCTCGACAGTGGGTACGGCGCTCCCCAGCCGTATTACCGGGACTGATGCCCATGGACGACGCGGCCCGGAACGGGCACGACACAGACGACGTCACCCACGGCGACCGGGGCGACGACCTCGGCACCCAGCGGGTCTCGCTCGACGCCCTGCTCGGCGACGACGACGCCGACCTCGACGGTCCCGGCCCGGGCGGTGGCCGTCCCGGTGGTGAGGACGCCGAGACGACCGCGAAGGTGGTCGACGTCGGCACCCAGCGGGCCGACCTGGCGGCGCTGACCGAGGGCCCTGACGACATGGCCGACACCACCGACCCCCGGCCCGGCCGACGCACCGACCCGGATGTCGGAACCCAGGCCGTCGCTCCGGTGTTCACCGTCGGGGTCGACCCCGACGACCGGACCGACCGCGTCGAACGGCAGCGTCCCGCCGTGCCCCACCCGGAACCCGACTCCGGTCCGCTCGGCCGGCGTCTGGTTCCGCGGCGTCGGCCGCCGGTGCACGAGCGACGGCTCGGCAGCGGCCTGGTCGAGATGCCGAAGATCACCGACATCGAACCCGAGGACGCCGTCATCGACGACCCGGTGATCGCCGACAGCAAGCGGTTCTGCTGGCGCTGCGGCAAACCCGTCGGTCGAGCCGAGGGCGAGGGCGCCGGTCCCCCGACCGGCGACTGCGGCAACTGCGGCGCCCGGTACTCCTTCGTCCCGGGACTGGCTCCCGGAACATTGGTCGCCGACCAGTACGAGATCGCCGGCGCCATCGCCCACGGCGGCCTCGGCTGGATCTACCTGGCCATCGACCGCAACGTGAGCGACCGGCCCGTCGTCCTCAAAGGCCTGCTGAATTCCTCGGATTCGGAGGCGCAGCGCGTCGCGGTCGCGGAACGGCAGTTCCTGGCCTCGGTCAACCATCCCGGGATCGTCAAGATCTACAACTTCGTCGAGCACGTCGACGACGATGACCGCTTCGGCTACATCGTGATGGAGTACATCGGCGGCCAGACGCTCAAACAGATCACCGCGGGCGATCCGGACAACTCCCTGCTGTCGGTGGAGCAGGGCCTGGCCTACATCCTGGAAGTGCTTCTCGCCGTGGGCTATCTGCACTCGGTCGGCCTGGTCTACAACGACGTCAAACCCGAGAACATCATGGTCGGCAGTGACGAGGTGAAGCTGATCGACCTCGGTGCGGTCTCGCCGATCAACGGCTACGGGCACCTGTACGGCACGCCCGGGTTCCAGGCACCGGAGATCGTGAAGACCGGGCCGCAGATCGCGACCGACATCTACAGCATCGGGCGCACCCTAGCGGTCCTGACCGTGCCGATGGAGATGCGGAACGGACGCTACGTCGACGGCCTGCCCGCCGCGTCGAAGACGCCTGTCTTCCGGAACAATCCGTCGTACTACCGCCTCCTGCAACGCGCCACCGCCCCCGACCCCGCCGATCGGTTCGTCTCCGCGGAGGAGATGAGCACCCAGGTGCTGAACGTGTTGCGCGAGACGGTCGCCGTGCACACGGGGGTCCCGCGGCCCGCGCTGTCCACGGTCTTCACGCCGCAGCGCTCGACGTTCGGCACCGACCTGATGCTCGCGCCGGTCGACGGCTTCTTCGACCCCGATCAGGCGGCGTTCTACGATCCGGTGGATATCGCCAACGCCCTGCCCGTTCCGCTGGTCAACCCACTCGACCCGGCGGCGAGTCTGCTCACCTCGGCGGCGCTGTCGGACCCGCGACAGACCCTGGATTCCATCAACACCGCCCGGGCAGAGGGTTTCGCCTCGCTCTTCGGCGGCCGGCCGGTCAAGAACGCCCACCCGTCGCGGGAGATCGATCTCGCCGAGGCCCGCGCGCATCTGCAGCTCGACGACGTCGACACCGCACTCGCCCTTCTGCAGGAAGTCCGTGCCCACCACGGTGATTCGTGGCGGGTCGAGTGGTACATGGGCATCTGCGCGTTGATGAACGACGAACCCGAACTGGCCTATGAACGCTTCGACGAGGTCCTCGGTGCGATGCCGGGCGAGGTCGCGCCCAAGCTCGCCGTCGCCGGTACGGCCGAACTCATCGGCCGTTGGCTGGCCGACGAGAAGGGCCCGGCGAAGTCTGCCGAGAAGATCTCCAAACTGTATGACGTTGCGCAGCACCACTATCACGATCTGTGGTTGACCGATCACAGCATCGTGACCGCCGCGTTCGGTCTGGCCCGGCTCGCCGTGGCGGCCGGTGACATCGACGCCGCGATCCAACCGCTCGACGAGGTCCCGGCCACCAGCCGCCACTTCAACACCGCGCGCGCGACGGCGATCATCGCGCTCGTGCACGGGCGACCCACCTCGCAGGTGACCCGCGAGCAGATCGTCGAGGCCGCACGACGTCTCGAGCAGATCCCGGACACCGAACCACGCAAGGCCCGGATGCTGCTCATAGTGCTGGGCACCGCGCTGGGCTGGATTCACGACAATCCCGACGACGCCAAGCAGGACAACGAACCCTCGACGCTGCTCGGTTTCCCGTTCACCGAGTACGGCATTCGCACCGGCACCGAACGTTCGCTGCGCCAGCTGGCCCGCCTGACCCGCACCAACCGGGACCACCGGTTCATGCTCGTCGACCTCGCCAACTACGTCCGGCCGAATACGTTGTTCTAGGGCTATCCGAAGAACGTCCCTGCTGCGTTGCGCACGAGAGGGTCTTCGCCCAAAAGCTCCGCGAGGTGGGCCTCGACCGGTGACGGACGGGTGCTGCGACGCACGCGCAGTGGCGGTCGGACGTCGATGACGTGGCTGACCTTCAGGCGCAGTTCATCGCGGTTTCGGTTGTCTGGGCGTGGGTGATCGCCGGACCGCGGTGCTGGCCCGTGGATCTCGTCGCGCACGGTGTTCAGGTGTTCTGCGAACCGCCGCGGTATGTCGGGTCGGCGGTTCAGGCGACCGGGATTGGGTGGGGCGCCGGGTTCAGCGTTCAATCGCCAGACGCAGCGGCCTTCATCAGGTCCAGAGCGCTCGATGTGCGTGGTGTACTGGCCGGGATTGTCGCCGACCATCCGGTTGTGACGGGGACAGGCAGGGGCGAGATCATCGATGTCGGTGAGACCGCCCTTGGCCCAATCTTTGTGGGCGTGATGAAGCTCGATGTGGGTGGCGGGCTGATCGCAGCCGGGTGCCGAACACACTTCCCCGTCGGGACGGGCGAAGGAGACGAGTCGTTGTTCGCGGGTGGCCAGACGTCTGCCCCGCCCGAAGTGCAGCGGCACAGCGGTGGCGTCTTTGAAGATCGCCAACCACGGCTGGACGTCACCGGCCATCGCGATCAGGTCCCGGATGGGAAGCAGGGTGCCGGTGGCGGTGGTGGCGAGTCCGGCTTCTCGGATCAGGTCGGAGAGGTCGGCTTTGATGATCAGTTGGACGGGCAGGCCGCGGTGCGAGGTGCCGAGTGCGCCGTCGGCGAACCCCGCGGCCAGGGCGGCGTCGAGCGCGTCGTGATTCGTCTGGGCGAGAGTGCGACCGTCGCGGTCGGCCGCCGAGGCCAGGGCGTCGGGGTCGGCGGTGCCGGCCGGGCCTTGGGGCGAGGCGGGGTCGTCGGGGTTATTGAGTCCGGGTTTGCCCCACACGGCGAACATCATGGTGAGCCGGGCGGCAAGTGCGGGTGTCAGGGTGCCCGATATTCTGGCTGTCCCGTCGGCGCGTTGCCGGCCGATCCACAGGCCGCGGCGTCGTTTCTGGTCGGTGTCGTCGGCCAGGGTGCCGTCGGGGTCGAGGTGGGCGAGCAGCCGCGCGCCGAGCTGGGTGATCTCGGCAGGCGTGTGGGCTTCGGCGATCTCGGCCATCTGTCGCTCGGCGGCGACCTTGATGTCGTGTTCGACAGCATGCGGGATCTGGTCGAGGACATCGATGGCGGCCTGGACGTGCCCGGTCCCCACGGATCCGGTGGCGAAAGCTTTTGCCAGCGTAGGGTGTTCGGGTTCGAGACGGTCGCCGTTGAGGCAAGTCAGCGCGGCGGTGGCGTTCAGCTGCTTGCGTCGACGCATCGGGTTGGAGATCCGCAGCCGATGGGTCATGAACTGCATCAGAGTGCGGCAGCCGGTCTTGCGGGGCAGATCCCGAGCCTCGATTTCGGCGACTTGCCGGTCGCCGGCAAAAGTGGTTCGAGCGATCGCGCGTTCGGTGGCGGCGGCGACTTCCATCAGTTCTTCGTCGGTGCACGGGGACAAGTCAACGGTCTGCAGTTTGTCGAGGGTCGCGTGCAGCTCGGCCACCAACTCGACGGCGCGCGGTTGCGGCGTCATTGATTCGTCAGACATTGTCACCCCCCGGAGACGATTGCACGAATACATGTTCGAGCATAGCCGCTATAGCGCTGGTGTGCAACGTTTTTCGTTGTCCATTCGCACAGCGCATCTTGTCGGTGGCGCGTGGTAGGGGCAGCCGATTCTCGCACCATCCTGCGGCCGCGAATCAGCCCCCGACCACCGCCGCCGACTGCCTGGCGATGGCCAACTCCTCATTCGTCGGAACCACAAGGACCTCTACCGCACTGTCACCCGCCGAGATACGACGAGCCTCCTTGCCACGCACCGCGTTTCGCTCGTCATCGACGATGATCCCGAACCCTTCCAACCCCGCCAGCGCACGGGCGCGGACGACTGCGGAGTTCTCCCCTACACCGGCCGTGAAGGTGATGGCATCGACGCGGCCGAGGGCGAAGGCGTAGGCACCGATATAACGGCGCAGGCGGTGGATATAGACGTCGAAGGCGCGCCGGGCGGCGTCGTCACCGTTGTCCATCAGCTGGGTGATGGCACGGAAGTCGTTCTCGCCGCACAGACCTCGAAGTCCCGAACGCTTGTTGAGCAGCGTGTCGATCTCGTCGACGGACAGGTTCGCCACCCGGTGCAGATGCAGGACCAGTCCGGGGTCGAGGTCACCGCTGCGGGTGCCCATCACCAACCCTTCGAGCGGGGTCATCCCCATGGACGTGTCGATCGGCTGCCCGCCCGCGATGGCCGACGCCGACGCGCCGTTGCCCAGGTGCAGCACGATCTGGTTCAGCGACGCCGGGTCGCGGTCGAGGAACTCGGCCACCCGACCGGAGACATACTCGTGGCTGGTGCCGTGAAAACCGTAGCGGCGGATCGCATGTTCGTCCGCGACCGCACGGTCGATCGCGTATGTCGCCGACGCGTCGGGGAGACCGTGGAAGAACGCGGTGTCGAACACGGCCACCGAGGGGACGTCGGGGAGCAACTCCAGGGCCGCCAGGATGCCGACCAGGTTGGCCGGATTGTGCAGCGGCGCCAGCGGGGAGATCCGCTCGATCTCCGAGATCACCTCGGGGGTCACCACCGTCGGCTCGTAGAACGACCGGCCACCGTGCACCACCCGATGTCCGACCGCGCTCAGTCCCGCGTCGGCCAGATCGGTTCCGTTGTCGGCGAAGAAGCGTTCCGCCCGTCGGACCGCGGCGAGGTGATCGTCGAGTTCCAGTGTCTCGGTGACGGTCTCGCCGTTCTGTTCGTGTGTCATCGACGAACCGGAGTCGCCGATCCGCTCCGCGATGCCCTCCGCGATCACCGTGCCGTCCGCCGGTTGCACCAGTTGGTATTTCAGCGACGACGAGCCGGCGTTGAGCACCAGCACCGCACCCGACGCCCCGCTCATCGGGGACCCTCGGCCTCGGCGGAGGCGGCGTTCTCGGCGAGTGGGTCCACGCCCTCCTGCTGGGCCTGGATCGCGGTGATGGCGACCGTGTTCACGATGTCCGAGACGAGGGCGCCGCGACTCAGGTCGTTGATCGGCTTGTTCAAGCCCTGCAGCACCGGGCCGATCGCGACCGCCCCCGCGCTCCGCTGCACCGCCTTGTACGTGTTGTTGCCCGTGTTGAGGTCGGGAAAGATCAGCACGGTCGCACGGCCGGCCACCGGCGAGTCGGGCATCTTGGTCTTCGCCACTGAGGGTTCCACCGCGGCGTCGTACTGGATCGGCCCCTCGACCAGCAGATCGGGTTGCCGCTCGCGCACGAGTTCGGTTGCGGTCTTGACCTTCTCGACGTCGGCACCCGATCCGGACGTCCCGGTCGAGTACGACAGCATCGCGACCCGGGGATCGATACCGAAGGCCGCGGACGTCTGCGCCGAGGAGATGGCGATGTCGGCGAGCTGTTCGTCGGACGGATCCGGGACGATGGCGCAGTCTCCGTACGCGAGCACCTTATCGGCCAGGCACATGAAGAACACGCTCGACACGGTGGACACACCCGGTTTGGTCTTGATGATCTCGAAGGCCGGCCGGATCGTGTGGGCCGTGGTGTGCGACGCCCCCGACACCATCCCGTCGGCGCGCCCGGTGTGCACCATCATCGTGCCGAAATACGACACGTCACGCATCTTCTCCTGGGCCCGTTCCAGATCCATACCCTTGTGCTTGCGCAGCTCGGTGTAGATCCGGGCGAACTCGTCGAGATACTCCGACTCGGCCGGGTCGATGACCGTGACGTCGGAGAGGTCGAGTCCGAGTTCGATGGAACGCTCGCGCACCGCTTCGGGATCACCGAGCAGAGTGAGGTCGGCAACGCTGCGCCGCGCAAGCCTGTTGGCGGCCCGCAGGATCCGGTCATCGTCGCCCTCCGGTAACACGATGTGCTTTCGGTCGGCGCGCGCACGGGAGATCAGGCGGTACTCGAACATCTGCGGCGTCACCACGGTCGGCGTCGACACGTTGAGGTTGCGCATGACCTTCTCGGGGTCGACATGGGTCTCCATCATCGCCAGTGCGGCCTCGATCTTGTGTACCGAGCCCACCCCCACCTTGCCGCGCGTGTGAGCGGCGGTACGCGCGGTGTCGTAGGTGCCCTGCGGGCAGCTGATGATCGGCAGGGTCGGCTTCAACCCGCTCACCAGCGCCTCGATCATCGGGTGCGGTTTGAGTCCGCCGTTGAGGATGATGCCGGCGAGACGCGGGAAACCCTGTGCGGTGTTGGCGTTCACGAGTGCCAGGAGAACATCCGACCGGTCGGCGGGCGTGATGACCACGGTGCCGTCGGTGAGCCGCTCCAGGATGTGCTCGACGGTCATGCCACCGACCATCACCCGGAGCGCCTCGCGGTCGAGCAATTCCTCGTCACCGCTGTACATCGTCGCGCCGAGCGCCTCCTTGAGCTCCCCCATCGTGGGGGCGAAGAGCACCGGCTCCTCGGGTAGGCACAGCGCCGGAATCCCGGTGCTGCGCAACTGGTCCCGGATCTTGTCGAGGCGGTCGGGGTCGCACCGGTTGGCAACCAGGGCGACGGGGGTGGCATGGGCAGCGGTCACCTCGGCGATCAACCCCTCGGCCAGACCGTGCATCTCTTCCGGCGACCGGTCGATCGCCTTGATCGCCAACACCATCGGCGCCGACAGATTCGCGGCGATCCGGGCGTTGTAGCTCAGCTCCGACGGGGTGCCGACGTCGGTGTAATCCGAACCGACGATGACCACGCGGTCGCAGCGGGACTGGATGGCGTGGAAGCGCGCGACGATCTCGGCGACCGCACCTTCGGGATCGTTGTGCACCTCCTCGTAGGTGACACCGAGACAGTCCTCGTACGGGAGGTCGGCGGATTCGTAGTCGAGGAGGAGATCGAGGATCGGATCACGATCCTCCGCGGCCGTCCGCGAGATCGGACGGAACACTCCGACCCGCCCGCCGGTCGCCGACAGCAGGGCCAGCAACCCCAGCGCGACGATGGACTTACCGGTCTCGCCTTCGGCCGAGGCGATGTAGATGCTGGTCGTGGGGTCGGCGACGATCTGATCCGCGCTCGCGGGTCCGTCGGCGTCGGCGGTCTGGACTCTATCCGTGGCCATGCGCCCCAGCATAGTGGCGGACGGACCGGGCAACCCCGGTCCCGGAGTCGGGCGTCAGAGGAGAATACCCGGATTGCACACACCGTCGGGATCGAGCGACGCCTTGACCGACCGCAACGCGTCCAGGGCCAGGGGCCCGATCTCGTCGTGGTACGCGTCACGGTGATCCCGCCCGACCGCGTGATGATGGGTGATGCTGGCACCGGACGCCCGGATCGCGGAATTGGCCGCGACTTTCGCCGCCCCCCACTGCGCCAGCGGGTCGTCGGCGAACGGTGCGACGACCGTGAAGTACAGCGAGGCACCYGACGCGTAGACGTGACTCACGTGGCACATGATCAGCGGCGGCGTACCCGAGGCAGTGAGCGAGTCCGTCAGCGCGGCCGTCACCGCGGCGCGCACGTCGTGCAGCCGCGACCAGAACGCGACGGTCTCGAGCGTCTCGACCAACACCCCGGCATCGAGCAACGGGTCGCGAAGGTACGGTCCCGCGAAACGTCCTGTCCGCCAGGCCTCTCCGGGACCCTCCCCCAGCGCCCCGCCACCGGCGTCGATCAACACCGACGATGCCGCATCGCGTCGCCGCGCCACCTCGTCGGCCGCACCCTCGTACCCGGCGACGACCAGACACCCGCCGCCATCGCCATCACCATCGCCCTCACCGCTCCCGGCGCCGGCGTCATCCGGCCCGCTCGCTTCGCTCCCGGCGCCGGCGGGATCAGCGAGATTCAACGCCGTCTCCACCTCGTCGGACAGCCGGAGCACCGTCGGCAGGGGACCGTCCTGGGCCAGCCGACGGAGAGCTGTCGCGCCCTTGGCGAACGAGGCGAACCGCCAGGCGTCGAAGACGCGGGTCGTCGGGGCCGGCCGGATACGGATCTGCACGCTCGTGATGACACCGAACACGCCCTCCGACCCGAGGACCAGCTGACGCAGGTCGGGTCCGGCCGCCGACCGCGGCGCGGTACCGAGTTCGACGGTTCCGCGCGGAGTCGCCAACACGAGGCCCTCGACCATCTCGTCGAAGCGCCCGTATCCGGCCGACGACTGGCCGGCCGAGCGAGTGGCGGCATAGCCACCGATCCCGGCGCCCTCATAGGACTGCGGGAAATGACCGATGGTCCAACCCTTCTCGCGCAGGAGCGCCTCGGCCGCGGGTCCGCGCAGACCGGCCTGCAGGGTCGCCGTCCGGGAGATCTCGTCGATCTCCACCACGCGGTCGAGGCGGCGAAGGTCGAGACTGATCACGCCGGCGAGTCCGGCGCGGTCCGGCGTCAACCCACCCACCACGGATGTCCCGCCGGTGAACGGCACCACCGCGATCCGTCGCTCCGAACACACCCGCAGGATCGCGACCACTTCGTCGTGGTCGCCCGGGTACACGACGAGGTCGGGCGCGTCGTCGGCGTCACCCGCGCGCAACCGCAGGATGTCCGGGGTGGAGTACCCGCGCGTGTGCTGCACCCGTGCCGCGTCCGCGTCGGAGACGTGGTCGGCGCCGACGACAGCCGAGATCTCTTCGCGGACAGCAGCATCGACCGTCGACCGAGCCGGCGAGATCGTCCCCGGGTCGACGCCGGCGTCGGCTTTCCGGTCCCCGGCCAGCGCAGCCGCGGCGCCGGGCAGTTCGGCCGTGCGCGCCGGGGCTCCCCAGCGCGGCCGAAGCATCCCCACGACGGGGATCGCGGTTTCGTCGGACACGTGCTCGCCGGTCATCGGACCGGGCCCGGCCGGTTGCCGCCCGTCGGCGCGCCACCGCTCTCGGTGTCGTCTCGGACGATCGCCCGGACGACCAGTTCGGCGATCTGCTCGTCACTCAGGAAGCTGTCGGGGATGAGCATGAGGGAGTAGATGGTGCGCACGAGGAACTCGGCGGCCCCCCGCGGGGTGGGGAACAGCTGGTCCCCGATCTCGGGTTCCAGATCGGGCAGGGCCTCCGACACGATCTGATGGATGAGCGTGGGCCCGGCCGAATCGTTGGTGGCGACGAGCGCGCGGACCACTTCCTCCGGCTCCTTGCGCAGCACGTACTGCAACGCGTCGTGGTTGCGGATGTAGGGCAGCACGTTCACCACCTGCGCGTGGATCTTGCCCGCCGCGTCGGGCGCGGTCGCCGACCACTCGATCAACTTGACCCGCAGCAGCGACACCTCGCGTTCCACGATGGCCGTGACCAGCGCTTCGCGGCCGCCGAACATCCGGTAGGCGGTCGCCCGCGCCACCCCGGCGTGCCGGGCCACCGACGTCAGACTCAGCGTCTTGGCCCCGAACCGGGACACCAGCCCGACTCCGACATCCACCATGCGGTCACGATCCATGCGAAAACCGTAGCGAATCAGGACGAGGCGGGAACCGTCGTGGTGGTCGTCGTGGTGGTCACGGCGTTGCCCGGTGCGGCGTCCTCGGTGGTCGGAGGCGTCGTGGTGATCTCGGCGGGGCCCTCCGGCTCGGATGACGTCGAAGGCGCCGACGGGACAGGCGCCGGTGACGTACGGCGGACCGAAGGCGTCGTACGCGCCGGCTCCGGCGTCTCGGCGCGCGCGGTGATCGTGGTCTGCCGGTCCACGCGGTCGGCACCCGCACCGCCGCCGAGGCAATGGACGACGAAGGTCCTCGGCACATTCGGATACACCGACGCCGTGAGAACCCCACGCGCCCCCGGCCCCATCGTGGTGGCGGCGACGGGATGGACAGCGCCGCTCGGTGTGAGGGTGCATTCCACCGCCGGATTGCGCGTCGCATTGTTGTAGAGACTGATCTGCAATCGGGTCCCGTCGACGCGGTACGAACACCCGGGGATCGGTCCGGAACCGGCGAGCGGTCCGCAGTTCACACTGGGCGACGCCGCGGGCGACTCCGAGTCGACAGCCAGAAGCGTTGCCGCCGTGGCGAAAGTCAGCGATCCGCCGATGGCAAGGCCGGCGACGAACTTGCGCATGGCGATGTCTCCTCGGTTGCGGTCGTGCCGGGAACGCGTCGTGTATCGGGGGGCGTCATCGTCGGCGACGACACGTCCAGGCTACGCGCCGACCGGCCCGTACGCGGTCTCATCGGCAGCAATCGGCGGGCGATGGCGACCCCACCGAGACAGAGGAGTCCCCCGACGATGCCGACGCCGGTGGGCAACTCGTCGAGCAGCGCCCACGACAGGACGATGACGATCGCGGGGACCACGAGGGTGGTGGCCGCCATCGCACTCGCGTCGGTGCGGGCCAGCGCATAGGCCCACGTGGAGAACGCGATCGCGGTCGGCCCGACCCCGAGGTAGATCACCGCCCAGATCGCCCCCGGCTCGGCGCCGGACAGTTCGGTGACGGCGACGGGGGCGAAGGGCGCGGTGGCCACGAGGCCGGCTACCGCGCCCAACCAGGTCGCGGTCAGCGCATCGACGGTACGTAGGGCCGACTTCTGGATCAGCACCCCGGTCGCGTACAGAACCGCCGCGCCGACCCCGAGTACGATGCCGAGCCAGTCGGCGTGCGCGTCCGCGGTGGCGGACCCGCCGGCGGCGATCAGCACCACACCGGCGAAGGCGATCGTCATACCGATCACGAGATGACGCGGAAACCCCTCTCCGAGAAACAGTCCCGCGGCGACGGCCACGAGGATCGGCGCCAGGTTCACCAGCAGCGCCGCGGTCCCGGCGTCGAGGTGGCGTTCGGCCCAGTTCAGCAGGACGGTGTAGCCCGCGAACCAAGCGACCCCGTACGCCGTCACCAGGGCGAGCGCACGGCCGCGCGGTAGCAGCGGACGGGCCGACGCCCCGGTTGTCCGTGCGCGCAGACGTACCACCATCACGATGAGCGTCAGCGGGATCACCGCAGCCAGCAACCGCAGGAACGCCATGGAACCCGGTGAGAACGTGTCACCGAGCGCGCGGATGCCGATGAACGCCGACGCCCACAGCACGACGGTGACGACGGCGGCCAGAGCCGGCAGGGAAGCGGTGGCGGACCCAGCCGATGCCGGTGTCGGGCGCGAGGACATGTGTTCCAGATTCACTCATCCGGCACTTCAGGACAAGTGAATACTTGTTCCGAACATTTCAGCGCCGCTGCACAGTTGCCGCGGTATCGTCGCCCCATGGTCGACATCCACCGCCTTCGGGTTCTGCGCTCGGTCATCGGCGAGCAGTCCATCGGCGGAGCCGCGGCCTCGCTCGGATACACGCCGTCAGCGGTCAGCCAGCACATCGCCACCCTGCAGCGCGAGACCGGGTTGTCGCTGGTGGAGCGAGACGGTCGCGGCATCGTACCCACCGAGGCCGGCACCATCCTGGCCCGCGAGTCCGACACCGTCTTCGAGCAGATCGCCCGTATCGACGGTCTGATCTCGGAGCTGCGCGACGGCCGGCTCGGTCAGCTGCGCATCAACTACTTCGCCTCGGCGGGCGCCACCTGGATCCCGCCGATCGTCGCCACCATCTCGCGCGAATTCCCCGGATTGCGATTGGATCTCCGCCTCATCGAGCTGATGGGCCCGTCGTCGGCGGCACCCGACATCGAGATCTATGTCGAGGACAGTCAACGCCCGTCCGCGGACGTGGCCGGGTTCGTCGGACGCCGGCTGACCACCGACCCGTATTCCGCTGTCGTACCCGTGGATTCAGCATGGGCGGCGCTGGAGTCGGTGACCCTGCGCGAACTGTCCCAGGTCCCGTGGGTCGACAACGACGTGGCGCGGGGACCCTGCCGGCAGGCAGTGCTCGACGCATGTACGTCGGTCGGTTTCGTACCCGACTTCAGCGTCGAGACCCAGGACTATCCGACCGCGATACGGTTCGTCGCGGCCGGGGTCGGACTCACCGTCGTCCCCCGGCTCGCGCTCGTCGACCTGCCGCCCGGCGTCACGGCAGTTCCCATCGTCGACCCAACGCCCGCACGCGAGGTGCGGGTCCGGGTACGGCAGAGCGGACTCGACCTGCCGCCCGTCCGACGAGTGCTCGAGATGCTCGACGCCGCCGTCGCGCAGGGGTTTTCGTGATCAGCCGAGCTTGCGCAGGCGCGGGGCGAGGTCGCGTTCGAAGTTCTCCAGGAACCGCTGCTGGTCGTGCCCGGGGGCGTGGAAGACGAGGTGGTTGAGCCCGGCGTCGGTGTAGAACTTGACCTTCTCGACGGCCTCGTCGGGGTCGGAGGAGACGATCCACCGCTTGGCGACCTGTTCGATCGGGAGCTCGTCGGCCAGCCGCTCCATCTCGGTCGAGCTGTTGACGCTGTGCTTCTGCTCCGGGGTCAGCGACAGCGGGGCCCAGAAGCGGGTGTTCTCCAGCGCCAGTTCAGGATCGGGATCGTAGGAGATCTTGATCTCGATCATCTTGTCGATGGTGTCGACATCGCGCTCGGCCTTTGCCGCTCCTTCGGCGACCGCGGGCAGCAGCTTCTCGGTGTAGAGCTCGGGCCCCTTGCCCGAGGTACAGATGAAACCGTCGCCGGCACGGCCCGCGTAGCGTGCGACCACCGGCCCGCCGGCGGCGACGTAGACCGGGATCGGTTGCTCGGGAATGTCATACATGTAGGCGCCCTGCGTGTGGTAGTACTCGCCGTCGAAGTTGACCTCTTCGCCGGTCCACAGTTCGCGCATGAGTTTGATCGACTCGCGCAGGCGCGCGAAGCGTTCCTTGAACTCCGGCCACTCTCCCTGGAACCCGGTCGCGTACTCGTTGAGCGCTTCGCCCGTGCCGACACCGAGCATGATGCGTCCGGGGTAGAGGCAGCCCATCGTGGCGAAGGCCTGCGCGATGACCGCGGGGTTGTAGCGGAAGGTCGGGGTCATGACCGAGGTGCCGATCTGCACGCGCTTGGTGCGCTCGCCGACCGCCGCCATCCAGGCCAGCGAGAACGGGGCGTGGCCGCCGTTGTGCCGCCAGGGCTGGAAGTGATCGCTCACCGCAACCGAATCCATGCCGTGCTCTTCAGCCGCGACCGCGATCTCCACCAGCTCGCGCGGATCGAACTGCTCCGCCGATGCCTTGAAACCGAGCTTGAGTTCTGCCATGTCCATCGCTCCTTCGCCACCGGCCCTCACCCGCCGGCGCGGGCCGGTCTGCGGAGTCGGCCCCATCGTCGTGTGACCTCGCATACCAACGTAGAGCATGCGGACAGACGCCGACGTCGGGAGCCGGACGGGACCTCAGCCGGCCGGGGCGACCCAGCATGTTCGCACTCGGGATTCCTCTGGCAGCGAACAAGCTGGACCTCAAGTTGGGTTTAAGTTCTACCGTGGACGGCATGAGTATGCAGTCCGTGGCCTGGGACATGATGTACAAGTCCTCCACCCAGCCCAGCAGCAAGCGATTACGGGGCGACCGCCGGGTGACACTTCGCCGTATCGGTGGGTTCGCCCGACCGCACCGACGCCGGATCGGATGGTTCCTCCTGCTGTCGGTCTTCACCGCGGTGCTGACCGTCGTGACCCCGCTGTTGGCGGGTCGCGTCGTCAACGTCATCACCGAGAGCGGCTCGGAGATGATGATCGTCGGACTCGCGGTCGCCATCGCGCTGATCGCCGTCGCCGAGGCCGCCGCGGGAATCGGGGTCCGGTGGCTGTCGGCGAACATCGGGGAGGGTCTCATTCTCGACCTACGGCGAGCTGTCTTCGACCACGTGCAGCGGATGCCGATCGCGTTCTTCACCCGCACCCGCACCGGGGCCCTGGTGAGCCGGCTCAACAACGACGTCATCGGCGCCCAGCGGGCATTCAGCGACACCTTGTCCGGCGTCGTGTCCAACATCGTCACCCTCACCCTGACGCTGGGCGTCATGATCGCGATCAGCTGGCAGATCACGTTGCTGGCGCTGATCCTGCTGCCGGTCTTCGTGATACCGGCGCGGCGGATGGGCCGGCGCATGGCCGCGCTCTCCCGCGAGGCCGCCGAGCACAACGCCCGCATGTCCACGCAGATGACCGAGCGCTTCTCCGCCCCCGGCGCCACGCTGGTGAAACTGTTCGGGCGCCCCGATCTCGAGTCGCGCGAGTTCGCCGACCGCGCCGACCGGGTCCGCGACATCGGCGTACGGCGGTCGATGTTGCAGGCGTACTTCATGACGACGCTGATGCTGGTGTCGGCGCTGGCCCTCGCCCTGGTCTACGGGCTCGGCGGATGGCTTGCGGTACAGGATCATCTGTCCGCGGGCGCGGTCGTCTCACTGGCCCTGTTGCTCACCCGGATGTACGCGCCGCTCACGGCCCTGGCGAACGCACGCGTCGAGATCATGAGCGCCCTGGTCAGTTTCGAGCGCGTCTTCGAGGTCCTGGACCTACAACCCCTCATCGCCGACGCACCCGACGCGGTACCGGTGCCCGGCACCGAGAGCGGGCGGCCCGTGCCGGTGTCMGTCCGATTCGACGACGTGTCCTTCGCCTATCCGGCGGCGGACAAGGTGTCGCTGGCATCGCTGGAAGAGGTTGCCCAGCTCGACAATCGGGCCGGCACGACGGTCCTGCACCATGTCGACCTCGATGTCCCGGCCGGCAGCATGGTGGCTCTCGTGGGCAGTTCCGGTGCCGGCAAGTCGACCATCGCGAGTCTCGCGACCCGCCTCTACGACGTCGACGAGGGCTCGATCCAGCTGGCCGGAGTCGACATCCGGAAACTGCAGACCGCATCGGTCCATCGAACCGTCGGTCTCGTCACCCAGGACGGCCACCTCTTCCACGACACCATCCGGGCGAATCTCGTGCTCGCCCAGCCGAACACGTCCGATGACGAGATCTGGGACGCACTGCGACGGGCTCGGCTCGACGAGCTGGTCGGCTCACTGCCCGACGGACTGGACACCGTCGTCGGCGAACGCGGGTACCGGCTGTCCGGCGGTGAGCGCCAACGCATGACGATCGCCCGTCTGCTGCTCGCACAACCGTCGGTGGTCATCCTCGACGAGGCGACCGCGCATCTCGATTCGACGTCGGAGGCGGCGGTCCAGGCGGCGCTCGGCGAGGCCCTCGAGGGACGGACCTCGATCGTCATCGCGCACCGGCTCTCGACGATCCGGGCCGCCGACGAGATCGTCGTACTCGAAGCCGGGCGTGTCGTCGAACGCGGTGATCATCCGACGCTCCTGGCGCGCAACGGACGCTACGCCGAGCTCTACCGGACGCAGTTCGCCGAGGACGACCCCGAGGACTCGGATTCGCTGACGGCGTGACCCTTCGTGACGCGGCCTCCGCAAGCTCCGCCCGCTCCTCAGGGAGCGGTGGCAGACGCGGCCCGGTTTCCTGCTCCCTGAGGTGCGAACGAAGCGAGCCCAACCACCGCTCCCTGAGGAGGCCGGAGCCTGCGGAGGCCGTCACGAAGGGTCTCGCAAGGTGTCTCACCAGGCCCTTCGTGGCTCGTCGCTAGCGCTCCTCGCACCTCAGGGAGCATAGGGGGGGCGTCGCTAGCGCTCCTCGCACCTCAGGGAGCATAGGGAGGGCGTCGCTAGCGCTCCTCGCACCTCAGGGAGCAGGGGTGAGCTCAGTCGTCGAGGTCGTCGAAGTTGTCGATCAGGCCACGGCGCCGGGGGCGATCGTTGGTGTCCTTGACCCGCTCACCGAGGCGGCGGCGGAGCTGCATGGCGATCAGCACGACGTTCACGATCACCACGGCGATCCCGACGGCCACCCAGAACCACCGGCCGTCCTGCCACCAGCCGACCGTCAGCCAGCCGATGCAGAAGATGAGGATGGTCGCGCCGACGATTGTCAGCGTCATCGAGAACGTCTGCGCGCTCCGCGAGAAGTCGGGGCCGGTGGTCACGATGATCTCCTGCAGTGGTGGACAGCTGATGGTCGCGGCCGCCGACATGGGCAGAGTGCCGTTGTGGAGCGCAGGTCAGGACTGGATCACCATGGCAACCGCGACGAGGACGGCCACCACCACTATCGCAGCGACCACGAGCATGACCTGCGCCGGCCCCGGCATCTCGCCGCCGGTGGTCAGCGCTCGCGTGGTCCGTCGCCACCGCCAGGCGCCGAGGACCGCCAGCGAGGCACCGAGTCCGACCATCACGACGCCGAGCGCGACGTCGACCATCGGCGTCGTCTCGTCGGGAGCGAGGTAGACCACCGCGATACCGGCCGCCATGAAGCCGAGTGCGGTCCGCACCCAGGCGAGCAGCGTTCGCTCGGCGGCGAGGGTGAATCGGGCGTCCACTGCGCCGGGCGGTCTGGTCTCCAGCTCGTCGGCGTACGACTGCCCCGGGTTCACCGCATCCGGAGTCGCCGGGTTCGGGGCACCCGCCCCGTCAGCCGGCCCGTTTGCCCGTTCGCTCGTCAGTGCTCTTGCCCTCTCGGATCGCTTCGGCGGCGAAGGCCGCGGTCACCTCGACCGCGTCCAGGGTCTCCGGGTGGCGGGCGCTCAACACCGGGAAGGCGTGCACCTGCCATGCGTAGAGGTGCGCCACGGCCGTGACGCCCGCAGCGTCGAGCGACTCGACGAGGTCGATGACGTCGGGCTCGAGCATCTCACCTTCGGCCGCGACCAGCACGGTCGGCGGGAACGAGGTGAGATCGGCGTCGGCGATGCGGCGCACGCCGGTCAGCTGGACGGGCCCCTGGTCGAACTGGGGCGCCAGCCGGGCCATCTTCGACTTGGGCAGATAGGCGTCGGATCGACTCGAACGGTCCGGGTGGACCCCCAGGTCCATGTCGAGGAGCGGCGAGAACCCGATCAGCGCCGTGGGTGTGGGCAGGCCGCGGGCTGCGGCGGCCTCGACCACCTTCGCGGCCAGGAAACCGCCGGCCGAGTCACCGGCGACGATCACCCGTCGGAAGCCACGCTCGTTGATCAGCTCCGCGTAGGCGTCGACCGCGTCCACGACGGACGTCCCGACACCGGCCTTCGGCAGCTGCCGGTACTCGAGTGCGAACACCGGCACCGCACACGCCCGCGCCATCCGCGCGGCGATCGATCGGTGGGTGCCGAGCCCGCAGACCACGAAGGCCCCGCCGTGCAGGTAGAGCATCGCGGTGTCGCCGTCCCGGCGGGACGGTCCGACCGGCATGATCAGCTCGGCGGGCCGCCCGGCGAGGACCAGCTGCTCACGGACCACGCCGCGGGGTTTGGGTCCAACGGCAAAGATGCGGTCGATGAGGAACAGCCCCGCCAGCCCCYGCTTGTTGACCGGCCACAGCGCCAGGGTCGGTTTCAGCAGCGCACGCGCACCGAACCAGATGGGGAACGACCGCAGGCTCGGCCGACGGTGATGAACGATGGGCATCAGATTCCTCCTGTGCCCGAACGTACACCCCGGGAGCGTCCGTTTCAGTCCGTTCGTCGGGGTCGCCGTTCATGGTGTCGAGGTCGTTCGGTCACCTTCGTCGGCTATATTCTCGGACTCGTGACCAAATCGCGGATGCGCCCGGCAGGTGCCGTTTAGGTGCCCATTCCACCTCAATTCCTCCTGTCTGCACAGGCAGACCCGCCGCGCACCCTCTGCGACGTGCTCACCGCCACCGCGCGTGCACACCCGGATGCCGCGGCCATCGACGACGGCGAGATGACCCTCACCTACGGCCAGTTGCTGGCCGTGGTCCGCCGCACGGTCGCACGTCTCGGCGAGGTCGGCGTCGGGCGGGGAAGCCGGGTCGGCATCCGGATGCCGTCGGGGTCGCGGGACCTGTACGTCGCGATCCTGGCGACCCTCTATGCCGGCGCCGCGTATGTGCCGGTCGACGCCGACGACCCGGACGAACGCGCCGAGCTCGTCTTCGGCGAGGCCGAGGTCGACGCCATCGTCGACGCCGACGGACCCCGTTCGACGAAACCGGCGTCGACGCCCGCGCAATCTCCTGCCCGCCCCACACCCGACGACGACGCGTGGATCATCTTCACCTCCGGTTCCACCGGCAAGCCGAAGGGCGTCGCGGTCACCCACCGCAACGCGGCGGCGTTCGTCGACGCCGAGGCGGCCATGTTCCTGCCGGACGCCCCGATCGGCCCGCACGACCGTGTCCTGGCCGGACTGTCGGTCGCGTTCGACGCCTCGTGCGAGGAGATGTGGCTGGCGTGGCGCAACGGCGCGTGCCTGGTGCCCGCACCGCGCTCGCTGGTCCGCAGCGGCATGGACCTCGGTCCGTGGTTGGTGGCGCGCGACATCACGATCGTGTCGACGGTTCCCACGCTGGCATCCCTGTGGCCGCCGGAGGCGCTGGAAGCCGTGCGGCTGTTGATCTTCGGCGGCGAGGCCTGCCCGCCCGAGCTCGCCGACCGGCTCGCCGTCACAGGTCGCGAGGTGTGGAACACCTACGGCCCCACCGAGGCGACGGTCGTGGCGTGCGCCGCCCCGCTGGGCGGCGACGGCCCGGTCCGTATCGGATTGCCGCTGCGCGGTTGGGATCTCGCGGTCGTCGATGCCCAGGGCCAACCGGTGGCCGAAGGCGAGGTCGGCGAACTGGTTATCGGCGGCGTCGGCCTGGCGCGCTACCTCGATCCCGCGAAGGACGCGGAGAAGTACGCACCGATGCCCACGCTCGGCTGGGAACGCGCCTATCGCAGTGGCGATCTCGTGCGCCTGGACACCGCCGGCCTGTTGTTCATGGGCCGCGCCGACGACCAGGTGAAGGTCGGCGGACGGCGCATCGAACTCGGCGAGATCGACAACGCTCTGCAGAACCTGCCCGGCGTGAGCGGAGCCGCAGCCGCGGTCCGCAAGTCCGCGGCTGGCAACAGTCTGCTCGTCGGCTATCTCGTGTCGGCCGATCCCGGCTTCGACGTCGCCGAGGCGCACGCCGAGCTGCGGCGACAGCTGCCCGCCGCGATGGTCCCCACCCTCGCCCTCGTCGACGAATTGCCTACGCGCACTTCGGGAAAGGTTGATCGTGATGCGCTGCCCTGGCCCCTGCCGGGCAGCGACAGACCAGTGGATGACGACGTTGAACTCAGCGAGACCGAACTGTGGCTGGCACAGCTGTGGACCGACGTCCTCGGCATGACCGTCTCCAGCCCGGACGTCGACTTCTTCGCCGAGGGCGGTGGATCACTTGCCGCGGCCCAGCTCGTCACCGCGGTCCGGGAACGCTACCCCGACATCTCGGTGGCCGATCTCTACGACCGTCCGCGTTTGGGCTCCATGGCCGAGATGCTCGACGCCCGCCGCCCGACGTCGAGCATCGATGAACGCCTCGTCGAACCGACCCCACGCTCGGCCGGGCTAGCGCAGCTCCTGCTGACCATCCCGCTGACGACGCTCACCGGATTGCAGTGGGCCACTTGGCTCGGCGTGGCGAACAACGTGGCGCTGCTCGTCGCCGACCGGATGGATCGCACGGTCGAGTGGCTGGTCGAGATCAACTGGTGGGTCCTGCTCGCGGCGTTCCTGATCTTCATCACCCCGCCCGGTCGCATGTGCATCGCGGCGCTCGGTGCGCGGGTGCTCCTCGCCGGGGTCGCTCCGGGCGTTCATCCGCGGGGCGGGAGCGTCCACGTCCGGTTGTGGGTGGCCGAGCGACTCCTCGACGCCAGCGGTGCCGCCAACCTGTCCGGTGCGCCGTGGATGATCTACCTCGCGCGGGCTCTCGGGGCGTCGATCGGGCGCGGCGTCGACCTGCACACCATCCCACCGGTGACCGGACTGCTCACGGTCGGGGACGGCGCGTCCGTCGAACCCGAGGTCGACATCTCCGGATGGTGGATCGACGGCGACGACGTCCACATCGGCGAGATCGCCATCAAACGCGGCGCGTCGATCGGCGCCCGGTCGACGCTCACCCCTGGTGCGGTCGTCGGACGTGACGCGGTCGTCGCCCCGGGTTCGGCGGTGTTCGGGCGGGTCAAGGCCCGGCAGCACTGGGCCGGGTCGCCCGCGGTGAAGATCGGCAAGGCCGAGCATCCCTGGCCCGACCACCGGCCCCCGCGGGCGACGTGGTGGGTACCCATCTACGGACTGTCGTCGTTGGGGCTCGCCGCGATCCCCCTGCTCTCGCTGGCCTCGGGCCTGGCCGTCATCGGCGCCTGGGCGCTGACCGCGGACCGGTTGCGCGACGTCGGGATCCGCGCGCTGATCCTGTTACCCGTGGCCACCGTGACGAGCCTGTTCGTGTTCGCGGCGATCACCGCGGTCCTGGTCCGGCTCGCCTCGATCGGGCTCCACACCGGGTATCACCCGGTCCGGTCCCGCGTCGGCTGGCAGGTCTGGATCACCGAACGCCTCCTCGACGCGGCCCGCACGTATCTGTTCCCGCTGTATGCCAGCCTGCTGACCCCCACGTGGTTCCGCATCCTCGGCGCGAAGGTCGGCGAGGGAACCGAGATCTCGACCGCGCTCGTGCTCCCCCGATTCACCACGATCGGCGACGGCGCCTTCCTCGCCGACGACACGATGGTCGCGTCGTACGAACTCGGCGGCGGCTGGCTGCACATCGACGAGGCGAAGATCGGCAAGCGCTCCTTCCTCGGCAACTCCGGCATGACCGGCCCCGGGCGCAAGGTCCCCAAGAACGGTCTGGTGGCCGTGCTGTCGGCGACGCCCGACCGGGCCAAGTCGGGCTCGAGTTGGCTGGGCAGCCCACCGGTCCGCCTGCGCCGCACCGCCGCCGAGATCGACACCTCGCGCACCTTCGACCCGCCGGCGACGCTCAAGGTCGCCCGCTCGCTGATCGAGACATTGCGCCTCGTGCCGGTCATGGTCTCGTTCGGGCTCGGCGTCGGACTACTGCTCGCGCTGCAGTACGTGGCCGTCCATGAGCACTACGGGCTCGCGGCAGCGGTGAGCGGTCTGCTCCTGCTGGTCGTCGGCGCGATCGCCTGCGTCACCGCGGCGGCGGCGAAATGGCTGGTCGTCGGCCGCATCACGGTGAGCGAACATCCGCTGTGGAGTTCGTTCGTGTGGCGGAACGAGCTGTCCGACGCCTTCGTCGAGACGGTCGCGGCTCCGTGGTTCGCCAACGCCGCGACCGGCACGCCGATCCTCAACCTGTGGCTGCGGATGCTCGGCGCGAAGATCGGCCGCGGCGTCTGGTGCGAGACCTACTGGCTGCCCGAGGCCGACCTCGTCACCCTCGGCGACGGCGCGACCGTGCAGCGCGGCTGCGTCGTGCAGACCCACCTGTTCCACGATCGGGTCATGGCCATCGACCGTGTCACGCTCGGGGCCGGCGCGACCCTCGGCCCGCACTGCGTCGCCCTACCGGCGTCCGGACTCGGCGACTCGGCGACCGTCGGGCCGGCATCGCTGGTCATGCGCGGCGACGTGGTCCCGGCCCACACCCGTTGGCAGGGGAACCCGATCGCTCCCTGGCCGCGCTGATCCGAAGGGACCGCATAACCGCAGGTCACAGCCCCTGCTCCCTGAGGTGCGAGGAGCGAAAGCGACGAGCCACGAAGGGTTGGCGACGCATCTCACCAGGACCCTCCGTGACGCTCGCAAGCTCGCTCCTCAGGGAGCAAAGATGTGACGCTCGCAAGCTCCGGCCTCCTCAGGGAGCAGTTAGAGGGCTCACTCCGGGCGCACCGGGCTCTTTCGTAGTTCCGGGTCAGACCGCGGGCTCCCCGGCGGCCGGCTGCTCGACCTTCTTGGGCAGCGTGAGCAGCGTGGCGATCGACAGCGCGACGAGCATGATGCCGCCGACCCAGGCCAGCACCTCGAGCGAGAACGCGGGCAACACCATCATCACGATGCCCGCGATGATCGCGATGATGCCGGAGAGGATCAGGAACCAGGTGGGTGCGTGCCCGGACTTGGTGATCGCGGCGTACAGGTCGGCAACTCCCTGGAAGATCCAGCCGATGCCGATGAACACGGCCAGCAGCCACACGGCGTCGCCGGGACTGAACAGCGCGATCACGCCGGCCAGCAGCACGATCGCGCCGACGATGCCGAGCATCACCCGGACCCCGGTGCTCAGGAACGACGCCGCGAAGGCCTGATAGATGCGGAAGATGCCGGCGATGATCAGCGAGATCGCGAACAGGATGGCGAGGACGACGATGGTCGGCCCCGGCCACAGGATCGCGACGACCCCGATCACGATGCCGACGATCGACGTGATGATGAGTGCCGTGCGGACGGCACCGACCAGTTCGTCGGGGAAGTGCTTGGTGTACACCGTGGCGAAAGTCATGGTGGGAGGTTATCCGGCACAGCAGGATCCGGCGCGCTATTCGCTCAGGAGCGGCACAAACCCGACCGCATCGCCGACGCAGATGAACAGCGGGGTAACAAGTAACGATGACCAACATCGCGTTCTTCGAGCCGATCTCCGACACCGGCCGGCCCGGCGCCGGTCTCCGATACCGGCCGACACCCTTCGCCGCCAGCCTGTGGGCGCCCGGCACCCTGAACGGTCCGGCGGTGTGCGGCCTCGCCGCGCGGGCGGTCGAGACCGAGTTCGGTGACGATGAGTTCGTACCCGCCCGGTGCACCATCGACCTCTTCAAGGCCGCGCGCGACATCGTCACCTCCACCCGGGTCCGAATCGTCCGATCGGGCGGACGAATCCGGGTCGTCGACGTCGACGTGGTCCAACACCCCGAAGGTGCGGATGAGGTGCTCGTCGCGCGCGGCACGACGGTGTTCCTGCGCACCTCGACCAACCCGCCCGGGCGGCGGTGGCATCGCCCCGCCGACGCGGTCACCTTCCACCCACCCGAGATCGCCTCCGACGACGACCTGTCCCCCCGGTTCGCCTCCGATGCCGCGGACGACGCCGTCGGTGAATGGGAGCGCGACATGGGCAATCACCAGAACGGGCACCGCAAACGGATGTGGTCGCGGGCCGCACCCATCGTGGCGGGCGAGAAGCTCACCCCGTTCCAGCGGGCGGTCGTCAGCGCCGAATCCGCGAGCCTGGTGTCGAACTGGGGCACCACCGGCATCGGATTCATCAACTGCGATCTGACCGTCGCCCTGAGCCGTCTGCCGTCGGGTGAGCGGGTCGGGGTCGAGGCCGACGTCCACATCGAGGACGACGGCGTCTCGGTCAGCAACGCCGGACTCTACGACGCCGACGGCATGTTCGGGACCGCGCTCGTGACCGCGGTGAACAACGCCGCCGCGCAGATCGACTTCACCACCGTGGACACCTCGGAGCGCTATCGCGAAGCCTGAGTTCGACACGACCGTTCGCGGTGGTCGGGCACCGTAGCGGACCTCACACATATCTCTCAGGTCTTGATAAGGTCACGGCCATGACACGGCGCCTCGCACGGCTTTTCCTGGGTCTAGTCGTCACCTTGCTCGCTCTGGCCCTGACGACGACCCTGGCCGCCTCCCCCGCCCACGCCGCCCGCTACGCCAACGGTCCGGCGACCATCGTCAACCGATTGACGGGGCCGTTCGCGATGAACGACACCATCGGACGGTTCAACATCGTCGGTACCGATCTCGGTGTCATGTGGGACAACGGCCGAGGTGAGATCCTCACGGCGTTCGGTGACACCCAGTCGTTCAACGGGTGGTCCCTCCTGTACGGCGAGCTCTACTACTGGCGGTCCAACGTCCTGCTGCGCAGCACGGACCGCCACCTGGCCGACGGCATGACGTTCACCTCGCACGCCGGCCGGCCGGGTCATGCCAAGCGCCTGCTCAAGCCGAACGTCCGCCGCGAGATCACGATCATCCCGACCGCCGGCGTGGCCGCCAACGGCAAGCAGTACATGACCGTGATGTCGGTCAAACGGTGGGATTCGCCCGGCATCTGGACCACCAACTGGGCGGGCCTCGTCTCCTCCACCGACAACGGCGAGAACTGGCGCTCGGTCGGTGCGTTCCGCCCCAATGGCGGCGGCAACAAGAAGTTCCAGATGGGCGCCTTCCTGAAGGTCGGCAAGACCGTCTACTACTACGGCACACCCGACGGCCGCTGGGGCGGTGTCTACCTCGCGCGCGTCGACGAGAAGGACATCGAGAATCTCGGCAAGTGGCAGTACTTCTCATACGGCCGTTGGGTTCCGAACAACCCCGACGCCGCCACCCCGGTGATGGGCGCCCCGACGGGCGAGATGTCGGTCCAGTGGAACGACTATCTGGGCAAGTACATCTCGCTGGCGAGCCAGGACGTCGGCGTCACCCTGCGCACCGCCGACAACCCCTGGGGCCCATGGACTTCCGGCGAGATCGTCGCACCTTCGGTGGACCCGTACACGGGTTACGCGCCGTACATCCACCCGTGGTCGAAGGGCAGCACCCTCTACTTCACCTACTCGGTCTCCATCGGCTATCAGGTGTACCTCATGCGTCTGCCGCTGCGGCGCGGCTGACCTCGACCACCGACATCGGGGCGATTGCCCCGTCGCTCTCGATGATCAACTGTCGGCGATGGTGAGCACGACCAGCGGGATGGGGCGGTCGACCTTGGACTGGAAGTCCGCCAGCAGTGGGTTGTTGGCCAGCACCCAGGCTGCGAACTCGTCGTAGTCCTCGCCTTCGAGCACCTTGCCGGTCCCCTGATGCGTATTGTTTCGGAACTCGATCCTGACCTGTGGATTCGCCTTGATGTTGTACCACCATGCCGGGTACTTGTCCTCGATGAACGAGCTCACGTACATGGTGTCGTCGCGGTAACAGGGCCCCAGTGGAACCGTGTGTGGCTTTCCGCTCTTGGCCCCGGTGGTGGTGAGCAGGATGAGTTCCGCGCCCGCGTAAGCGCCGCCCACCTTGCCCGCGTTCTCCCGAAACTCCTTGATCACATCATCGTTCCAGTTGGCGATGCCGCCCTCTTGTTCCCACGCCTGGTTCCACGGCGCGTTCGGATCGTCGTAGTCGGTGATGATGGTCTGATCGGGCTGTCCTGCGGTCGATTCGGTTTCACTCATGATCCGAGTGTGTCGTCGAGTTAGGACAGTTACGGTCCTAACTCAAATCGCTACGAAAACTCGTCCTGCCGCCTGTCGGTAGGTGACCCGCCGACACGTCGGGGCGGTTGACGTCCGTTTCCGGACCCAACCGCCCCGGCGCCTTCTGTTGTGCTCAGCTCTGGCCGAGCATCCCCTTCATCTGGTCGATCTCGGCCTGCTGGGTCCGCTTGACCTCCAGGGCAAGGGTTTTCGTCGCGGGGTCGACGCCGTCGGCGAGTACCGAGTCGGCCATCGCGATGGCGCCCTCGTGGTGCCGGATCATGCCCTCGAGCCAGAGCCGGTCGAACTCGGGACCGCGTGCGTCCCGCAAGGCGGTCATCTGGTCTGGGCTGAGCATGCCCGGCATGGCGGAGTGACCACCGTGGCCCATGTTCTCGTGGCCGTCGTCGAGGCCGTCGGTACTGACGCCCCAACTCTCCAGACGGTTCGTCATCTGCTCGATCTCGGCGTCCTGGGCCTTCTCGATCGTCGACGCGAGGGCGACCAGTTCCGCATTGTCCGTCCGGCCCTCGACGAGTTCGGCCATCTCCACGGCCTGGTCATGGTGTCCGATCATCGTCGAGGTGAACTCGACGTCGGCCTCGTTGTGGGTGGCCGACGCCTGAGCTTGCGTCGCCGCCGATGCCGAGGTGTTGGCGGAGGTGGCGTCGCTCGCCGTTTCGTCGGGTGAGCAACCGGCGACCGCGATGAGTGCCGCCGCGGCCAGGCCGACCCCTGACGCCGTCCGAATACGGCGCCGAGATGTGTTGTGTATGTACATGAGTGCATTCCTTGCTGCTGTCGGAGTTCCCGGCGGGCGCGACGCCGGCCGAGAGGGAGGAGAGATGACGACACGACGGACCGAGCGGTCCGCGGAGGTCAACTCAGCAGCGGATCACCTGTAGTTGCAGATGGGAGTACATGGCCCACGGCGGCGGACGACCCAGGATCGTCGTCCGACGGCGAGCGGTGTCGACGATCCGCGGAAGCGCCGCAAGCGACCAGAGCAGGAGAACGAGAACCACGGCCGGGAGATCGACGCCCGCCGCACGGATGAAGACGCAGTCGTGCGAGTGCTCACCACAGTCGTCGGTTCCGGTCATCTCCGGGGCTGAGGTCATCGTCGACGATGCCGTGAGCGCCGAATGCTCCGCATGGTGGGACATCCCGCTCTCGCCGTGTAATTCCGGCCCGCTCGCTCCGCTCCCGGCGCCGCCACCGGAAGGCCCGCCATGACCCGACACCACCGTGTGCATGAGCATCACGGCGAGAGCGAGCAGGAGAACGAGTGCGCGGCGCCGTACGACGCCGCCACGACCGGTTCTGCGGCGGCGGCTCACGGTGCCATATTAGGAGGTCACGATGCTGTCGTCGATGCCCTGGCGTCATCGGGACGCCGATCGTCTCCCGACTCCGACGCTGCATCCTCGGCGGCTCGGCGTCGTTGTCGTGGGATCAAGATCTTGCGATCGATGATCTGGTAGGTCGCGACCACCGCTGCGGCCAGCAGCCACCCGAGCACGATGTCGAAGATGTAGTGCTCGGCGGTGTACACCAGGGCGAACGCCATCGCGAGGGCGTAGCCCATGAACAGGGTCTTGCCGAGCGCCTTCACCCGCGGCCACATGAAGAGCGCGAGGAGCATCGTCAGACCCGCGTGCAGCGACGGGATCGCGGCCACCAGGTTGGACTTGCCCTGCCCGACCTCGACGAGGTTCGACGCCGCGTGGATGTTGAGGTACCCCCAGCCGCGCGCCGAGATCCGTTCGACGTAGGGATTGGCGTCCGGGTACTCGTTGTCCAGCGGCCCGAGCAGACCGCCGGGCTCCTGCGCCTCGGGCGAGTACATGCAGATCGGGTCGCGCGGGAAGTCCTGGACCTCGGCCGCGGTGCATCGCGCGGCGGCCCACGGCGGGGCGCCGGGGACGAGGGTGTACCCGACCAGGGCGAGGAAGGTCGTCGCCACGAAACACGCCGCGTAGCGTCGCCAGGCGGCGCGATCCTTCAGCCACAGCACGGCCGCGACGGCATACGGGATGATGAAGTACGACATGTAGACGATGCTGACGATGACCTCCCACCAGGGCGGACTCGCCTGCTTGAGGTTCTCCTGCAGCCATGCCGTGGGATTGACCCCACCGGTCAGCCAGGCGTCGAAATCGATCGCCAGATGCCAGTGGGTGGGCATGTCGACGATGCGCGCGACGTCGCGCGTCCAGTCGTAGAGGATCAGGATCAGCGCGAACGGCGCCCAGTCGATGAGGATCGTGATGAACTTGCGCCGGCCGATACAGGCAGCCGCGAGTCCCAGACACATCAGGATGATCAGGCGCGTGCGGTCGAAGGCCAGACCGTAGAGGGCGACGTGCACCGCCATCAGCACGATCCAGGCACCGATCGCGATGCGCCGGACCATCGTCAGATCGCGACGGCTCTCGGGATCGGCTTCCATCTCGGCGGCGGCGGCCAGGTCGTCGAGGATCGGTTCCACACCCGCGCGTCCGGTGTCGTCGCGGTCGGTGTCCTCACGACCGGTGGCCACCACAGAGTCCTTGGTGTCGGAGGTGGTCGTCTCGGCGCTCTCGCGCTCGTCGCGCTTGGAGGGTCTGCCCGGCTGCGGGACGCCCACCGTCTCGTCGACACTCACCCGACACAACCCCGCCCGTCACACCCCGCAGGGCAACCACCCACTTAAACTGCCGTCAGTGTAATGGCCATCTGTTGTTCGCGAGCCAAGCCGACGGCCAGGCATGTCGGATTTGAGCATTTCCGATGCCGCAAGCCCGGGCGAACGGTCTCCGCCAGCGGTTTTCGCCGGACGCCTCGCCGATCAGGGTGTTGTGGATCACACTGGAGGGCGTCGATCCCCTGAGGAGGTCTCGGTGCCCAATCGCTACCTGCGCTATGGCGACCAGCGCTACATCATCAACAAGGAGGCGGAGGCCCGTCTCAACCGCACCCTCGACGCGGTGTACGCCGACGGAACCCGCGGTCACGAGTGGCTGAACCTCTATCACGACAGCGCGGCACCGTGTCGACTCCTCATCGCAGCCGGGGTCCCGATCACCATCGAGACCGAGCCCTGTCTGGGCGACTGATCTCCCGTCGCCGCGGAGAGCCGGTTGAACGAGGGCGGCGTCCGACCCGGCGTGTCCCACTCATCGACGACGACGGGGGCGTCGGCGTGTCGGGGTGGGCCACTATCGTTGTCACATGCGCATCGGAGCCCATCTTCGCGAGGACGCCGACCCCTTGGCCACTGCCGCCGAGCTCGGGATCGATGTCTTCCAGATGTTCGTCACGGATCCTCAGAGCTGGAAGAAGCCGCAGCCGAACCCGCGCGCGGCGGAGTTCCGTGAGTCCGACATCGACGTCGTCGTGCACTCGAGCTACCAGATCAACGTCGCCAGTCTGAACAACCGGCTGCGGATGCCGTCGCGCAAGGCCGTCGAGCAGCAGGCCGCGGCCGCCGCCGAGCTCGGCGCCTTCGGGCTCGTCGTCCACGGCGGGCATCTGCGCGACGGGGAGGACAGCGCCGAGGGATTCGCCAACTGGCGCAAGCTGTTCGACCGCCAGGCCGACAAGGGCGGCTTCGGCGTCCCGATCCTCATCGAGAACACCGCGGGCGGCGATCACGCGATGGCACGCACGCTCGAGTCCATCGACCGTCTGTGGGAGGCCGTCGGCGACTTCGACCAGGCGGGCTTCTGCCTCGACACCTGCCACGCCTGGGCCGGCGGCGAGGATCTCATCGGACTCGTCGAGCGCGTTCGTCAGATCACCGGCCGGATCGATCTCGTGCACCTCAACAACTCTCGCGACGAGTTCGACTCGGGCCGCGACCGTCACGCCAACCTCGCGTCGGGCCACATCGACCCCGAGGTGCTCGTCGCGGTCGCCGAGGCGGCGGGCGCACCGGTCATCCTGGAGACGCCCGGCGACGGCATCCCCGACGATCTCGAGTACCTGCGCTCGGCGCTATAAGACGTCGATCACGACAGATTCCAGGCGGGCGCCGGCGGAGTCACCGGGTATGCGGCGACGTTCATGACGACCGTCCCGTCGCAGGGCCCGCCGTCGATCGTGGTCCGCCACACGCCCTTCAGCGTGCCGTCGCCCTGCGGGGTGTAGGTCGCGATCGACGTCGCCGGGCGCCACACCTTCGGCACACCGGCGCCCTGCCAGCAGTCCCATTCCCAGTCATAGCGGTGCACCCAGGATCCTGCCTCCCAGGTGTAGCGCGGCGGCTGCGGCAGCGTCGAATTCGCGGGTTTCGGCCCGTCGATCACCGTCGCCACGCACGTACCGCCGTCGCACGATGTCCTGAAGGTGTAGTCGTCGGAGAAGTCCGGCTCCGCCTGCCGGGCCGCGAGGCTCGTTCCGGTCTTCGAGGCGGCGAACCGCTTCAACGAATACACGCCGTCCCACGAGGGCGTCGCCGCGGCGTCTGCCGGGGCGACAGCCACCAGAAGTCCGGCGGCCAGGGCGACGATCGAGATCACGACGCTCACGAAACCTGTCGCACCGACACGTGCGGGTCCGATCACCAGTCTGCGCATTCGTTCATTGGAACGTACTCGCGGTTCCTGCGCCGGCGTTGCGGATTTCTCGGCGCTCCGGGTGCGCCAACCGGCGCAGATCACACATCTTCTGATTGATCCGGCGGGGATATGGGGCTATTCTAGGGTTACCGGCGAGTAACATAGCTCGGACCGAACAGCCCCCTCATCCGGCCGGTACGCGCACAACCGTGAGCGATCGGACCGGGTCGAGGACGCCATCGCAGACGGCCACACCAGACAAGGAACAACCATGGGCCATTACAAGAGCAACATGCGCGACCTGCAGTTCAATCTCTTCGAACTGTTCGAGCTCGACAAGGTACTGGAGTCCGGCGACTTCGGGGACCTCGACCACGAGACAGCCGTCGACATGCTGCGCGAGGTCCGTGCGCTGGCCGAGGGCCCGATCGCCGAGTCCTTCGTCGACGCCGACCGCAATCCCCCGGTCTTCGACCCCGACGAGCACACCGTCACGATCCCCGAGTCGTTCAAGAAGTCGTACAACGCCCTGGTCGAGGGCGGCTGGGACAAGATCGGCATCGCCGAGGAACTCGGCGGCCTGCCGGCCCCGCGCTCGCTGTACTGGGCCATCGGCGAGATGATCCTCGGCGCCAACCCGCCCGTGTTCATGTACGCCGCCGGCGCGGGCTTCGCGAACATCTTCTACAACAACGGCACCGACGAGCAGAAGAAGTGGGCTGCCATCTGCTCCGACCGCGGCTGGGGCGCCACCATGGTGCTGACCGAGCCCGACGCCGGTTCCGACGTAGGTGCCGGACGCACCAAGGCCGTGCAGCAGGAAGACGGTTCCTGGCACATCGACGGTGTGAAGCGATTCATCACCTCGGCCGATCAGGACATGACCGAGAACATCTTCCACCTGGTGCTAGCCCGCCCCGAGGGCGCTGGCCCGGGCACCAAGGGTCTGTCGCTGTTCTTCGTACCCAAGTACCACTTCGACTTCGAGACCGGCGAACTCGGCGAGCGCAACGGCGTCTTCGTCACCAACGTCGAGCACAAGATGGGCATCAAGGCGTCCGCCACCTGTGAGGTCACCTTCGGACAGCACGGCACCCCCGCCAAGGGCTGGCTCGTCGGCGACGTCCACAAGGGCATCGCGCAGATGTTCGAGGTCATCGAGCACGCGCGGATGATGGTGGGCACCAAGGCCATCTCGACCCTGTCGACCGGTTACCTGAACGCGCTCGAGTACGCCAAGGAGCGCATCCAGGGTGCGGACATGACCCAGATGACCGACAAGGCCGCACCGCGCGTGTCGATCACCCACCACCCCGATGTGCGTCGTTCGCTGATGACCCAGAAGGCCTACGCCGAAGGTCTGCGCGCGATCTACCTCTACACCGCGTCGCACCAGGACACCGCCGCCGCGAAGATCGTGTCCGGCGCCGATGCCGAGATGGCCCACCGCGTCAACGATCTGCTGCTCCCGATCGTCAAGGGCGTCGGCTCCGAGCGCGCCTACGGCACCCTCGGTCACGAGTCGCTGCAGACGCTCGGCGGGTCGGGATTCCTCCAGGACTACCCGATCGAGCAGTACATCCGTGACTCGAAGATCGACTCGCTGTACGAGGGCACCACCGCCATCCAGGCCCAGGATTTCTTCTTCCGCAAGATCATCCGCGACAAGGGCCAGGCGCTCGCGCACGTCGCCGGGCAGATCCAGAGCTTCATCGACTCCGAGGCGGGCAACGGCCGGCTGAAGACCGAGCGGGCACTGCTGAAGACGGCGCTCGACGACGTGCAGGCGATGGCTGCCTCGCTGACCAACGATCTGATGGCGGCACAGGAGAACTCGACCGAGCTGTACAAGGTCGGACTCGGTTCGGTCCGCTTCCTGATGGCCGTCGGCGACCTGCTCATCGGCTGGCTGCTCCTCCGCCAGGCCGAGGTCGCCCTCGCAGCTCTCGACAACGGGGCCTCCGACGCCGACAAGTCCTTCTACGAGGGCAAGGTCGCCGTGGCGAGCTTCTTCGCGAAGAACATGCTCCCGCTGCTCACCTCGGTCCGCGTCACCGTCGAGAACATCGACAATGACATCATGGAACTCGACGAAGCGGCCTTCTGAGCCCGACCATACTGAGAACTCCCACCGGCGAATCCGCCGGTGGGAGTTCTTCTTTGCGTCGAGCCCGCGCACATCGCGGCTCAGACCGGCGGTGCGGCAACTTCAGTCGATCACACTGAAGCAATAGCCGACCGGGCGCGGTTTCTCCGCGAAGTAGGTCCCGTCCGAGTCGGGACATTCGGGCTCCCCCGCAGCCTTGGTGTCCACGCGGATGTTCGTTCCGCCGGAAACCGGCGACCCGCAGTCGTTCTCACGAATGTCGGCGAGCGCGGTACCACCGGTCGCCGACGGGATGTAGTAACAACGGCCCTCCTGGTAGACCGGCGCCAGACAGAGCGCACCCTCCTCGCCCGCGACCCAGTAGCGCGAGTAGTTGGGACCGCAGAGCCCTTGCGTGATGGACTTCTCCGCGACGACGTAGTGGAAGTCGGTGTCGCCGCAGGACACCTCGTCGGCCTTGAGGGTCTCCGGCTCCGCCGTCACGACGATGCACTCGCCGGCGTCGACGTCACTGGTGTCGGTGACCCCACCTCCCTGCGCCGACGACACCAGCACCCGCGCCACGCCACCGGCGATCACGATCAAGAGCAGCACCCCGACAATTCCCAGCGCGACCCACAAACCGGTGCGCTTCTTCTTCGGTGGCGGCGGGAACGGCGGTCCGGGCGGGTACATCCCGCCCGGCATCGGACCCGGGTACTGGGGCCGACCGCCGTAGGGCACCTGGTTCGGCGGCGGTGCGCCGTAGGGCTGGTTCGGTGGCGGGTACCTCCCGTTCGGCTGGTACTGCCCGGGTTGCGGTTGTGGCCCGAATCGCGGGTCCCCCGGCTGGTATGGCGAATTGGTCACGCCGCGAACACTACCCGCGCGCCGGTGGCGTTACCGGACCGGCGGCCGAACCCGCAAACCCACCACTTTTCGGCATATCCACCCCGTCCGAAGGGGGTGGATATGCCCAAAAGTGGTGGGTTTGCGCAGCGGTCAGACCGCCTTCTTCCGCTTCCGCTGCCCGGCCCGGGCGGAGACCGCGGCACCGAGGAGGATCATCCGCATGGTGCGCTCGGCGGCGTCGGCGAGGAGCTTCTCTCCGTTGGCGACCGCCTCCGACAAGGGCATCGGCACCGTGATGATCGACGCGATCGCCCCGATCCCCACGTCGTGGACGGCGGGAGCACCGTGCCCGAGCGAACCCGCCAGCGCGACAACGGGCACACCCCGTAACTGGGCGCGGCGGGCCACCTCCGCGGGCACCTTGCCGCGGGGGGTCTGGAAGTCGATCGAACCCTCTGCGGTGATCACCAGATCGGCCTTGCCGATCCGATGATCGAGGTCGATGCCGGACAGCCCGGAATCGAGTAGTGCGTCGAACCGCGACCGCAGTTTCCCGCCGGCTGCCGCCAGGCCCGCACCGAGTCCACCCGACGCGCCGGACCCGGCCCCCTGCCGATAGTCGATGTCGGCCAGCCCATCCCGCTGCAGTATGTCCGCCCAGACGTCGAGCGCCGCCGACAGCGAGTCGACCTGTGCGGGCGTCGCCCCCTTCTGCGGCCCGAAGACGCGGGCGACGCCGCTCGGTCCGCAGAGGACGTTGTGCGGGTTGCCCGCGACCACCACTTCGGTCTCACGCAACCGCGGATGCAGGCCGGTGAGGTCCAGCGACGCCGCGCGCGCCAGTTCGTTTCCGCCACGCCCGATCTCGTGACCGTCCTGGTCCAGGACGCGCGCACCGAGCGCCTGGAGCGCCCCGGCCCCGCCGTCACATGTCCCCGAGTCGCCGCATCCGACGAGAATCGCCGACACCCCCGCGTCGAGTGCCGCGGCAATCAATTGTCCCACTCCGTAAGTGGTCGTGGCGCCGGGATCGCGCTGCCCCGCCGGAACGAGCGCCAATCCAGCGGCGGCAGCCATCTCGACGACGCCGATGCGGTTCCGACCGACGCCGACCTCGGCCCAGTGCGACTGCACCGGCTCACCGGTGGGGCCGCAGACGGTCAGCTCGTGGAGGCGCCCGTTGCCCGCGGCCGCCAGGATGCGCGCCGTTCCCTCCCCGCCGTCCGCGATCGGTGCGATGTCGACGCGCACCCCGGGGAGCGTGCGCCGCACCCCCGCGGCGATGGCGGTCGCCACGGACACGGCGTCGAGGCTCTCCTTGAAACCACTCGGGGCGACCAGGATTCGTTGCGGAACTCGGACGGACGTCGGCACTCCTGTTGATCGATCGGACAAGGTCTTGATGAGGAGACTGGAACTCGCACCCGGAGGCACATTCGGGACGGTCGCGGCGATGCGACGGTCAGGACGAGAGCAGGGGCAGACCCAGGTAGGGCCAGACCCAGAACGCGAAGATGATGAGCAGCACCAGCGACACCGGCGCGAGCAGCGCCGACATCGTGAGCAGATGTCGGGGTTCGTAACCCGGGACGTCGTCGCTCGCCGCGAACATGGCGACCGGTTTGGCCGAGCTGGTGAGAGTGATGCAGAACCCGGCGGCCGCGGTGGACAGGAAGGCCGCGGCGACCGGGTCGACCCCGACGGCCGGGGCGGTCACCACGATGATCGGGATCAGTACCGCCGAACGGGCCGAACGGGATTGGATCACCAAATGCGCGAGCAGCGAGACGATCGCCGCGACGACGACGAACACCATCGCCGCCGCCGCCGGCCCGGTCTCGGCGATGGACCCGAAAGCCTGATCCGCCAGCCACCCCGCGGCACCACTGGAGTTGAGCGCCATCCCCAGCGCGAGGGTGGCGGCCATGAACAACAGAAGCGTCCACGGGATGGTCTTCAGCGCCGCGCCCAGCGTCGTCGCGCCGACCGCCGGCGCCGATGCGGCCAGCGCGCCGAGCACCGCGACGACGGCCGGGTCGACACCGTGCAGCGGTTCTGAACACCACAGCGCCACAACCAGTCCGAGAATGACGGACACCCGTCGCTGTGCAGACGTGAGCGGTCCGGAGGTCGCCGTCCCGGTCGTCGCGAGAGCGGTCGGCGGCACGCACAGCGGACGTGCCCGCTCGGCGTGATCGGTCATCAACCACAGTGCCGCCTCGGCCGCGAGATGCGACCACACGAGGGCCAGGGGGACGCCGAGGACCGCCCAGTGCAGGAATCCGATACCGCCACCGGTTGCGGCCGAGACGATCTCGACGGTGATGAGGTGCGCGCCGGCACCCAGAAGCGATCCCACCGCCGAGAAGAGGATCACGATCGGGAAGACCAGCGCGAGGCACAGCACCAGACGGGGTCGGTCACGCAGGACCGCAGCGAGCGCGAGAAAGATCGGAAGGGCAAGGGCCGCACGGCCGGAGGTCGCCGGGATCGCGAACGTGGTCAGCAACAGGGCCGCGGTGGTCAGATGGACCAGCTGACGAGGCGTCCGGGCCCGGCGGACGACACGCGCCGACACACGAGCCGACAGACCTGACGCCGTGACCGCGGCCGCGATCACGAAAGCACCGATCAGCAACCAGATCACGCCGGAGCCGAGGGTGCCCGCGAAGGTGTTGGCGTCGATGATCCCGAAGACCACCAGAGCGATACCGCCACCCAGCGCGACATAGGTGTCATCCAGCGGCGAGAAGATCCACGCCCACACCGCGACGAGGAAGACGAGGAGGGTGACGACGGCGTCGAACGGCAACTTCCCGGTCCACCCGGCATGTCCGACGAACGCCCCGGCGCCGAGAACGACGACGAGACCGGCTGCCGCCCAGGGGGACAGCGCGCTGCCGACGGCGTCGAGGAGGGTGCGTCGTGGCGGCGGTGGCGGCGTCACCGTGCGCACGGGTGGGCGCGTCGCGTACATCGTCACCGAGCCCGGGTGATCCGGAGGTCGGTCGATCGCGTGCGGAAGGTTCATGGCGACCACTCTGCGGTGCCGGCGTGACACCTTCATGAGGCGCGAATGAAAGTTCTTTCACGGAAAGAACCAGTGAACAGACGGCAAACCCACCACCGGCTCGGGCCGGTGGTGGGTCTGCGCGGTTACCCCGGTGGGGTGCCGGATCTACTTCGGTGGCATCCGGATGCCACCGTCGACGCGGATGACCTCCGCGTTCATGTAGCTGTTGGTGACCAGCTCGACGACCATCGAAGCGAGCTCGTCGGGCGCACCCAGGCGGTGCGGGAACAGGACCGACTCGCCGAGCTTGGCCTTGAACGCCTCGGCCGCTTCGCCCTCACCGTAGATCGGGGTGTCGATCAGACCGGGGGCGATGGTGTTGACGCGGATGCCGACCGCAGCCAGGTCGCGCGCGACCGGGAGGGTCATGCCGACGACGCCGCCCTTGGACGACGAGTACGACGCCTGGCCGATCTGGCCGTCGAACGCTGCGACGCTGGCCATGTTGACGATCGCGCCGCGCTCGCCGTGGCCGTCGAGCGGCTCGTTGCGGCTCATGGCGGTGGCCGCAAGACGGATGCAGTCGAAGGTGCCGATCAGGTTGATCGCGATGACCTTCTTGTAGGCGTCGAGGTTGTGGGCCGACCCGAACTCACCGTCGCGACCGATGGTGCGCTGCGCCCAGCCGATGCCGGCCGAGTTGACCAGGGCACGCAGCGGGCCCAGTTCGGTGGCCGCGTTGACGGCGGCTTCGATCTGTTCGGTCGAGGTCACGTCGACGGCGACGAACTGTCCGCCGATCTCCTTGGCGAGTTCTTCGCCCTTGTCCGCGTTCAGGTCGGCGACGATGACCTTTGCACCCTTGGCCGCCAGCTGGCGAGCCGCAGCCGCGCCGATGCCGGACGCGCCACCCGTGACGATTGCACTAGCTCCATTGATATCCACGCCCCGGAGCCTATCGAGCGTTCTATCGCTCGGTAAAGCCCTTCGGGGAAACACCCCGCATCGAAATCCTCCACATCAGATCACCCCGCGCCGAATCACCCCGGGGTCAGACGCACTTCACGATGGGTTCGGGCGCGTAGCGGACGGTGCGGGTGGACCGATCGATCTCCCGTCCGGTACGCGCGTCCTTGATGATCCGGGTGTCCGATGCCGTGAAACCCTTGCTCCCGCTGCTCGGGATGCAGTCGTCCCCGCGCGGAACGCGGACTCGCGGCGGATCGGTGGGGGCAACCCGCTCACCCGTGACCGACTCGACCTCGAACGCCTTCGTGCCCCAGAGCCGCACCGTCACCGACGACGGCGACCAGGCGGTCTCGATCAGCACGCCATGCCGCGTGTTGTTGCGGAACTTCAGGTCGATGGCGCCTTCGAACACGGTCGCCTCCCGCGCCTCCGGGTACCGCGAGATGTAATACGCGTGTTCGGTGTGATCGACGTCCTCGAGCCCGGCGAAATACGTCGCGTTGTACAGGGTCGTCGCGAACTGGGAGATCCCGCCGCCGACCGCGTTCGACGCCCGACCGTGGTCGATGATCGTCGACTCGACGTACCCCTGCTCCGCTCCGCGCGGCCCGGTGTGCCCGTTGAGCGAGAACACCTTTCCGGGCAGGACGAGGGCCCCGTCGACCTCGGCGGCTACGAGCCGGATGTTCTCCCCGGAAGCGCTCGAGAAGCCACCTGTGGTGTACTCGCTGATCAGTTCGGTGACCCCGAGCTTGCGCGCGGCATCGGTCGTGAGCTTCGGCTCGACGTCGTCGTAGACGACCTCGACCCTGCGATCGCCGCCGTCGGCCGCCGCACTCGTGGCGACGGCGGCGAGGGTCTTCGGCCAGTTGATCGCGGCGCCGTCGACGCCCGGCACCACCTGCGGACGGCCGGACGCCAGACTGAACCTCGCGCTGACGGGGGCCCGTTGCGAGGCGTCGAGGTCGGGGGCGAGGATCTCGCGCCCCACCTTCTCGTTGGCTCGGGGAGTGAGCCCGCCGCGGCCGTCGGGCCCGAAGGTCACCATCGACGCCAGGTCTCTCGCGGGCACCTCGACCGTCCGTTTGCGGCGGTCCACGAGACTCACGGGAGCCGCGACCACCCGTTCGGCCGGTCCGGCGACGGTCACGGCCACGACCTCGGCGCTCACCGTCGGCGAGAAGGGTTCCATGGGCAGGTCGACGGGGGCACCGTCCAGCCAACGGTCGACGAGGGTCGCGGCGGCCGCGTCTCGCGCGATGCGTTCACCCTTGGCGGGCTGATCCCCGACGGGCTCGGTGCCGTCGTAGTGCACACCACCCTCGACCGCCGCCTTCTCGAGTGACGCGCGCTGGGCGTCGAGCGCCGCGTTCATCGCCGTCCGATCCAGCGTGACGACCGGCTCGACGTCGAAGTCGCGGCCGAACAGCGCGGCCAGACGGACGAGCGGATTGCGCGGTTGCTCGAGGAGACGAGCCCGCGTCGCATCGGCGTCGTATGTGAGTCCCAGCTCGGCGGGCGAGACCTCGGCCGAGCCCTCCGGCGTCCGCAAGACAACCGGTTGTCGCGAACGCGCCGTCAGCTCGTCGAGTACGGAGGTGAGTTCGGCGGAGTTCCGACCGCCCGCATCGATACCGCCGACGACGGCGTTGCGTGGGGAATCGGAGCGGGTGGCCACGAACTCCGCGGCGAGGACGAGCGTGATCACGGCGACGACGGCGAGCATGGCGCGTAGCGCGGATCGTGCTCGGCGAGAGCCTGGGGTCACAACTCCATCCATCGGGGCTGGCAGCTCGGCCGGGCTGACGACTTACCGATCAGGGGGTGGCCGCAGAACTACGGTCGGGAAAGTAGGCGCTCCGGCCGAGCTGTCGGGTCGGGGGTCTGACAGCGCAGCCGGAGCTATAGACATAATTACGCTACTTTTCGGCCGGAGGCATCCCCGGACGGCCGATTCTGTCGAATATGTGACGAAGTACCCCGATTCGTCCCACGAAAGTGAGACGGATCGGCCGATCAGTCGCCGATCCGTCTCACTTATCGGGATTCCAGCTCTCGATGATGTCCGCTTCGGGTCGTCAGCCCTCGATGATCGCGGTGACGCCCTGGCCGCCCGCGGCACAGATCGAAACCAGGGCGCGACCGCCGCCGTTCTCCTTGATCTGCTTGGCCGCCTGCGCGACGATCCGGCCGCCGGTCGCCGCGAAGGGGTGACCCGCCGCGAGCGACGAACCGTGGACGTTGAGCTTGCTGCGGTCGATCGAACCCAGTGCCGAGTCGAGGCCGAGGCGCTCCTTGCAGTACTCCTCGGACTCCCACGCCTGCAGGGTCGCGAGGACCACCGACGCGAAGGCCTCGTGGATCTCGTAGAAGTCGAAGTCCTGCAGCGTGAGCCCGTTGCGGGCGAGCAGGCGCGGCACCGCGTAGGTGGGGGCCATGAGCAGCCCGTCGGGACCGTTGACGTAGTCGACCGCGGCGGTCTCGCTGTCCACGAAGTAGGCGAGCACCGGCAGTCCGCGGTCGGCGGCCCACTCGTCGCTGGCGAGCAGTACGGTCGACGCACCGTCGGTGAGCGGCGTCGAGTTGCCCGCGGTCATCGTCGCGTCGCCGAGGGAGACGCCGAAGACCGGCTTGAGCTTGGCGAGCTTCTCCGCGGTGGAGTCGCCGCGCAGGTTCTGGTCGCGGGTCAGGCCCAAGAACGGGGTGATCAGGTCGTCGAAGAAGCCGGCGTCGTAGGCGGCCGCCATGTTCTGGTGGCTGCGGGCGGCCAACTCGTCCTGGTCGGCCCGCTTGATGCCGAATTCCTTGGCCGTGACGGCGGCGTGCTCGCCCATCGACATGCCCGTGCGGGGCTCGCCGTTGCGCGGGATCTCGATGCCGAGCTTCGTCAGCAGCTTCGCGGCGCCGAGGATCTGGTCCTTGGTGCTACGCGCCCGGTTGACCTCGAGCAGCTGACGACGCAGGCCCTCGCCCACGGCGATCGGTGCGTCGGACGTCGTGTCGACGCCACCGCCGATCGCGGCGTCGTAGCGGCCGCGGGCGATGCCGTCGGCGACCGTCGTGATGGCCTGCAGTCCGGTGCCGCAGGCCTGCTGGATGTCGAACGCGGGGGTGTACGGCGACAGCGCCGAGCCCAGCACCGACTCGCGGATGAGATTGAAATCACGGGCGTGCTTGAGCACGGCGCCGCCGGCGACCATGCCGAGCTGCTCGCCCTGCAGGTTGAAGCGGCTCACCAGGCCGTCGAGCGCGGCAGTGAACATCTCCTGGTTCCCGACCTTCGCGTACGCCTTGTCCTGGCGTGCGAACGGGATGCGGTTGCCGCCGAGGATCGCGACGGGACGATCGCTGCGGGTCTTCGGCTTGCTGGTGGGGTTGGACTGTTCGGCCACGTCGATCTCCCAAGGGTCGGGTGCGGTATCTATAGCGTATTCTTACTCATCAGTAAGTTCGTTGTCGAACGACAGTCAGAGGAGATCAACGTGGCCGCCAACGGAAACACTGGCCTGTACTCGAGCTTCGTCCATTCCGCGCCCGGCGCATTCATCGCCAAGCAGGCCGGTTTGCCCGTCCCGGCGCCGCTACGGCGCTACAAGGCCTCCGAGCCGCCGCTGCCCGGCCCCGTTCTGCTCGGCGGGTCCGGTCGGCTCGTCGAACCGCTTCGCGAGATGCTCTCGACCGAAGACTACGACCTCATCCAGAACGCCACGACCGGGCGCAGCGCCGACAAGTACGGCGGCCTCGTCTTCGACGCGACCGGCATCACCACTCCCGCCGAGCTGCGTCAACTCTTCGAGTTCTTCCAGCCCGCGATGCGCTCGACCGCGGCCTGCGCGCGGTTCCTGGTCATCGGCACCACGCCGGAGCTGGTCACCGACCCCTCCGAGCGCGTCGCGCAGCGTGCACTCGAAGGCTTCACCCGCTCGCTGGGCAAGGAACTCCTGAAGGGGTCCACCGTCCAGCTCGTCTACGTCTCCCCCGACGCCAAGACCGGGCTGACCGGCCTCGAGTCGACCGTGCGCTTCGTGCTCTCGGCGAAGTCGGCCTTCGTCGACGCCCAGGTCATCCGGGTCGGCGGCGCCGACGCCACCGCGCCGAAGAACTGGGACAAGCCCCTCGAGGGCAAGGTCGCTGTCGTCACCGGTGCCGCCCGCGGCATCGGCGCGACGATCGCCGAGGTCCTTGCCCGCGATGGCGCGCACGTGATCGCCGCCGATGTCCCGCAGGCCGGGGACGCGCTGTCGGAGACGGCGAACAAGGTCGGCGGCACCGCCTTCCCGCTCGATGTCACCGCGGCCGACGCCGGCGCGAAGCTCGCCGAGCACGCCCTCGAGCGGCACGGCGGCATCGACATCATCGTCAACAACGCCGGCATCACCCGCGACAAGCTGCTCGCCAACATGGACGACTCCCGCTGGGACGCGGTCATCGCGGTCAACCTCATCGCACCGCAGACCCTCGTCGAGACGCTGCTCGAGAAGGGTGCGCTGCGCGAGGGCGGCGCCGTCGTCGACGTGTCGTCGATCGCCGGCATCGCGGGCAACCGCGGCCAGACCAATTACGGCGCCTCGAAGGCCGGTGTTATCGGCCTCGTCGACGCCTACGCGCCGATCCTCGCCGAGAAGGGCATCACCATCAACGCGGTGGCGCCCGGCTTCATCGAGACCAAGATGACCGCGGCCATCCCGCTCGCGACACGTGAGGCCGGTCGCCTGATGAGCTCGCTGCAGCAGGGCGGTCAGACCGTCGACGTCGCCGAGACCGTGGCCTACTTCGCCAACCCGGCGAGCAATGCCATCACCGGCAATGTGGTCCGCGTCTGCGGCCAGGGATTCCTGGGGGCCTGATGGGCAAGACGATCACCCTCCCGTCCGCACCCGGCACCGCCGAGCTGTACGGCAAGGCGGTCACCGCGCTGCTGCCCGGCATCGGCAAGGCGCCACGGGTGCCGGCCGACGCCACCGCACCCGAGACGCGTTACCGGCTCGACGGCGTGCGGGTGGATTCGACTGCGCTGCAGGCGTACTGCCGCGCGACCGGGCAGCGGTTCGGCGGCACCCTGCCGTTGACGTACCCGTTCGTGCTGCAGTTCCCGGTCGTCATGAAGCTCATGACGTCCGACGAGTTCCCGTTCGGCGCCGTCGGTTCGGTACACATGACGAACACCATCGAACGTTCGCGGCCCATCGAGGTCGGTGAGCCGCTCGACATCGTCACGCATGCACAGAACCTGCGCGAGCACCGCAAGGGCATCCTGATCGACGTCGTCAGCGAGATCCGCGTCGGATCGGAACTTGTCACCACCCAGACGGCGACGTTCCTGAAGCAGCAGCGCACCAGCCTGTCCGACGAGCCGCGGGGTCCCGAACCGAAGTCGAAGACCCCGCCGCCGCCGGACGCCATCCTGGCCGTCGACCTCAAGCGGATCCGCGAGTACGCCGCCGCCTCGGGCGACCGCAACCCGATCCACATGGGCAACCTGCCGGCCAAGGCATTCGGCTTCCCCAAGGCCATCGCCCACGGGATGTGGAGTGCCGCAGCAGCTGTCGCGAACGTGGAGGCGCAGCTGCCCGACGCGGTCACCTACGACGTCAGGTTCGGCAAGCCGATCCTGTTGCCGGCCAAGGTGAATCTCTACACCCGCCGCATCGACGGCAAGGGCAACTTCGACATCGCGATCCGCGACCGTCGCAAGGGATTCCCGCACCTCACCGCGACGACGCGGGAGGGCTGAGGGCTCTCGCCTTTCGCTCCCGCGGTCTCGTTTCCGTCCCGCTTATTGGATCCAATCAGCGGATAGGAAGCGGGGCCGCGGGAGCGTTTGCGTTGCACCTCAGGTGTCGACACTTCAGGCGTCGGTACCGACGCCCTTCAGGCCGCGCCAGGTGATGCCGACGAGGAGGCTGGTGGCCCGCTCGAGGTCGACGTCACCCTCCGTGATGCGGTCGGCGACGGCCTCGGCGGCGCCGACGATCGCGACGGCGGTGAGTTCGAAGTCGATGTCGCTGTCGACCTCGACGGTCGTGCCCGCCTTGATCAGCTGGGCGACCATCTCGGTGACCCGCTGGCGGCTCTCGGAGACGATGCCGGCGAAACCGGCGGTGCCGATGGCGACGCGGTACAGCACCCGCCAGGACTGCCGGTGCTCGTGCACGAAGCGGAGGAACTCACGGATCACCGTGACGGCCTGCTCACGTTGCGACAGCGACGGGTCGAAACCGACGCTCATCGCGTCGATGAACAGACCGGACTCACGGGCGATGCACGCACTGAACAGTTCGTCCTTCGAGCCGTAGTACAGGTACAGCATCGGCTTGGAGATCTGCGCCTCGGATGCGATGGCGTCCATCGAGGTCTCGCGAAAACCGTTCTGCGCGAACACCTTGACGGCCGCATCGAGCATCTGCTGCTCGCGCACCGCGCGGGGCAGGCGCTTGGTTCCGCCCGACATGACCGCCACCTCCGTTCACGACTTCTGTTCCGTCCGACGATATCAACAACTTACCAATCGGTAAGGTGAAACCCCATTCAGACCGTCGGCGCCGGGGGACTCAGCAGGTCAACAGTTCACCACACCCTTGGATCGAAGGATTCGCACGACCTTGTCGTCGAGTCGTGCCGGCGCCAGGCGACCCGCTGACACCGCGCGTTCGAGATTGTCGAGCACCGACGAGACACGGTCGGTCGACAGCCACAGCGCGATGTCGCCGCCGGCGAGGATGAACTTCTCCACCGCCTGCTCGATCGGGTACTGGGCGCTGATCGCCGCCATGCCCGACAGGTCGTCGGAGTAGATGACGCCGTTGAACCGCGGACCGTCGTAGCCGACGCCGGTGCGCAGCATTCGGATGGCGGGCCGGCTGATGCTGGCGGGCAGTCCCTTCGTCAGACCGGGCACGATCAGGTGCCCGACCATGGCGCCCGCGGTCCCCGGGTCGCGCAACAGCGTCCGGAACGGCACGAGGTCGCTGTCCTGCAGCTCCGCGAGCGACGGAACCGTCACAACGCCGAGATGCGAGTCGCCCGACCCGTGTCCGTGACCCGGAAAGTGCTTGTACACAGGCGTGATTCCCGCGTCGGCCAATCCCGCGGCGTACGCGCCCGCGTACTCGGTGACGACGGCCGGGTCGTTGCTGAAGGACCGGTCGCCGATCACCTCGTTGTCCGATTCGTCGCTGACGTCGGCGACGGGAGCGAAGTCGACGGTGACCCCGAGCCGCTTGAGCTTGCGGCCCACATCGGCCGCGATCGCCCGCACCTGCTCGGGCGTCCTGGTCTGTGCCAGTTCGCGCGGCGACGCGTGGTCGATACCGAGCGCGGACAGGCGCGACACCCGACCACCCTCCTGATCGACGGTGACCATCAGCGGGATCGGCGAGTTCTGCGAAATACGTGCTGCCGCACCGCTTGTCAGTATCGCCTTGTCGGTCCAGCTCCCGACGAAGATCCCGCCGATCTCCTCGTTCTCGACGATCTGCTGCGCGTCGGCCGCCCCGGTGACACCGACGACGATCAGCTGCGCCAGCTTCTGGCGTACGGAGAGCTTCGCGAGTTCGCTTGCGCCACAACTGTTTGCAACCGGAACGGTCGTCGGCGACGCCGACGAAGACGTCGAAGCGAGCGACGACGCCGAGTACGAGGGAGTCGGTGGCGGTGAGTCCGGCGTCCACGACGCGCACGCCGCCAGCGCCGCGCACAGTACGGCGACCGTCCCTGTCGTCATCGCATTCCGGATCCAGTTGTCACGGATCCCTTCGCGACGAATCCGTCGGGGTCTGCGAGTTGGGCCCATGGCACGAGTCTGGCATGTAGTCTGAGCCAATGGACGTGGGGTCCGATTCGTCCGGGTCCGCCACCGCCGGGCGCGGTAGCGGCGGCAACAGTGCCGCACAAACACTGATGATCGCCTATGACGGGTCCCCGAACGCCGACCGCGCCATTCGCTACGCCGGACAATTTCTCCGCGCGCAATCCGCAGTGGTCGTCACCGCCTGGCAGCCCGGCGGCATGACGCCGGCACGTATGTCCACCCTCGCCGGCGGGATGCAGCCGTTCATCGACACCCAACTCGACGCCGGCGTCGACCAGGCCCTCGAAGACGAGGCCGCCTCGATCAACGAGCGCGGCGTGACACTCGCCGCCGAGTGCGGACTGGCCGCGCGCGGATCGCTCGTGGAAGTGGAGTCGACGGTGTGGGGCGCGCTCGTCGCCGCCGCCGAAGCGCTCGACGTCGATCTCCTGGTCACCGGAACGCGCGGGGCGTCGGGACTCAAGGCACTGCTGCGGTCCAGCGTCGCCGAGCGGGTCCTCAAACATTGCCATCGGCCGGTGTTCATCGTGCCCGCGAAGTGCGAGAAAGAACCGCAGGTCACGCTGTAGCGCAACGCTGCTGGTCGAGCGTCCCCACCTGACGGCCGAGCTAGTCGAGGTCACCAAGTGGCTTCGACACGGCGCCTCGCTGCGCTCGGAGCCGGCTCAACCAGCGGGGGTGGGGCGCCTCGACCTCGACGCGCTCCTTCGTCGCTTGCTCGGCCCGGCGGCTCCGCTCGGAGCCGGCTCAACCAGCGGGGGTGGGGCGCCTCGACCTCGACGCGCTCCTTCGTCGCTTGCTCGGCCCAGCGGCTCCGCTCGGAGCCGGCTCAACCAGCGGGGGGCGAGCCGGCTCGAGCAGCGGGGACGGGTGCCGGCTCAACCGGTGGTGGGGACCAGCTCAAACAACAGTGACGTGTCCTGATCTGTGGGATGCGTGGCCTGGACGCCACGGTGCGGGTCGGAAACGGTGTCCTCATGACTCGATCGGTGCTGATCCTCGGATACCCCGGGGTGCAGGCCCTGGACGTGACCGGTCCGGCCGACGTGTTCACCACCGCGTCGTATGCCCTCGCCGACCAGGGCGCGCAGGTCCGCTACGACCTGCGGCTGGTGTCGACGACCGGTCTGCCGGTGGGCACCGGCGTCGGGCTGGAGTTCGTCGCGCAGCCGCTGCCCGACCCGGCCGAGCCGCTCGACATCCTGATCCTCCCCGGCGGCACCGGCGTCCACGACGCCTCCCGCGACCCCGACCTCGTCGACTGGATCCGACGGGCGGCGCAACGGGCACGACGCGTCGTCAGCGTGTGCAACGGCGCGTTCCTCGCCGCCGAGGCCGGCCTCCTCGACGGCAAACGCGCGACGACGCACTGGGCCGTGACCGGGTTGCTCGCCGAGCGATACCCGTCGATCCAGGTCGACGCCGAGGCCCTGTTCGTGCGCGGCAGCGACCGGGTGTGGAGTTCCGCGGGCGTCACCGCCGGTATCGACCTCTCGCTGGCCCTCATCGAGGAGGACCACGGCACCGAGCTCGCACAGCTCGTCGCGCGGTGGCTCGTCCTCTACATGCGGCGCCCAGGTGGTCAGAGCCAGTTCGCCCCGCCGGTGTGGATGCCTCGGGCCCGGCGCACGGCGATCCGCGAGATCCAGGAACGCATCGAGGCCGAGCCGGGCCGGGTGCACCGCGTCGACGATCTCGCCCGCGACGCGTCGATGAGCCCGCGTCATTTCTCCCGCATCTTCACCGACGAGACCGGTGAGGCGCCGGGCGCCTATGTCGAACGGGTCCGGACCGACGCCGCCCGCCGGGCACTCACCCAGAGCGACGACACGATGCCGGTGATCGCCACCCGGTGCGGGTTCGGGTCGGCCGAGACGATGCGGCGCACCTTCGTCCGCCGGCTCGGCGTGCCGCCCGATCAGTACCGCCGCACCTTCCGCTAGACGCACACCCTAGAACCCACGACCCGAAAGGCATCCATGACCCAGATAGCGATCGTGCTCTACCCGCAGTTCACCGCGCTCGACTTCATCGGCCCCTACGAGGTGCTGCGAGCCCTGCCCGACACCGAGGTCAGATTCGTCTGGCACGAACCCGGGCCGGTCGTCGCCGACTCGGGCGTGCTCGTCGTCGGAGCCACGCATTCGTTCGACGAGACACCGTCGCCGGACGTCGTCCTGGTGCCGGGCGGTCCCGGTTTCCTGGCCGCCTCGCAGGACGAGAAGGTCCTCGACTGGCTGCGCGCCGTACGGCCGGGCGCCCAGTGGATGACGTCGGTCTGCACCGGTTCGATCATCCTGGCCGCAGCCGGTCTGCTCGACGGGAAGCCGGCCACGACGCACTGGTCGTCGATGGCCGGGCTGTCGCTGCACGGCGCGAAGCCGGTGACCGACCAGCGGATCGTGCGCGCCGCGCCCGACGACGACCTGGTCACCGCGGCCGGTGTGTCCGCGGGCATCGACGTCGCGCTGTGGCTGGCCGAGCAGATCGCCGGGCGTGCGCGCGCGGAGGCGATCCAATTGGTCATCGAATACGATCCGCAGCCCCATCTGGACTCCGGACATCGTTCCAAGGCGTCTGCCAAGACGATCGCGACATCGACGATGCTGCTCAGCCGCGACGTCGACAAACCCGAGATGGTGAAGTCGAGCGTGCGTCTGTTGTGGGATCGCGCCCTCACGAAAGTGCGTTCCGGACGTTGAGCTCGACACGGTGCATTCGCAGGTGTCAGCGGGTGTCACCCGGAAACGGACTCGGGCGATGGTAGTTTCATCGCCATGACCAACAACCGCCTTGTCGCCGGAGCCGTCGCCGGGGTCGCCGGCATCCTGGTGGGACTCGGCGCGGTGTTCCTCGGCGGGTTCCTGGCCTCCGAGAACAGCCCGTCCACCGATCTGAACAACATCAGCCCGAACAACGGATTCGTCCAGGGTTCGGTGGACTACGGTTCGCGCGGCGGAGCCGGCGAGACCAACTGACACCTCGACGACGCCGCCGGTCCCGGCGTCTCCTGATCGACAGCAGCCGCAACTGAGTACTCCGCCTCCGCCACCGGATCAGTCCGTACTCAGCCGACGCGGTATCGCCGTCGTCGGCGCGATCTCGCTGCTGATCTGCCTGCTGCAGTCACCGGGCCGCATCGCCGCCGACACCAAACTCGACCTCACCGCGAATCCGCTCGGGTTCCTCGCGCGCGCCGCGCATCTGTGGACGCCGAACGCACCGATGGGGCAGGTGCAGAACCAGGCCTACGGGTACTTCTTCCCCCACGGGGCGTTCTTCGCCCTGGGTGACCTTCTCGCCGTTCCGCCGTGGATCGTGCAACGCCTCTGGTGGGCGGTGCTGCTCACCGTCGGCTTCGTCGGCATCGTCCGCCTCGCCGAGATGCTGCGGCTGGGCTCACCCGCCTCGCGGATCATCGCCGCCACCGTCTTCGTGCTCAGCCCGCGGGTCCTGACCACCCTCGGCTCGATCTCGTCGGAGACCCTGCCGATGATGCTCGCCCCGTGGGTGCTGATCCCGGTGGTGCGGGCACTCGACACGCGGGCCGAGAACGCTGCCCCGCTGTGGCGGGAGGCCGCGCGTGCGTCGGCCGCGGTCGCGCTGATGGGCGCGGTCAACGCTGTTGCCACGCTCGCGGCGCTCGGCGTCGCCGCGATGTGGTGGCTGCTGCACAGCCCCCGGGACCGCCGGTGGTGGCGGTTCGGCGCGTGGACCACGCTCGGGCTGGCACTCGCCTGCGCGTGGTGGCTCGTTCCCCTGCTGATCCTCTCGCGGGTGAGTCCGCCGTTCCTCGACTACATCGAGTCGTCCCGGGTCACCACGCAGTGGACCTCGCTCACCGAGGTGCTGCGCGGGGCGAGTTCGTGGACGCCGTTCGTGTCGCCGGAGCGCGTCGCCGGGGCGGTGCTCGTCACCCAGCCCGCCGCGGTGCTGGCGACCGGGACCATCGCGGCCGCGGGGCTCGCCGGATTGTGCATGCGGCACATGCCGTTCCGGGGCCGTCTCGTCGCGATCCTGGGCGTGGGCCTCGTCCTGATGTGCGTCGGCTACGCGGGTGAACTCGGGTCGCCGGTCGCCGAGCAGGTACGCGTCTTCCTCGACGGCTCCGGCGCCCCGCTGCGCAACATCCACAAGTTCGAGCCGCTGCTCCGCATCCCGCTGGCCCTCGGTGTCGCACATCTCCTGGCGCGGGTTCCGCTGCCGGGGAGTGCGAGTCGCCGGGAGACGCTCTCCGCCTTCGCCCAGCCCCAGCGGTCGCGACCGGTCGCCGCGACCATCGTCCTGCTCGTCGCCGTGATCGGCGCCGGGTCGTTGATGTGGACCGGTCAGCTCGCGCCGGACGGTACGTACCAGGCGATTCCACGCCACTGGCAGCAGACCGCCGACTGGCTGGCCGAGCACAGCGAACGCGACGACGGCGCCCCGCCCGCCCGCGCGCTGGTCGTCCCCGGCGCCCCGTTCGCCGACCAGCTCTGGGGGCTCACCCGCGACGAACCGCTGCAACCCCTGTCCGACACCCCGTGGGCGGTCCGCGACGCGATCCCGCTCACCCCGCCCGGCGCGATCCGCGCCCTCGACTCCGTACAACGGGAGATCGCCGCGGGCCGTGGATCGCCCGGTCTCGCCACCACCCTCGCCGGGCAGGGCATCGGATTCGTCGTCCTCCGGGCCGATCTCGACCCCGACACCTCGCGGTCGGCCCGCCCGCTGCTCGCGCAACAGGCACTCGACGAGTCGCCCGGGCTCCGTCGCGTCGCCGGGTTCGGTCCGCCGATCGGGCCACCCAGCGTCCGAGGAGTGTTGCGCGACAACGGTCTACGGCCGCCGATGCCCGCGGTGCAGATCTACGCCGTCGGCGAACCGGGCGCGCCGACGACCGGCACCGGTCCGCGACTCGTCGACACCACCGGGCTCCCCCGCATTGCCGGCGGGCCCGAGGCGATCGCCGAACTGGCCGACGTCCGCGCACGCCAGGGACTTCCCCCGCTCGGACCCGTCGTGCTCGACGCCGACGCCCGCCGCGCCGGGATCGTCGACGGCCCGTTGATCGTGACCGACACACCCGCTGACCGGGAGACCGACTTCGGCCGCGTCGACGACCACAGTTCGGCGATCAGGTCGCCGTCGGACCCGCGTCGGACACAGAACGCCGTCGCCGACTACCCCGTCGACGGCCAACCACTGGTCCACGGGGAATGGTTGTTGGACAACGAGAGCGGCGAAGTCGAGGTGTCGACGTCGGGATCGGCGGCGGACGCGGTCCAGCCCGGGCAGACCTCGCCGGCCAACTCGGCGGCCGCGGCCTTCGACGGCAACCCGCAGAGCGCCTGGGTGAGCGGCGGATTGGAGACCGCGGTCGGACGATGGATGCGCATCGGTTTCACGACGCCGCGCACCGATCTCGCGGTGACCCTGACGACCGCGAAGGCGCTCGGACCTGACGTCACGAGTGCGCTGATCACCACCGAGGCGGGCAGCACGGTGGTCTCCGGTCTCGCTCCCGGCGAACCGGTCACCGTGACCGCCCCCAGCGGCCCCACCGGTTGGCTCCAGATCCGCGCGCTCCGCACCGACGACGGCACGGCGGGAAACCAATTCGCGCTCGGCGAGGTGACGGTCTCCGATCTGCGGACCGCGACGCCGTTGCGGATCCGCCACCGCGTGGTCCTGCCCGAACTCGAGGCCGGCACCGACGTGGCCCAGTGGGTGCTGTACCAGGAGCTGTCCGGGCGGGCGTCGTGCGTCTCCGACCCCGAGCGGCAGATGACCAGGTGCGCACCGGGTCTCGCACTCTCGCCGGAGACGTCGGCGGTGTTCGGGCGCGCACTCTCGGTGCCGTCGGATGTCACCGTCTCCCCCACCGCGATCCTGCGACCCCGACCCGGCGATGCTCTGGACCGGCTGCTCGCCGAAGACGACCGGGTCACGGCGCGTGGGCCCCGCCCGGTGACCGATCCTCGCGGCGGGCCCGCGGCCGCCGTCGACGGCGACCCCGGAACCTCCTGGACCGCACCGGAGATCCCGGACGAACGGCCATCCCCGGCGCGCGACGCTCGAACAGATGACGACGCAGCAGCCGACGAGAACACTCCCACCCTGGTCTTGGACCTCCCGCGCGAACAGCGGGTCGAGTCGCTGACGATCGCCGCCCCGCGGGGGTATCCCGCGGCGCCCACCGAGGTCGCCGTCGACCTCGGGACCGGTGAACAGATCCGCGAGGTGGACGAGAAGGGCATGGTGCGACTCGATCCCGCGGTTACCGACCGCATCGAGATCACCATCCGCGCACAGTCCGACCTCATCGACGTCAACAGCCTCGGATTCGCCAGTCCCGCACCACCGGGAATCGCCGAGGTCCAGGTGTTCCCGTCGCCGGCGACCGGTACGGACGCCGACCGGATCGTCGAGATCGGTTGCGACGCCGGGATCGGTCTGACCGCCGCGGGTCAGGTCGTCCGGATGTCCGTGCGCGCCACCGCGTCCGAGCTGCGCAGCGGACGGCCGGTGGTCGGGCGCCCGTGCGGCGACGGCCGGCTCGTGCTGCCCGCCGGCCAGCAGGAGGTGTCGGTCAATCCCGGCGACGCCTTCACCGTCGACGCCGTCTCGCTGGTGAACGGTGATCCGGTCTCGGCGCCCGCGTCGACGTCCCCCGCGGTGACCGAGTGGTCGCCGGTGCGGCGCGTGGTGACGGTCGACGCCGGTGCGCAACGACTGCTCGTCGTGCCCGAGAGCACCAACCCGGGGTGGCAGGCGCACCTCGACGGCACGCAGCTACGGCCGGTCGTCGTCGACGGGTGGCAACAGGGGTGGGTCGTCCCCGCCGGTGCAGGCGGAACCATCGAACTCACCTTCCGATTCGACTCGCTGTACCGGTGGGCGCTGGTGATCGGGCTCGCGCTGATGGCGCTGCTGCTCGTCGCCGCGTGGTGGCCGTCGGCGCGTCGCACCCGGGCCGGTGAACCCGTCGTGGTTCCGTCCGGGCGCAGCAACGTGCTCGCCGCGGGGGGTGCGGTGTTCGCCGCGGCGTGGCTGGTGTCCGGCTGGTGGGGACTCGCGGCCGCCGTCGTGGTCGGCACCCTCGCCGCAGCGGTACCGCAGAAGACCGGCGTCACAATCACATTCGTGGCGATGATGACCGCGACCATCGGGCTGGCGGCCGGCCCCTGGCACGCCTCGGGCGGGTACCACGGGTCGCAGTGGTGGGTTCAGCTACCGGCGCTGGTGGCGGTGTCGATGACGGCCTGGCTGGTGTTCTTCTCGGCCGTCGACGACGGTCCGTCGTCCGACGAGGCCGGCGAGGACGACGAGGCGGCCGGGACCTGGCGCACGCGATTACGACGACGGCTCTCGCGAGTGCGCAACCAGTTCCGCGTCGGCTCCTCGATGAAGGCGTAACTCGCCGCGGCGATGCCGATCGACAGGCCGAGGGTGATCACCAGCACCAAGAGGGTGTTGCCACTGAACGGCACGATGCCGAACAGCGGGAAGACCACCGCAAGGATCGCGACGTGCCAGATGAAGATCCCGTACGACCACCTGCCGAGGGCCAGCATCACCCGTGAGGTGAGGATGCGGAACGGCCCGTCGTTGCAGACGAGCGGGGCGAGCAGCGCATATCCGCAGAGCGCGCCGAGAACCATCTTGGTGGCGAACTCGATCTCGGTGACCGCGCCGAGACCGGTCGGGCCGGCGATCCTGGTGCATGCCAGCGCGTAGGCGACGACGAGGACGCCCAGCATGAGCGGGCGGTTCGCGCTGAGGCGGATCGTTCCCGCCATCCAGCGGCCCGTCCCCGACGTCCCGGATGCAGAACCCGATTCCGGTTCACGTTCGAGGACTCCGGCGATCTCGGCCAGGACCAGACCCGCGACGAACCACGGGAGGTGGCCGAACACCCAGTTCTTGGTCTCCACGCCGTCGGCCACGGGCAGCGAGGTGCCGACCCAGGCCCAGCCGAGGCTCAGCGCACCGAGGAGGACGATCGCCGGCACCCGCGCCCGCAGACGGCTCCCGCGCAGCCGCAGGAGAGCGAAGCCGATGAGCGGCAGCAGTGCGTAGAAGGCGATCTCGACCGAGAGGCTCCACATCTGGGTCAGACCGGCGGTCAGTGTCAGCGGCACGAAGACCTGCGTGAGCGTGAGGTTCGCCAGCCAGACCTGCGCATCCGCTCCCTGCGCCTCGGGGAGCAGCAGGATCACCAGCGTCACCACGACCACATAGGCCGGCCAGATCCGGACGACGCGATGGCGGAAGTACCGCGGCACCGACGGATGACCGGTCCCGCGATGCGCGGCGTCGACCCACGGTCGCCAGAGCAGAAAGCCGGAGAGCGCGAAGAACAAGGCGACCGCGAGGTCGAGACGACCGAGGACCGGTCCCAGCACGGGGATCTCGACCGCGCGGGTCTGGAAGGCCACGTGCGTGACCAGGACCCCGATCGCGGCGATGGCCCGCATGCCCTCGAGCTGCGGATAGAACCGCCGGGCGGAACCCGTTGCGGGTTCGGCGGTGGCGGGGCTGGTGGGGCCGGGGTCGGTGCTGGTCATGCTGCTGACAGGGTAGCCGGGAGGCGTTGCGTACCCTCGCCACCATGTCCTCGCCGTCCTCCTCGTCGCACCCGGAGCCCCATCGCTGGTCGACGGCGGACCTCGCGGGACCGACGCTGATCTTCGTCGGCGCGTTCCTGCTCGCGGTGACGATCGCGCTGCCCACCCTGCTCGTCGGCGGGTTCCGCACGATCCCGCTGAGCACCGACTTCACCACCGTCGCCACGGCCGACGACGCGACGATCTTCGACCGGTGCTCGCTGGAGACCCGGAGCGCCCGTACCGTCGGCGCCGACCTCGTCCGGCAGCAGCGCGTCGTGGCGGTGCAGCCGTCCGACGAACACCGGGTGACGCTGCAGGCCGGTACGTCGATCCAGGCCGAGAAGCTGCGCATCGACGATCGCGAGGTCGACCCCGGTGATCCGCGCCCCGGTGTCGATGCCGATGACCCGTCACAACCGTGCAACGAGGCGACCGTGAATGCCATCAAGGATCGGGTCACGCTGGACCGGAAGAACGCGCTGCCCCGACTCGCCGCCCGCGGGGCGTCGGAGATCCAGTACGACAGCGGTCAGGCCGCGGTGCTCGTCCCGGACCGTAGCGGCGTCACCTATCTGCTGCCCTTCGACACGGCGATCGCCGACCGCGAGTTCTTCGACCCGATCACCCGCACCACCGTGCCGTTGGTCCACGACGGTGACACCGAGGTGCAGGGTCGCGACGTCGCACGGTTCCGCGCCGAGGTCCCCGACACCGACCTCGCCCGCGAAGCGCTGGGTCGACCGGTCGGCACGAATGTCTCGATCACGCGTCCGGCGTCGTGGTTCGGGTTCGGCGGCTCGAGCCGGCCGTTGACCGCGAGCCTCCATCACCGGAGTTCGTGGGATCTCGCCGTCGACACCCGGACCGGCACCATTGTCGACGCCACGATCACCGTCGACGAGGCGTACCGCTTCCCCGACGGCATCCCCGGCGTCCCGGCCGACTTCGAATTGCCGCATCTGCGCGCGACTTTCGGCTACGACGACGACACGCAGGCCCGGATGACGGACCTGTCCGACGATCTCGCGTCCCCGATCCTGATCTGGGGCCGGCTCGTACCCATCGGCACCGGGGTCCTCGGGGTCGTGGCTCTGCTGGCCGGGTTGATACTCACCAATCCGGCCTGGCTGCCCGCCCGGTTCCGGCGCCGAAGCGGCGCGGAAACCGTTGGCGAGCAACCGGAGTGACGGGGACCGCCGTCAGGACGTCGACTCGGCGGCGAGCCTGCCGAGGGTGTCGTTCAGCTGGTGCTCGGTGACGAGCGGGAACTTGACCTTCTCGAGCAGGTTCTTGTCGGTGACCTTCGACCAGTCGTAGGTGTGGCGCACCAGCGTTTCGTTCGGACCCTGGGACTCCAGCTCCCACAGCCATTCCCACCCGGGCGGCTCGGTGCCGGCGGGGGCGGTCTGCCATGCCAGCAGCTTGTCCTTGGCGTAACCGGTGACATGGTTGTCGGTCTTGTAGTCGCCGCCCATGTGGTCGCCCGACATGTTCATCGTGAACACGTCACCGACCTGCTGGATGCGATCGGCGTGGTCCACGCCGCGGATGAAACCCGAACCGTCGAGCGCCTGATGCCGTTCGGGATTGGAGAGGACGTCGAACACCGCGTCGACGGGCGCCTCGATCGTGCGTTGGACAGTGACCTGTGTGCTCTCGTTGTCGCTCATGACACAACACTGCCGAAACTTCGGGCACTCGGCAACGTCCGACCTCAACTCAGCGCGCGACCGCCCACGTCCCCAGCGCGGCGATCGTGGCGGCCACGGCCGCGGTGCCCGCGACCCCTACCACCGAGCCGGTGAGGGTGACGATGACCAGCACCTCGGCGCCCACGACCAGCCAGGTGCCGAGTGCCACGCGCGTCCGGTCGCGCGCGATCGCCGACAGTAAAACGACCTGCAGGACTGCGAGCGCGGCGCCGATGTAGGCGAAGAGCCACAGGATCGGCACCAAGGCGTCGTAGCCGTCCCCGAAGACGAACGGGACGACCGGGCCCGCCGCGCCCGCCAGCACGGTCAGGACGACCCCGATCCCGGCGACCACCGTCACCGCCTGACGCAACGAGGCCGACGACCGTGCTGGGTCGGCGAGACGCGGATAGAAGACGACGCCGATCGCCTGCGGGAGCCAGAAGGCCACCTTCGTCGCGATCGCGCCGAGGGCGTACACACCGACCTCCTCGGCGTCGAGGACCCGGGGCGAGAGCAGCAGGTCGATCGACGACGCGACGATCAACACCAACTGGACCTGCGACGCGCGGACCACGCTGAGCACCCCGGCGGCTCCCGACGGCGTCCGCCCCGGCCGTCCGGACCGTGACATCGACCAGACCACGAGCCAGACGACGGCCGCCGACGCGGCGGCACCCAGCGTCCCGGCCAGCAGCCCACCGGCCGGTCCGGCGCCGGCGGCGAATGCCCCGATGATCGGCATCGATCGTGCGACTCCGACGACGGCCAGCACCCAGGACAGCGCCCGGAACTCGCCGCGTCCCTGCAGAATGCCCTGACCTGCGGCGATGAGCGCCAGCAGCGGCGCCGAGGCGAGTGCTGCGGCCGTCGTAGCGACGTCGGTGCGCAGCAGCAGCCCGACCAGCGGGGTGGCGACGACGGTGAGTACGACGACCCAGCACGTCGTCACCACACCCAGCGCGCGGAGCCGTCCCTCGTCACCGCCGAGCACGACCTCCCGGGCGATGACGTTCTGCAGCGCCATCGCCGGCACGCCCAGCACGAGCATCGCCGACAGCAGCACCGCGAACTCGCCGTATTCGCTGACGTCGAGGAAGTGCGCACTCGCGACGAGGTGCACCACGTACATGCAGACGTTGGCCACCATCGACCCGATCGCCACCGACCCGACGGCGCCGACCGTGCCCGTCGTCCGACGCGTCTGCTGCATGGACCAAGTGTGCCGATCGCACCGCGGCGGTCTCGCGCGGGGCGGGCACGAGGTAAGCGAGCCGGGTTTTGCACGGGCAGTCGGGCATAGGCAACGATGGGAAGGCTGTTGCCGAGCGCGGGTCCCCCCGATCGCGCGTGTCCACCGGACCGAGAGACCGTGATGTACGACGACAACCCCACCTACGACGCCGAGTCGACCGACATCGGTTCGCGCATCGACCCGGTGCTGGCCCGGAGCTGGCTGCTGGTCAACGGCTCCCACTACGCCAAGTTCGAGCCGGCCTCGCGTTCGCGCGCCGACATCGTCGTGCTGGACATCGAGGACGCGGTGGCTCCCAAGGACAAGGTCTCCGCGCGCGACAACGTCGTCCGCTGGCTCGGGCCGAAGGACGGCACCGCCGGTCCCGGCGCCGGAGACTGGGTTCGCGTGAACGGATTCGGCACACCGTGGTGGGCCGATGATCTCGAGGCGCTGTCGCAGACCGCCGTCGGCGGGGTGATGCTGGCGATGGTCGAGTCCGTCGACCACGTCACCGAGACCGCCAAGCGACTGCCCGGCCTGCCGATCGTCGCGCTCGTGGAGACCGCGCGCGGACTGGAACGCATCAGTGAGATCGCAGCCACCAAGGGCACGTTCCGTCTCGCGTTCGGTATCGGGGATTTCCGCCGCGACACCGGCTTCGGCGAGAACCCGCAGACCCTGGCCTATGCCCGTTCGCGTTTCACGATCGCCGCGAAGGCCGCCCACCTGCCCAGCGCCATCGACGGCCCGACGGTCGGTTCCAGCGCGCTCAAGCTCAGTGAGGCGACCGCGGTCAGTGCCGAGTTCGGCATGACCGGCAAGATCTGCCTCACCCCGGGCCAGTGCGCGCAGGTCAACGAAGGACTGTCCCCCTCTCAGGACGAGATCACCTGGGCGCGCGAGTTCTTCGCCGAGTTCGAGCGCGACGGCGGCGAGATCCGCAACGGCTCCGACCTGCCGCGGATCGCGCGGGCGACCAAGATCCTCGACCTGGCGCGGTCGTACGGCATCACCGAGTCCGACTACGACGACGACCCGGTGCACGCCCCCGCACCATCGGACACCCACCACTTCTGATCGGCTCGCCGCGGTGACTCCCCGACGACTGTTGCCGGTTCTGTACGGCACCGGTGTCGCTGCGGCCGCGGTGATCCTGGCGCCGCTGCTGCCCGGCCTGATCGGGGCCGGCGACCGGTACCTGCTGTACCGCGATGCGGTGTCCACGCCGCGCACCCATGTCACGGACACCACGCTCGGGATCGGTGACCTGCCGCCCCGCGCCGTGCCGCAGGACTGGTTCCTCGCGATGGTGAGCACCGTCATCGACGGCGGGATCGTCGTGCTGGCGGTCCTCGCCGCCTCCCTGGTCTGCGCAGGCGTCGGGTACGGACGTCTGGCAGCGCGCCTGGTCCCGGGCGCCGGGCGCACCGGTGCCGCGGCGGCCACGCTCGTCTCGGTGTGGAATCCGTTTGTCGCCGAACGTCTTCTCCAGGGCCACTGGAGCCTGCTGGCGGGTTATGCGGCACTGGGGTGGATTCTCGTCGCGGTTCTGGATCTGCGGGAGCACGCCCGGCTGATTGAGCCGGCACCGAGCGAAGCGAGGAGCCGAGTCACTCCGCTGGTTGAGCCGGCACCGAGCGAAGCGAGGAGCCGAGTCGAAGCCACCCGGCGACCGGACCCCCGAGCAAGCACCGTCCAACTTCTTCAACTGGGCGGACTGTTCGCGGTCGCAGGCTTGACCCCCACTGGTTCTGTCCTCGCCGCAATCACTCTGGCAACGGCGCTCGTGGCCCGTCCGTTCGGTCTGCGACCCACGGTGGCCGTTCTCACGCTCTGGCTCCTCAGCACACTGCCGTGGTTGCTGACGGCTTCCATCTCCGACGCCCCGACCACGTCCGCGGCCGCCGGGGTGGAGGCATTCGGTGTGCGGTCCGAGCCGTGGCTCGGCCCCGTGGGTACGGCCCTGTCGCTGGGCGGGATCTGGAACGCCGACGCGGTGCCGGCGAGCCGGACCATCGGGTGGGCCGCGGTGGCCACCCTCGGCCTGCTCCTCGTCGTCGCGGTCGGCGCCGGTCACCTGTGGCGTCGTCGTACGGAGTCGGACCCGCTGGTGCGCGCCATCGCCATGCTCGCGGCGGTGACCGCGATCGCGTTGATGCTGAGCACTTTCGGACCGGTCCGCACCGGCCTGGGGTTCGTCGTCGAGCACGTCGGTGGCGGCGGACTCCTGCGCGACACGCAGAAGTTCGCCGCACTTCTCGTCCCGGCTGTGGCGGTGTGTGTGGCAGCGGCCGTGGCAGCGGCGAGGCGTCGGGTCCCGTCTGGTTTCGCGTTCGCCGCGGTCGCACTGCTCGCGGTCGCGCCGCTCCCCGACCTGGCGTGGGGGGTCGGCGGTGCGGTGCGCGCGATCGACTATCCMGACGAGTGGCGGCAGGTCGCCGAGATCGTGCCGCCGGACCGGGGTTCGGTCGCCCTGTGGCCTCCCGGCACGGTGCGTGAGTACCCCTTCGCGCGCGATCCGTCGCTCGATCCCGCCGCACGGATGCTGCGGGCGCCGGTCGTCGAATCCGGTGAACTCCGGGTGGACGGCGAGGTGATCGACCCGGCCGGGGAGCATGCCGCAGCGGTGACGCGGGTGCTGGAGTCCGGCGGCTCACCGGCAGCGCTCGCCGAGCTCGGCGTCGGGTGGGTGCTGGTCGAGAACGGTTCTCCGCCTGGCCAACTCGCGGACGCCGGACGGCTCGTGTTCGACGGGCCGGATCTGAGGCTGTATCAGGTGGGCGACGCGGCGGATCGCTCCGCCGACGCCACCGACCGTGCGATCGCCATCGGTGCGCACCTCGTATGGGCCGCGCTGCTCATCACCGGCCTCGTCGGTCTCGGCGTCGGTGTGATCAGCGGCGCGCGTCGGACAGCACGGCGTCGAACGTCGCCATGAACCCGTCGCAGGTCGCCGACCACGAGTAGCGGCTGGCCGTGGTCTGCGCGTTGCGGCCGAGTCGATGCGCCTCGTCCGGGTTGTCGATGAGTTTCCTCGTTGCGCTGGCCAGTTCGTCGACACCGTCGACGAGGAGCCCGGTACGCCCGCCGTCGATGGAGTCGGCGAGTCCGGCGGCGCTGCGATAACCGATCGTCGGGACACCGTGCTGGGCGGCTTCGACGACAGCGAGGCCCCATCCCTCCTTGCGCGACGGCATGAGGTGGACCCGGGCCCGGGCGAGCAGTTCGTGCTTGCGGCGTTCGTCGACGTGGCCGTGGAAGGTGACCGCGTCGGTCACCGCGAGGTCGGCTGCGGCGCGGTGCAATTCGTCCGACCACCAGCCACCACCGATGACATCGAGACGGGCGTCGACACCGTCGCGACGCAGCCGGGCGAGTACGGTCAACGCGTCCTCGACCTGCTTGTGGGGCACCAGCCGCGACAGTACGCAGAGTCGTACCGGCACACCGGGAGTCGACGCCCCGGTGCGCGCGGGCGCCTCGATGCCTTGAGGTACCGGATCGATCCCGTTGCGCACGACCGCGATCCGCCCGGCATCGACCCCCAGCGCGACGAGTTCGGACTTCGACGGCGTCGAGACCGTGACGTATCGGTTGCGCCGATGGACGCGCGGCGAGACCCGCGACTCGAGGAACCACCCGATGTGGCCGAGCAGACGGCCGGCGACCGGCCACTGCTCGCGATGACAGTGATGGACGAGGACGACCGTCGGAGCCGGTGAGACGAGCGACGAGAAGAACGGGACACCGTTCTGGGTGTCCACGACGACGTCGGGGCGGCACCCCGACAGCGGGCCGAACCCGAGCCGGCCCGCGACGATGGTCGCGAGCATGAGCGGATACACGCTGATCCGTCCGCCGGCGCGGAAGAACCGCATGCCGTCCCGGTGCTCGTGGCGCAGCGACCCCGGGTACGCGGACGTGAGGAAGGTGACGTTCGCGCCGCGTCGAGCCAGTTCGGCGCCCACCCGTTCCAGGTAGGTCTCGCTGCCGCCGCCCTGAGGGTGGCGGGTGTCCCGCCAGCACAGGAGCAGGATGTTCGACGGTGTGCGCATGTTGTCCGTCAGCCTACCGACCAGGCCGTGAGCACCGGAATCCGCCGCGCGAGCGGCCCGGCGAGGAACCTCTCGCCGAGACACCCCACTAGAGTGACCCGACGATGACGACTTCACTTCCCGGCGGCGCGCGGATGGCCCGGCTCGCCACCCTGCGACGCGCCGCGGGACTGCTGAACGACTTCCGCTACGAACAATCCGATCCCGCGCGCTTCTACGGCGCGCTCGCCGGCGACACCGCGGACATGGTCGAGGCGTTCGTCCCCGACATGGGCGGATCTGTGGTCCTCGACGTGGGCGGCGGTCCCGGATACTTCGCCGACGCCTTCCGGGCCCGCGGCGCGCACTACGTCTCCGTCGAACCCGATCCCGCCGAGATGCATGCCGGTGGGCTCGAGCATCGCGGATCGGTCCGCGGCTCCGGCCAGGCCCTGCCCTTCGCCGACGGATGCGTCGACGTCTGCCTGTCGTCGAACGTCGTCGAGCACACACCGACGCCGTGGGAGATGGCCGACGAGATGCTGCGGGTGACGCGTCCCGGCGGCGTCGTCATCATCAGCTACACACTGTGGTGGGGACCGTTCGGTGGTCACGAGATGGGCCTGACGCACTATCTCGGCGGCCATCGGGCGGCCCGGCTGTACACCCAACGCCACGGTCATCCACCCAAGAACCTGTACGGCACATCGCTGTTCGCGGTCTCCGCCGCCGACGGGCTGCGCTGGGCCCGATCCGCGACCGGAACCGGGCGCGCCGACCTCGTCGCGGCATTCCCCCGCTACATCCCGCGCTGGATGTGGTGGGTCATGCGCGTGCCGGTGCTCCGGGACGTCCTCGGCACCAACTTGGTGCTCGTCCTGCGTCGACTTTGAAGTGCTCGGAGTCCGGTTGCGTCTGGCTGAGCCCACTGCTGGTTGAGCCGGGACTGAGCGAAGCGAAGCCCCGAGTCGAAGCCACCTCCGCACCCAGCGGCCTGAACTACTCGGCGGCGAGGTCCGCGGTGCAGTTGAGGGTGCCGCCCTGACTGGTGGCGGCGGCCAGCTGTTCACCGTCGGCGAGGATGGCGCACGACACCGGTCCGCGGATCACGATGGCCGACATGCTCGCGCGGGTTCCCTCGAGCTGCACCCGCTGGGACCACGGCGAGCCGATCGCCGGGATCACCGTCGGCGACCCCTGACCGCGGGTGAACGTCAGCGCGACGACGTCCCCGTTGCCGGTCAGCTGGTAGGTGATGGTCCCGGAGCGCTGCGTCGTCGTCGTGGTCGACGTCGTCTCCTCGGTGGTCGGGGTGCTCGACGACGTCGTCTCGCTCGTCGTCGCCGGATCACTCGATTCGGTGGTCGACGATGACGCCGCGCTGGTGGAGTCGCCGTCGCCAGAGCGGGTGACCAGCACGACGACGAGACCCAGGACCACGAGCGCGATCAGGGCGACCAGCGCCAGCCCGATGGTCCGGCCCTTCGACCCGGAACCGCGGGGCGGTTCACCACCGGCCGGCGCGTCGTAGGGCGAGGCACCGTAAGGCGACCCGCCGGTGTACTGGGGGTCGCCATACTGGGGTTCGGTGTAGGGACCCGGATACGGCTGTCCCGGCTGATGCGGTTCGGTGTACGGACCCGGATAGGGCTGACCGGCCTGGTGCGGTTCCGTGTAGGGACCCGGATACGGCTGCCCGGGCTGCTGCTCGGTGTAGGCCTGCGACGGCGGTGCCGACGGGTCGAAGTCCGGATCGAACTGACGGGTCTCCGGCGGGTCGTTCCGCGGATCGTTGGGATCGCCCTCTGGTGGTCGGGTCATGCGGACGATTCTGTCATCCCGGACCGGTCCCGGACCCGACCACCACGAACCTGCGTCAGATGTCGGCGATCGCCTCGAGCGGTCCGGTGCGCGCCGCGCGGACGGCCGGCCACAACGCGGCCAACACACCGACCACCGCCGACGCGATCAGCGTGATCGCGATGAGCGACCACGGGATCACCGGCGCGCCCAGGCCCCACTCGGCGAGCGTGCGGACCAACGCGACGCCGATGACGGTCCCGAGGAGCACACCCAGCACTGCGCCGAAGATCGAGATCAGCACCGATTCGAGGTAGATCGAGCGTCGCACCTGGGCTCGGATCATGCCGATCGCCCGCAACATCCCGATCTCGCGTTTGCGTTCGACCACCGACAGCGCGAGCGTGTTGATGATGCCGAGCACCGCGATCAGCAGTGCCAGCCCGAGCATCGCGTACAGCGTGCCGAGCATCTGATCGATCTGCGACGAGATCTGGCCCTTGAACTGATCCCGGTCCTGGATCTGCACCGTCAGGTAGTCCGACGTCGCATTCTCCAGATCGGTGCGCAGGGTCTCGAGGTCGGTGCCCGGCGCGGCGTTCACGAAGAGCGTGACATTGACCCGCGCGAACGGCGGAACCAGTTTCTCGTAGACGTCCGGACCCACGACCCACGGTTGCAGCGCCTCGTTGTCCGCGTAGACGCCGGCGATCGGGACCTGGACCTGCTCGCCCGTCGCGGAGGTGAACGTGACCACATCGCCGCGCTGCCAGCCGTTCGCCTTGCCGGTCCGCTCGCTGATCAGCATCCCGTCGGCGGGCAGATCCGACGACGCGCCGTCCTGCATGTCCATCACGGTCACGCTGTTCAGCGGGCCGCCGAGCGCCGAGAAACCGGTCTCCGACTTGTCGTCGACCTTGGCCTGGACGATGCCGAACGACACCACCTCGGCGACGCCGGGGACACCGTCGATCGCGCCGGTCACCGCGGGCGGCAGCGGCGACTGGTTGGTGCCGGCCACGATGTAGTCGGCCGTGATGCCGGCGTCGACGGCATCGTCGACGGTGCCCTTGAACGACTGACCCAGGGTGCCGATGATCGCGACCAGCATCAGTCCGAGGGTGAGTGCGAAGGCCGTTGCGGCAGAACGCCGCGGGTTGCGGACGGCGTTGGTCCGCGCCAGACGCCCGATCATGCCGAAGGGCGCGCCGATGACCCGGCCGAGCGCGCCGACGAACGGGCGGGCGATCGCCGGGCCGATGAGGACGGCCGACAGGACGGCACCCGCGGCGCCGGCACCGACCGTGACCGCCGGGCCGGTCCCCTCGCCCATCGCGCCGATGACGATCGCGGCGATCGACGCGACGCCGATGACCGCGCCGAGGATCGTGCGATTGCGCAACGAGGCCGACCCCTCGGCGGCCGACGCACGCATCGCCTCGACCGGCGGCACCCGTGCGGCTCGAGCCGCCGGCACCCACGCGCTGATCATCGTCACCACGACGCCGACCAGGATGCCGGCGAGGATCGCGTCCGGACCCACGGCCAGCTCACCGTCGGGCAGGCCCGACGTGGCGCTCGTGATCGCCTTCAGCGCGGCGGCCAGCCCGATGCCGATGGCGAGGCCGAGCGCACCGCCGAGGACGCCCACGACGAAGGCCTCGAACAGCACCGACCGCGACACCTGGCGCTGGCTCGCGCCGACCGCCCGGAGAAGCGCGAACTCACGGTTCCGCTGCGCGACGATCATCGAGAAGGTGTTGTAGATGATGAACGTGCCGACGACCAGACCGATCGCGGCGAACGCCAGCAGAATGTACTGGAAGATCTGCAGGAACTCGTTGACCTGCGCCTTCTGGTCCTCGCGGACCTGGTCGCCGGTGCGGACGTCGTAGAGATCGGCGTCGGCGCCGAGCGCGGAGATGATCCGTTCCTGCAACTGTTCCGGGGTGACCCCGGCGACGGCCGACATGTCGACGACGCCGACGTGCTCACCGTCGGTGAACAGGCGGGCCGACGTCGCGGCGTCGAACTGGGCGTTCACGTAACCACCCGTCGAGCTGGGCGCGTCGACGAGGCCGACGACGGTGACCTCGAGCGGCTCCGAGTTGCCCTGCCCGACGACGATCTTCGTCTTCGACCCGACCTTCAGCCCCGCGGCCTCGGCCGCCGAGGTGTTCAAGACGATCTCGCCGGCGTTCTCGGGGCCGCGTCCACCCGGCAGAATCCGCGACTCGTCCGGGTCCAGCGCCTCCGCCGGCGGGATGTAAGTGCTGCCCACGCTCGGAGCGCCACCGGTCTGGATGGCCTTGCCGTCGGAGTCGGCGACCGTGACCAGGCCGTTGTTGTTGACGACGAGTTTGTCGATGCCGAACTGGGCACGCTGGTCGCGGAGCTGGTCCACGATCGTGTTCGGCACACCCGGCGACTGCCGGTCGGCCGGGGTCACCTCGACCGCGACACCCTGCGCCGCACTGTCGAAGATGTCGTTGAAGGCCTTCGAGATGGACCCGGTGAACACGATGGACCCGGCCACGAACGAGGTGCCGAGGACGATCGAGAAGAGGGTGAGGAACAGCCGGAGCTTGTGGGCGCGCAGGTTCCGTAGCGAGACCCGGCGCATCACCGTGGAGGACGCCACGGCTCAGAGCGCTTCGGCGGTGTCGGGCGCAGGAACGTTGTCGAGGTTCTTCATGACCTCGAAGACATCGTCGGCCGACGGCCGGGACAGCTCCTGCACGATCTGGCCGTCGGCCAGGAACACCACTCGATCGGCGTACGACGCCGCGCGCGGATCGTGGGTCACGATGACGACGGTCTGCTTGAACTCGTCGGTCGCCGCCCGCAGGATCGAGAGAACCTCGCCCGAGGAGCGGGAGTCCAGGTTGCCCGTCGGCTCGTCGCCGAAGATGATCGACGGCTTGCCGATCAGCGCACGGGCACAGGCCACGCGCTGCTGCTGACCACCGGACAGTTCACTCGGCAGATGTCCGAGCCGGTCGGTGATCCCGAGCCGGGCCACCACGGCGTCGAACCACTCGGTGTCGACGGTGCGGCCGGCGATGTCGACCGGCAGTGTGATGTTCTCCTTGGCCGTCAGCGTCGGCACGAGGTTGAACGCCTGGAACACGAAGCCGATGCGGTCGCGACGCAGCATCGTCATCGCCTTGTCCGACAACGCGGTGAGATCGGTGTCGCCGATGAACACCTTGCCGTCGCTCGCGACGTCGAGACCGGCGAGGCAGTGCATCAGGGTGGATTTGCCCGACCCCGACGGCCCCATGATGGCGGTGAACTCGCCCTCCCGGAACGAGATGGAGACGTTCTTCAGGGCCTCGACGGCGGTGTCGCCGACGCCGTACCGCTTGGAAAGGTTGTCTGCCCCGGCAGCAACCGCGTGCTTCGGCGTCCCAAAATCATCGCCACCGTCGTCTCGAGCGGCCACATCAGTCGTCGTCATGCCCTCAACGGTGCCAAATCCTGCGTCGGTTGGCCATCAGGTAACACCCTGACCCCACCCTGACGGCAGTGACGTTGGGCACTGCTGCGGCCTCTACTTCGGGATCTGGACCTCGAACGAGTGGAGGCGGTTGGGCGATCCGACGTTGTCCGACACCACGAGAAGGGTGCGGGTACGGGTCTTCGCGAACGGGTTGTCGGGATGCCAGTTACCCCAGGCGAGTCCCGACATGTTGCCGGTGAGCAGGTGCGGCGTCGCGGTGGTCGAGAAGATCCGACGCTTGGTCATCGCCTTCTCGCGTCCGCTCAGCTTCTTCTTGTTCGTCACCGAGGTGGCGCCCCGGGTCGTCGTCCAGAAGATGTTCGACAGCTTGCCCGGGCCACGTTCGAGCACGAGAAAGTCCGTCGAATTGATGGCCAGCACATCGGCGGCCACCTTGTTGGCGTCGGTGCGATAGACGAACTCGCGATTGGTCTTGCCGAAGGTCAGCAGACGGGCCGATCGTGCGGCGTCCTGCCGGAGTCCGCCGGCGGTCAGGACGCTGACCTGACCCTGGGGTCCGACAGCCACGCCGGTGAGTCCGCGCTGACCTGCCAGACCCGACTTCGACGACGGGCGCCACACCGACGGGAGCGGCAGGTCGCGGAGGACCTGTCCGATGGGCCCGATCTGCCGGACGAACTGGTTGTTGCCGCCGCTGACGACGGTGTAACCGCCCGCGGACTGACGGATGCCCTCGAACTGGGCCTGTCCGGGCAGCAACGGGAAGAACCACGGGCCGAGGACCGTGCCGCCGCCGTTGATCCGCGGCTGCCCGGTGAAGGACGCGGTGACGGAGGTGTACCCGATCGACGCCGTGAAGAAGCGAGCCGGGAGCACGTCCTCGGCGATCATCACGTAGTTGCCGTTACCGGTCCGATCGATGCCGGAGATCCGGTTGACGGTGGGAAGCCCGTTCCCGATCGTCGTCGAATCCGTGAAGAACGCCGTGACCCCGGCCCCGGAAGACGGTGTCGCCGAAGCCGGTTGGACCGCGACCGACGACGCCAGTCCCAGCGCGCAGGCAGCGGCGACCGAGGCGCCCCACAGACGTAGTTTCATGAGGGGCACGATACCTCAACCGTCACTTCAGACCCATCCGTACGTTCAGCCCCGGAACCGCGCAGCAAGGCCGCGTCAGGCCAGGCGCTGCTTCAGACCGTCGAGCTCGTCGCGCAACGAGCTCGGCAGCTTCTCGCCGACGAAGTCGAACAGCTCCTCGATGGACGGGATCTCCTCGCGCCACTCGTCGGGATTGAAGGCGAGCGCCTCCGCGACGTCCTCCGCAGGCACGTCCAGACCGCTGACGTCGATCGACTCCGGCTTCGCGACGATGCCGATGGGGGTCTCGACACCCTCGGCCTCACCCTCGATGCGCTCGATGATCCACTTCAGCACGCGGCTGTTCTCGCCGAATCCGGGCCACAGGAAGCGCTTGTCGTCGCCCCGACGGAACCAGTTGACGTAGAACACCTTCGGCAGCTTCGACTCGTCGGCGTTCTTGCCGATGTTCACCCAGTGCTGCAGGTAGTCGCCGACGTGGTAGCCCATGAACGGCAGCATCGCCATCGGGTCGCGGCGCACGGTGCCGACCTTGCCCTCGGCCGCGGCGGTCTGCTCGGAGCCCACGGTGGCACCCATGAAGACACCGGTCTGCCAGTCGCGGGCCTCGGTCACCAGCGGCACCGTGGTCTTGCGGCGACCGCCGAACAGGATCGCCGAGATCGGCACGCCCTTCGGGTCATCCCACTCGTCGGCCAGCGACGGGCACTGCGAGATCGGGGTGCAGTAGCGCGAATTCGGGTGCGCGGCCTTGTGATCGGACTCCGGCGTCCAGTCGTTGCCGAGCCAATCGGTGAGGTGCGCGGGCGCCGGGCCGTCGATGTCCTCCCACCAGATGTCGCCGTCGTCGGTGCGGGCGACGTTGGTGTAGAGGGTGTTTCCGGCCTCGATGGTCTTCATCGCGTTCGGGTTCGAGTCGTAGCTGGTACCGGGAGCGACACCGAAGAAACCGAATTCGGGATTGATCGCGTACAGCCGGCCGTCCTCGCCGAAGCGCATCCAGGCGATGTCGTCGCCCACGGTCTCGGCCTTCCAGCCGGGGATCGTCGGCTGGAGCATCGCAAGGTTGGTCTTGCCACAGGCACTCGGGAACGCCGCGGCGACGTAGTACACCTTGTTCGCCGGGCTGGTCAGCTTGAGGATCAGCATGTGCTCGGCCATCCACCCCTCGTCGCGGGCGATGACCGAGGCGATGCGCAGGGCATAGCACTTCTTTCCGAGCAGCGCGTTGCCGCCGTAACCCGATCCGAACGACCAGATCTCGCGGGTCTCGGGGAAGTGGGTGATGTACTTCTCGGTGTTGCAGGGCCACGGCACGTCGGCCTGGCCGTCCTCGAGGGGCGCACCGACGGAGTGCAGCGCCTTAACGAAGAAGCCGTCCTCGCCCAGGATCTCCAGGACGCGGGGGCCGACGCGGGTCATGATCTTCATCGACAGCACGACGTACTCGGAGTCGGTGATCTCGACACCGAGCTTGGGATCGTCGGAGTCCAGCGGGCCCATGCAGAACGGGATGACGAACATCGTGCGGCCGCGCATGCTGCCGCGGTAGAGCTCGGTCATCGTCGAACGCATCTCGGCGGGATCGACCCAGTTGTTGGTCGGGCCGGCGTCCTCTTCCTTCTCCGAGCAGATGTAGGTCCGCGACTCCACGCGGGCCACGTCGGCGGGGTCGGAGTTGGCGAGGAAGGAGTTCGGCTTCTTCTCCTCGTTCAGCTTCACCAGGGTGCCGGCCTGCACGAGGTCGGCGGTCAGGCGCTCCCACTCCTCGTCACTGCCGTCGGACCACACCACCCGGTCGGGCTGGGTCAGCTCGGCGACCTCGGCCACCCAGGCCAGCAGTCCCGCGTGCTTCGTCGGAGCGCTACTCGGGTCCAGTCCGGGAATGGTGGCTGCGGTCATCGTTGGGGCCTCCTCCGAGGTGGTGGCCGCTTGAATGGCCACCTGTCAGGTCGTCTCGCGGTCAAGGATACGTCCACCGAGCGGGCGCTAGGTCACGGGGTTCGCCAGGTGCGGTCTATCCCACGCCCGACGGACAGGTGACAAAAGTCCCTGGTGATCGCACGCGCTGTCTCGGCGCGGAACGGGCCGGGTCGGGCGCCGGTCACGTGTCAGCCGATTCGTCCCGATCCGCCGGAGATCCACTGGCCGGTATCCGGGTCGAGAACCGCGGAACGGAACTCGCCGTCCGCACCGATCTCGGTGATCTTGTCGACCTGCCCGTCCCGATCGCTGTCCGTGTACACGGTAAACCCGTCGGGCCCGTTGCGGGTGAGCGAATCGTTGATGCCGTCGTTGTCGGTGTCCACCTCGGCGGGTCCGAGATCCCAGATCCGGCCGTCGTCGTGCATCCACAGGTGATCGTCGAGATCGTCGGACGCCGGTGTCTCGTGCAGTGCGGCCACCGAGTCGACCGAGTGCGGGTCGGCGCCCTCGGCCGCGCCGAACAGTGAGGCCTCCTCCGGGCGGGCCGGGTCCGGAAGGTCGTCGGGGAACATCGGGTCCATCGAGATCACTGCTTCCCGTCGTCGTGGCCGGCCCGGGCGACCCCGGCCGTTCCGTCGTTCTGTTCTCCGAAGTCCCCACGTCCCGCCGGATCGTCGGATTCTTCACCCGGGTCGTCGGGGCGGGAGGCGTCCGCCCAGAGCGATTCCGACCGCGCCACCAGCGCACGGCGGATCTCCGCCGCGCGCTCGCGACCGGTTCGTGCGTCGCGGACGCCGACCCCGCTGCGCAGTCGGCGGATCTCCTCGTCGAGCCGCGCGACGTCGGCCGCCACCTCGCGGTTCCGGCGTTCGTGTGCCCGGGCGATCTGGCCGGCGATCCGGGTCTCGGCCGCGGTGACGCGCAGGGCGAGCTGGTGGTCGAGTGTCGCCCGCGCCTCGGCGAGGAGCTCGGCGGTGCGTGCCTCGCGATCGGAACGCTCCGCGGCACCCCGCCGGACACGGATCACCCACGCCGCGACCGCGACACCGAGGATCAGGGCGAGCGGCATGCTGACCCACTGCAACGTCTGAACCGACTCCATCGGTGCGACGACGAGACGCCCCACACCCAGACCCGTCGAGGCCCCGAGGACGACCACCAACGCGTCTTCGGCGCCCGCGCGCCGCGCCCGGCCGCTCGCCCGCTCGGTGTGGAGGGGTACCGCGGGCCAGCCCTCGTCTACCGACGGCTCCGCGTCCAGGCCCACCAGGGCGGTCGACCGGACCGCGTCGACGCGCTCATCGGCACGACGACGGACGCGGTCGGCAAGGGCGGCCCAGCCGGTACGGACCCGGGCGCCGTACTCGGAATCCGCGGCGGGAGCGTGGCCGGTGGCGGACGCCGCCAGATCGCGCACCCCGGCATGCAGTTCCGCCGACGTCTGCGAACGGACGCGCGCGAGTCCGGCGCGTACCGCCGCCAACCGGTCCGGGCGTCCGCGGTCACGTGCGGCGAGTAGTTCGCGACGCGTTTCCAGAAGACCATCGACGGCAGCTTGTGCGGACGACGCCTCGTCGGCGCCGCTCGTCGGCGCGCCGAGGTAGTGCTCGACCGCCCCGAGGCCCGCCGCCAACCTTGCCCGCTCGGCGCGGAGCACGCCCGGCGCGCGAGTCGTCTCACGCAGCCAATCCACGAGGGCGTCGATCCCCGACTCGTCCACCGCACCCTCGAGGGCCGCGACCGACGACACCCCGAACAGCGGCAGCGTCGCGAACGGGTCGAGGACGGTCCGGTGGGCGCGCACGGTCCGCGGCCACTCCCAGAACGCGTCGATCTTCGTGCACACGATCGCGACGGTCCCGACCTGCGCGCGCATCTGCTCGACGAGGAGTCGTTCCTCCTCACCGACCGATGACGACGGGTCGACGACCACGATCGCCGCACCGGCCGGCGCACCCGCGCGCCCGCCCCGGGCGACGATGTCGAGGTCCGGGGCGAGCGACCGGCAGGCCTCGACCAGCGTGCGGACGCCCACCCCGTCGGTCCCGACGACCAGCACGTCGGTGCCCGCGTCGACCCCGGCGGCGTCGAAGCCGGTCAGCTCCCGCGCGGCGGCGAGTGCCGTGTCGGTCATGTGCCCGCTCCTGCCCCGGCCAGCAACCGCTCGGCACCGGCGCGGTCGACCCCCGCCGCGGCCGCCTCCTCCAACCGGGCGCGCAACTCGACCTCGCGCCAATGTCGAATCCGGTCGACCCGCTCCCCGATCGGTCCCGCGAGATCAGGAACGCCGCTGGCCTCGCGGAGCGCATGGCTCAGGGCCTCGGCGTTCGCGGCCACGGCGGAACGGGATTCGATGAGCGCGAGCGCGGTGTCGATGCCGTAGGCGTCGAGCCGGCGCAGCAACCCCTGCCGCATCATCCGTTCGTCGGAACCCGGACGTCCCACGAGGAACCGGCCGGCCATCGACGGCATGCCGACGCCCGCGGCCGCCATCGTCGCCAGCGCGGCGAACTCGGCGTCGTCGAGGTCGGCGCAGGCCAGCAACTGCGAGACCGGGTACACCGGCGTGTCCAGACGCCCGGCACACGACGCCGCCACCGCGACCGCCGCATCCCAGTCGCCGTGCGTGTCGGCCTTCCCGAGCACCACGAGCAGACGGTCGGCCGGGAGGGACGCGAAGAGTTCGCGATCGGCGCGCCGCGGCGGCCCGGCCAGGACCAGAAGCCACAGATCGGTGTCGGCGGCCCCCTGCTCGTCCTCACCGGGCCCGATCACGGTGAGCGACAGTCGTTCTCGCAGCGCACGGGCCATCGTGTCCCGACCGGTCCCGGGCCGGCCGACGACCTGGACGTGCAACGGACGGAGGAAACGCCGGCCCGCACCGACGAGGACGGGCACGAGCGGCGACACCGGGTCGACGAGGTCGACGAGTCGTCCCTGCTCGGCGGCCGTCCACAACTCGCTCCCGGCGGGCACGCCACGCCGGCCACCGTTCACCGGTGCCCCCACCGCAGCCTCCTCGCCATCCGACCCCCTGCGCTTCCCACGACCCGGGTCCACCGCACCGCCACCCCGGGCATCGGCGCACGTGAACCGCGACAGGGCCGAGAATAATAGGGATCCGGGCGAACGGCGGAGACGGCTCCACATCCCCTCGCGGGGCCGAACGGATCCGCGTCCGCGCCGCTGGCGCCCGGGCCGCCGTTCCCCCGCGACTTCGCCACGACGGCACGATGCGCAACGATGGACGCGTGAACAACAGCCCCGACAGGTCCCGGTTGTACCCCCGCGTGACGAGCTTCCGCTTCCGCCGCGGCACGCTGACGACCGGTCAGCAGCGCAACTGGGAGACCCTGTGGCCGGTGCTGGGCCGCGACCTCGAGATCGGGCCGGAGCGGGTCCCGGAGCCGCCACTCGAACTCACCGAATTGTTCGGACGCGAGGCCCCGAAGGTCCTCGAGATCGGCAGCGGTACCGGCATCTCGACCGCCGCGATGGCCGAGGCCGAACCGGATGTGGACGTCGTGGCCGTCGAGGTCTACAAGCCGGGCCTGGCCCAGCTCCTCGGCCTCGTCGACCGCAACGGCCTGACCAACGTCCGCCTGATCCGCGGCGACGCGGCCATCGTCCTCACCGAGCTCATCCCGTCGTCGAGCCTCACCGGTGTGCGGCTGTTCTTCCCCGACCCGTGGCCCAAATCGCGTCACCACAAGCGACGCTTCGTCCAGACCGGCACACTGGAACTGATCGCGGACCGGCTCGTCCCGGGCGGGGTGCTGCACATCGCGACCGATCACGCCGGTTATGCGGAGTGGATCGCGGAGGCGCTCGCCACCCAGGACGCCGACCGCCCCCACGTCGTGCAGTTGACGCGGGAGTCGCCGATCTCGCTGCAGCGGCCGACGACGAAGTTCGAGGGACGCGCGGAGCGAGAGGGCCGCTACGTCAGCGAGTTCGTCTACACGCGGCCCATCCCGCCGGCCACCTCGACCGGCGACACCCCGACGGGAGCCCGCCATGAGTGACCACAGCCCGACCGGCTTCGCCGACACCATCTCCGGCCAGACGGGGACGCGCCGCATGCTGCTGGTGTGGGACGCACCCAACATGGACATGGGCCTCGGCGCCCTGCTCGGCGGACGCCCCACCGCCGCGCACCGTCCCCGGTTCGACGCCCTGGGCCGGTGGCTGCTGCAGCGGACCGCAGATGTGTCCGCTCTCACCGACGCAGGCGGCGCGATCGAGCCCGAGGCCACCGTGTTCACCAACATAGCCCCTGGTAGCGCCGACGTAGTCCGGCCGTGGGTGGACGCTCTCCGTAATGTCGGTTTCGCCGTGTTCGCCAAGCCGAAGCTGTCCGACGACAGCGACGTCGACTCCGACATGCTCGACCACATCGAACTTCGCAGGCACACTGTTGGACTAGCCGGCGTGATCGTGGCGTCCGCCGACGGTCAGGCATTCCGCGAACCGCTGCTCGAGGTGGTCGGCGACGGGGTACCCGTCACCGTCATCGGGTTCCGCGAACACGCCAGCTGGGCACTGAGCACCGAAGAACTGGAGTTCATCGATCTCGAGGACATCCCCGGCGTGTTCCGCGAGCCACTGCCACGCATCGGCCTGGACTCCCTGCCCGACGAGGGCGCCTGGCTCACACCCTTCCGCCCGCTCAGCGCACTGTTGCGCTGACCTGCGGCGTCGTGGCCCTGCCGGGGTCGTCGGGCGGCGGTCCGCGACCCGGCATCCGACGCCGATGCGGGTGTGCCCGCGCGTGACCCCGAGGCCCACGCCTCAGGGATCACTCAGGCAACACTGTCAGGATCTTTCCGGAAACTGACAGAATCGCCACCGGCGCCCCGAGACGACGGCGCCGAACAGGCCCGCCCAGTCGTACACGAAAGGACATCGCGTGTTCCGGTTCATCGGCACATTCGTCTACCGAATGCGCTTCCTCGTCATCGCGGTGCTCATCGCGATGATGGCCGGACTCGGGCTGTACGGTCTCGATCTCGGCAAGCACCTCAGTCAGAGCGGCTGGTTCGATCCGACGTCGGAGTCCGACACCGGTGCGCGCTACGCCGACCAGGCGTTGGGGCGCGACCACACGTCCGACATCATCCTGCTGGTCACCCCACCGGAGGGCACCCGCGTCGACGACAAGGCGTTTGGCGCGAAGGTCGAGACGTTCGTCGAGGACCTCATCGCGACGCACCCCGACATCGTCGGACGCGCCGATCCCGGTCTGTACGACCCGTTCCTCGTCCAGCCCGCGCAGAGCACGCTGCAGGAGCGGCTGTTCACCGAGGACGGCAGACACGCCTTCATCAGCATCGGCGTCGCCGGCAACGACGACACGACGGTCCTCAACAACTACAAGACCATCGAACCGTTCTTCGAGGACATCCCCGAACGCTTCGATCTACCCGGTACGACCTTCGAACTCGCCGGCCTGCAACCGGTCGCCGGATCGATGGCCGAGGGCATGGACAAGGACATCCACCGCGCCGAGGTCCTCGCGCTGCCGCTGGTGGCGATCATGCTGTTCTTCGTGTTCGGCGGCGTCGTCGCCGCCTGCCTGCCCGTCCTCATCGGTGGCCTGACCATCGCCGGTTCGCTGGGCATCATGAAGATCCTCGCGCTCACCACCGAGCTCAACATCTTCGCGCAGTCGGTGGTCACGCTGATCGGTCTCGGCATCGCGATCGACTACGGCCTGTTCATCGTGTCGCGTTTCCGCGAGGAACTCGGTGAAGGCTATTCGACCAAGGCCGCGGTCCGAAGAACCGTGATGACCGCCGGTCAGACGGTGGTCTTCTCCGCGACGATCATCGTCGCCGCCCTGGCGTGTCTCCTGATCATGCCGCAGGGATTCCTCAAATCCGTCGCCTACGGCGCGATCGCATCGGTGTCCCTCGCCGCGATCCTGTCGATCACCGTCCTCCCGGCGATCCTGGGCATCCTCGGACCCCGCGTGAACATGCTGTCGATCAGCACGGTCATGAAGTACACCGCGGTCCCGCTGGCCCGCCGCTTCTCCGGCGAGGAACGCGCAGCGGCCATCGAGAACCGGTTCAGCGGTCGTATGAAGACCAGCCAGGAAGTCGAGAACGGCTTCTGGGGCCGACTCGCGACGTGGGTGATGAAGCACCCGGTCAAGACCGCGGTCCCGACTGTGCTCCTCTTGCTCGCGCTGATCATCCCGTTCGGCAGCATCCAGTTCGGCGGGATCAGCGAGAAGTTCCTGCCGCCGGACAACCCCAACCGGGTCGCGCAGGAGAAGTTCGACGAATACTTCCCGAGCGAGCGAACCGAGGCCATCAAACTCGTCATCATCTACGACGAGTCGAGCCAGGCCGACCAGAACAAGCTCGACGCCATCGCGCAACGCGCCGACGCGGTCCCCGGCTTCACCAACAAGTTCAGCGACGCCGACAAGTCCGACTTCGGGTCCTTCGACGCCGAGCGGTACCCGAACGTGGGCGTCTACCAGGTGTCGGCCGGTCTCCAGGACCGGAACACTGCCGCCCAGGCGATCGAGCAATTACGCGCGATCGACACCGAGGGCCTCACGATGTACGTCTCGGGTACCCCGGCCCTCACCCAGGACTCGATCGACGCGCTGATGCAACGGCTCCCGCTGATGGCGGTCATGCTCGTCCTCATCACCGGCCTGCTGATGTTCCTGCAGTTCGGCTCGATCGTCCTGCCGATCAAGGCCGCGCTCATGACGGCCCTGGGTCTCGGTGCCACGCTCGGCATCCTGACGTGGATCTTCGTCGACGGTCACGGCGCCGAACTGGCCAACTTCACCCCCGGCCCGCTGTTCGCAGCGGTGCTCGTGCTGATCATCGCCATCGTGTTCGGCCTCTCGACCGACTACGAGGTGTTCCTGCTCTCCCGCATGGTCGAGGCCAGACAGAAGGGCGCGAGCACCACCGAGGCGATCCGCAGCGGCACCGCGCACACCGGCGGCATCATCACCGCGGCCGCCGCGATCCTGGTCGTGGTCACCGGCGCGTTCAGCCTGTCCGAGATCGTGATGATGAAGTACATCGCGTTCGGCATGATCGCCGCGCTGATCCTGGACGCCACGGTGATCCGCATGTTGCTCGTCCCGTCGGTGATGAAGCTGCTCGGGGACGACTGCTGGTGGGCACCGCGGTGGATGCGCGTGGTCCAGCGCAAGATCGGCCTCGGCGAGACCGTCCTCGACGACGAACCCGACGAACAGCGCGACGCCGGTGCCGGCGCCCGTCCGATGAGTGCGGGCACCGTGGTGGCCGAGGCGCCGACCTCGGTGATGGCCGCGGCACGCAGACAACCGGTCGCCGCCGGAGCGGTTCCCGCCCGGGGTCGTGTCCCGGCCGCCGTCGGCCGCCCCGCCGCACCGGCGCGGCCCGCCCCGGACCGACCGCTCACCAACGGCCGCCCGGCGGGTCAGGCCCCCGACCAGCGCACCGGTTTCGGTCCCACCCCGACTCCGCCGTCCCCCTCGGGTCCGCCGCCGACCACCACCGGCCGCCCGGGTACTGCGCCGACCCCGCCGCGCACTCCGCCGGCGCGCGTCGGACCGACGCCCGTGCCCGGTGCCCGGGCCCCCGAACCGGCCGGACGCCGTCCCGCGACGCCCTACCGCCGCTCCACCGTGTCGAAGGGTGATCGTCCCGACACCGGCGGCTGGAGCCTCGGCGAGGGTGGCATCCGACTCGACGACGCCGCACCTCACCCGGGGAACGGGGACCGTCCGACGGTCACTCCCCCGTCCGCCCCACCACGGGTGCCGGAGACCGGCGGGCGTCCGAATCCCGGAACCGCCCGGCCGACGCCGGAGCCGACCGGCCAGCGCTCACCGCTCGGACGCCGGCCCGCCCTCGACGAGACCGGTCGTCGCCCCCTGGCCGCCTCGGTCAGCCCCGAGACCTCGACCCCGTCGTCTCGGAGTCGTCGCAGCAACGGTCCGTCGCCGATGGAGCGCGGACTCAGCGCCGATGCGACCCCGGCCGCCGCGCGGCCCGACGCCGGTCCCGCCTCGGGTGAGCAGGATCGCCCGGCCGACGAGTCGAGCCGTCGCCGTCGTCCGCGTACCGACCGGCACGCCCGGTCCGACGAGACCGGTGACGACGGCCAGATCAGCGTCCAGGAGCTGCTGAATCGGAGCCGCTCACAGAAGTGACCGCTCGGACCACCGTTCGCGGCCACGGGTCTCGTAAGCGGTTTGATCGCGAGTCACGATCAATCCGGGATGGGTCGGCACTGGGCTTTGCCCTGATATGACCTACCGCACATCCCGCGCATGATGTCTGCCAGCACATCAACGCTGGAGGGACAGCCGCATGACTTCATCCACCACCTGGACGTCGCCGGAGCATCGCAGAAGCGTTCTCTGGGTCGTCTCCCTTGCCACCATCGCAATCGTCTTCGACGGGTACGACCTCGTCGTCTACGGCACGGTCCTGCCCACCCTGCTCGACGACCCGTCCCAGCTCGGTCCGCTCACCCCGGCCACCGCCGGGGCGCTGGGTTCCTACGCGCTCATCGGCGTCATGATCGGCGCGCTGCTGGCCGGGCGGTCGGTGACCGGGTCGGTCGCCGACGGATGATGCTGTTCAACATCATCTGGTTCTCGGTCGGCATGGGTGCGACAGCCCTCGCCACCAATCTGACCTCGTTCGGCATCCTGCGATTCCTGACCGGCATCGGAATCGGCGGCCTGGTCGCCACCGCCGGCGCGATGGTCGCCGAGTTCGCGCCGCCCGCGAAGAAGACCTGTTCAACGCCATCGTCTACAGCGGTGTTCCGGCCGGCGGCGTGCTCGCCGCGATCCTGGCGATGGTGCTCGCCGACCACGCCGGCTGGCGCGGACTGTTCTGGGTCGGCGCACTGCCCCTCGTCACGTTGCTGCCCCTCGCGCTGCTGCGGATGCCCGAGTCGCCGCAATGGCTCGCCACCCGGGGTCGTCTCGCCGACGCGGAGGCGGTCTCGGCGCGCACCGGAATCCACGTCGGCCCCGCTCGGCCGGTCGCGGCCACCGCACCCGCCGCAGCCGAGAAGGTCGGTTTCGCGGTCCTTGCCTCGCGTCGCTTCGCCGGTCCGACCCTGCTGCTGGGCGTGATGAGCTTCGTCGGCCTGCTGCTGACCTACGGTCTCAACACATGGCTGCCGCAGATCATGAAGGAAAGCGGCTTCAACGCGAAGGGTTCGCTGTCGTTCCTGCTGGTCCTCAACGGTGGCGCCATCGTGGGCGGACTCATCGCGGCGCGATTCGCCGACCGCCGGGGACCGCAGCAGGTCGTCGCGACGTCGTTCTGCCTGGCGACGTTCGCACTCATCGGACTGACCCTGTCCCTCCCGCTGCCGGTGCTGCTGGCCGCGGTCGCCGTCGCCGGTACCGGCACCATCGGCACCCAGGTCCTGATCTACGGTTTCGTGTCGAACTTCTACCCGACCGAGGCACGCGCCGCCGGCGTGGCCTGGTGCGCCGGCTTCGGTCGACTCGGCGGCATCTTCGGTCCGGTGATCGGCGGCCTGCTGATCGGCGCCGGGATCTCCTCGGCCACCGCGTTCCATCTCTTCGCCGGGATCGCGCTCATCGGTGCCGCGGCCACGATGCTGGTCAAGTCACCCAAGCCGGCAGACGCGCCCGCGAGCGGTTCGCTGACGACCTCGGGGCTCGCCGTCAGCGAGTGACCCGGCGGGACCCGCCACCGTCGAACACGGCCTGGTCGAGGACTCAGTCCTCGTCCAGGCCGTGTTCGATCACGTAGCGGGTCAGTTCCACGCGGTTGCCGAGCTGGAGTTTGCGGAGAGTGGCCTGGACGTGGTTCTCGACGGTCCGGTGACTCAGGTCGAGGCGCCGCGCGATCTGCTTGGCGCTCAGTCCTTTTGCGACCAAACGCAGCACCTCGGTCTCACGCTCGGTGAGCGCGGGCGCGGCGGGTGCGGCGTCGGGCTGCTGGGACATGCGCCGGTACTCGCCCAGCACCAGCCCCGCGAGACCCGGGGTGAAGACCGCCTGGCCGTCGGCCGTCGCCCGGACCGCGTCCACCAGTTCTTCGCGTGACGACGACTTCACCAGATAGCCGCTGGCCCCGGCCTTCACGGCCTCGAGGACGTCGTCGCGCTCACCCGATGCGGACAGCACGAGGATGCGGGTCTTCGGCGAGACCTCCAGGACCGCCGTCGTCGCCTCCGTACCGGTGCCGTCGGTCAGCTGCATGTCCATCAGGACCACATCGGGGGTGACGGCGGCCGCACGTCGACCGGCACTGCCCACGCTCTCCGCGGTGGCGACGACGTCGAATCCCTCGTCGGCGAGATCGCGGGCCACCGCCTCTCGCCAGATCGGGTGGTCGTCGACGACCATGATCCGCAGCGGCGCCCGCCCCTCGTCACTCCGGCCTGCACTCATACTTGATGCTCCCCTTCGCCGTTCAGCTCTCGTCCCGCGGGACGGTGAACTCCCATTCCGTACCCGCACCCGGTTCGGTGTCGAGGCGCGCGGCGCCGCCGAGGGATTCGATCCGTCCGACGATCGACTTCGACACCCCGACGCGTCCCTGCGCAACCGCCTCGGCGAGCCGGCCGTCCGGGATGCCGATCCCGTCGTCTCGCACACTCACCACGACGTCCCGCCCCAGATCCTCCACCAGGATGTACGCACGCGCACCGGGACCGGCGTGGTTCACGACGTTGTCGAGCGCGTTGACCACCGCCGCGCGGATCTCCGCGCCCTTCTGCGCTGACACCATGACCGGGTCCGCGGGAGCACTCACCGACACCCGCGCGTCGGCGAAGACGCGCAGGGCGGCGGCGAGATCAACGCTGCATTGCGCATCGGGGTCGGCGGCGACGGGTTCGTCCGTGTCGGAGATCAGCCGACGCAGCGTACGCTCCTGCTCCGCCGCGAGGGTGGCGAGTTCACCTGTCGGACCGCCGATCTCGCGTCCGCGACGCGCGATCAGCGCGAGCACCTGGAGTACCCCGTCGTGCACCTCACGGGAGAGCCGTTCGCGTTCCTCGGCAGCCGCGGCGATCCGCGCCGCCCGGGACAGCTGGTCCTGGACCCGACGCGCGTTCGCAGCCGCGAGCCCGACCGCCATGCCGGTCGCCACGATGACGATGATGGTCGCATTCCGACCGAAGTCGAGGTTCAGTTCGCCCTTCACGAAGGTGCTGGTGCCGCCGATGATCAGCCCCGACACGATCCCCCCGACCGGGCCGGTGAGGATCGCGACCGAGATGACCGCGTTGGTGGCCCACAGCGTCGTCGGCCAGGTCTGGTTGTTCCACGCCCACTCCGCGCCGGCGACATACGACGTCGACAACATCAGCGCGCAGACGACGAGCACCTCGGCACCGACCCACACCCGGTTGCGCGCGAACCCGACGAAGTAGCCGATCCCGCTGACCAGCGTCCACGCGGAGAGCAGGCCGAAGAGCACCCAGGCGACGCCGCCGCGGTCGAGGTCGGGATTGACGGCGATGTGGAAGCCGAGTGCGTACAGATAGGACAGCAGCCGGAAGATCTGGGCGCCCCGCCACAGCGGACCGACCGGGTCGTCGTCGATGACGCGTGCCAGACGATCCGGATCGGTGTCCCGGTCCGGCGGGCCGACCTCGAGCCCCGACCACCGGCGCGTCACGTTCCCGCGCCCCGACCGTCCCCGTCCCGGTCACTGCCCTCGCGGTCGGTCTCGACCTCGTCCCGGCGACCATCCGCCGGGCGTTCCGATCCTGGGTTCCCGGCCTTTGAGGGGGTGCCGGGGGCCTCGCGTGCGAGCGTCTCGGCCGCGGCGTCGGGATCGTCGGTGTCCCACGCCGGTGAATCCGGCTCGGCGACGACCCCCGGGCGCCCGTCCACGGGCTCGGTCGAGTCCCCCTTCAGGCGTCGGATCGCGGTGTTGAAGAACGCGATCAGGGGCACCGCGAGCAGACCACCGATGATGCCGGCCGACACCAGGCCGGCCGCGATCCCGAGCACCACCGCAACCGGATGCAGGCGCACCGAACGCCCGAGCAGGAACGGTTGCAGCACATGGCTTTCGAGCTGCATGACACCGACGACAATGGCGAGGGCGACGACCGCGGCGATCCAGCCCTGGGTCACCAGGGCGACGAGCACCGCCAGCGTGCCGGTGACCAGGGCACCGACGATCGGGATGAAGGCGCCCAGGAAGACCAGCGAGGCCAGCGGAAGCGCCAGGGGCACTTGCAGGATGGCGAGTCCGATCCCGATACCGCAGGCGTCGACGAAGGCCACCGCGACGGTCGCCCGGACGTACCCGACGAGTGTGCCGAAACCGGCGATACCCGCCTCCCACACCCGATTCCGATTGGTTTCTGGGATGAGCTTGACCGAGAACTGCCAGATCTGACCACCGCCGTAAAGGAAGAAGATCAACAGGAACAACGTCAGCAGGGCGCCGGTGATGATCTCGCTGGCCGTGGTGGCGGTGGCCAGCGCACCGCTGGTGACACGGTCCTGGTTGTGCTGGATGAAGTCGAGCGTGTCGGTGCCGAAGTTGCGCACCTGGTCGCGATCGAGCCCGAGGGGCCCGTTGATGAGCCATTCCCTGGTCTTCTCGACGGTCACGGTGACCTGCTCGGCGAGTTCGGGAACACCGTCGATGAACTCGCGGACCACGAAGGTCATGACGGCGGCGAGCAACCCGATCGCGACGACGAGGTTGACGATCACCGCCAGCGAACGCGGCAGACCGCGCCGGTCGAGTGCATCGACCCCGGGAACCAGCATCGCCGAGATCAGGATGGCGAGGGCGACCGGCACGAGGACTTCCTCGAACTCCCGGAACAGCCTGGTCGCGACGTAAGCGGCCGCGACCAGGAGCAGTAGCCGCCACGCCCACTCCGCCGCCGCGCGTACCTGCGGATGAACCTTCAACCGGTCGATGGACGCGAGGTCCCGGACGTCGCGCGGCCGGTCGGCTCGTTCGGCTTCGGTCACAAGAGTCACACTAGTGCTGCGCCTCGGTGACAGGAGTCCGTACACACCCCCGATTGCGCAGGTCGCCGACGGGGGTGGTCACCGACACCGGCCCCCCTACCCTAGGGTGGCACGTATGTCGTCGGAGGATGTTGGCTCGCCGGGGGGCGCGGCAGCCCCGGTGACCCGTCCTCGGTTCTGGTGGGTCCGATGGGTCCTGCTCACCGTCGTCCTGATCATCCTCGCCGTCGAAGTCGTTCTCATCTGGCCCGAGCTGCGGGGCGCCTGGCTGCGCATCGGCGAGATCGAGTGGCACTGGGTCGCGGCGTGTCTCGTCGCCGCGATGCTGTCGATGGACAGTTTCGCCCAGGTCCAGCGCGCACTGTTGCGCTCGGCGGGCCTGCGGGTCACGCAGTGGAAGTCCCTGTCGGTCATCCTCGCGGCCAACTCGCTGAGCCAGACGATGCCGGGCGGCCAGGTCCTCGCCCCCGCGTTCACCTATCGGGAAACCCGCAAGTGGGGTGCGACACCGGTCATCGCGTCGTGGCAGGTCGTCATGTCGGGCCTGCTCGCCGGCATCGGTCTCGCGGTGCTCGGGTTCGGCGGCGCCCTCCTGGCCGGCGCGAAGACCAGCCCGTTCTCGGTCGTCTTCTCCGTCGCCGGGTTCCTCGCGGTCGCGGTGGTCCTGCAGTACCTGGCCAGTCATCCGGAATCGTTGAAGAGCACCGGGATTCGAGTCCTGGGTTGGGTGAATCAACTCCGGAACAAGCCGGAGGAGCACGGCACCGAGAAGTTGTTCGAGACCCTCGAACAACTCCGGGCGGTGCAGCTCACCAAGCGCGACACCTCGGTCGCATTCGGCTGGAGCCTGTTCAACTGGGTCGCCGACGTCGGGTGTCTGATGTTCGCCTGCTGGGCGGTCGACGCCCACCCGAGCATCTCCGGACTGATGGTCGCCTACGCGGCGGGCAAGGCCGTCGGCTCGGCGATCCCCCTGCTGCCGGGCGGCATCGGCGTCGTCGACGCGGTGCTCGTCCCCGCGCTGACCAGCGCCGGGATGCCCGCCGCCGACGCCATCACCGCGGTCCTCATCTACCGGCTGATCAGCTATGTGATCGTGTCGGGCATCGGCTGGGTGGTCATCGGTCTCATGTTCCGTAACCGCATCAAGCGCGACGACACGTTCATCGACGAGGTCGAGCGGGACGCCGACGCCCTCGAACGCTCGGCCGACGACCCGTCGCCCACGACGCCCGACGGTACGGCGCTCCCCATCCCGCCGCCGGATGGTGTCGAACCGCCGGGCCCGGGGGCCCCGCCCGCGGACGGACCCGACAACCCGCATCGAGGGGACTCCGCACGAACGTCCGACACCGATCCGCCGTCGGACCCGGTACGGTAATCCACCATGCTGAGCTCGAAGACGGACCGGGGCTCCGACGCGACGGCGGAGACGGGGTCCTCGCCGGCGCGCGGAACGGCGACGGGTCCCGTCGCCGCCCTGTTCGACGCGGTGGCGATCGCGGTCTTCGTCCTCATCGGCCGGGCCAGTCACGAAGAGGGCTATGCGCTGACGTCGGTGCTGCACACGCTGTGGCCGTTCCTCGCCGGCTGTGCGGTCGGCTGGTCGATCACCTACGTCTACGCGCATGTGCGGTCGAGCGACTTCTTCGGTCACGACTTCCGGCCGGACCGGGTCGTCCCGGTCGGTCTCGTCATCTGGTTCTGCACGGTGACCGTCGCGATGATCCTGCGCTTCATCCTCAGCCAGGGCGTGGCGGTGAGCTTCGTGATCGTCGCGGCCGTGGTGCTCGCGCTTTTCCTGCTCGGCTGGCGAGCCGTCTTCGCCTACCTCGGTCGTCGCGCCGCCGCCTGACGACGCGAGTCGCGAGCGTTCGCAGACCTACTTGATCGTGAAGTACTTCTGCGCGACCTGGAGTGCGGCGGTCCCCGACTTGGGTCCCTCGGTGTAGATGACGACGACCTGACCGCCCTGGAGCCCCACGAACCAGCCGGGCCCCTCGGGGCCGTTGGTGCCGACGAGGGCACGCAGTCCCGGCGCGCGGGTGAGGTCACTGGCGTCGCCGGTGGCGGCAGTGGCGGTCATCGCCTGCAGCACCGGCCGGACGACGGCCGGATCGAGCCCGCCGAGCTCACCGCCTGCGATCTTCGTCGGCACGTTCTTGAGCACGAACGGCGGCACCGACGAGGACTGCCCGGAGGCGCTACGCGCCATGGCGACACCGAAGGCGGCCATGTTGGTCATCGACATCATGCTCGAGCCGGGACGGTAGTCGATGGTCGCGATCCCGGGACGGTCAGCGGTCGGAACGCTCGCACCGGGCACCGTGAACTGGACGCCGAGTCCGAGCCGGTCGAGCAGTTCGTCGCCACGCTGCTGCTCCGACCCGACGGCTCGCCCGATAGCGTCGAAGACGGGATTGAGGGTGGTGCCGACCGGATAGGGCTGGTCGAGGTCGACGCCGCTCTCGATCGCGTACGAGTTCTGCGCCATCCCGGTGATCGCACCGGTCTGCGCGTCGAGGGTCATGATCGTCGCGGGTTGACCGACCTCGACGGCCGCGTCGCCCAGGGACAGCTGGACGCCCTGGTCCATCGTGGTCGGGACGTCGGGTCCGGGAGGGCCCTGCTCACCGGCCAGCTTGCGGGGCGCGGCACCCGGACCGAGCATCTCGACCTGCCACCCGGCGGTGGCGTCGCGGATGGCCTGCCAGTAATTGGTCAGCCCGTCCTCGAGGGGGGAGGACAGGCGCCGGTCCGCCATCACCAATTGATCGGATCGGTTGACCACGACACCGGGGACCCGACGCGGGTCGCCGGCGAGCACCTCCATGTCGGAGTCCCGCAGACCGACCGCGGTGATGGCCCGGCCCGGCGTGGCGTCGAGCTTCTCTCGGATGACCTGCCCGGTGATCAGCGGCGCGATGGGCGCGATCACCCGGGCCAGCGCCCGCACCGAGGCGTTGAGGTCCGGGGTTCGGGTGGGATCGAGCACGATCTCGTTGACCGGCTGGGCGTACATGAAGACCCGGCCGGTTCGGCTGCGGACGGTCGGGGCCGGCTTCGCGTCGGTGCGGATCTCGCGCAGGGTGCCGCCGGCGGTGAGGCCGGCGTGCAGGATCGCGGGGTCCCAGGTCACCTTCCAACCCGACGACAGCTTGCGCGCGGTACCGCCGCTGGTCGACTCGTACACGCGGCCCTTGTCCCAGTTCCAGGTGGTGGTGACCGAGAAGGTCGCCGTCCCGTCGCTGTATTCGACGGGGTTGTCGACGTCGACGTCGACGCGTTGGGCACCCATCTGTCTCAGAGTGGTGGTGAGACTGTCACCGGCTTGTCCCGGTGCGGTGGTGAACGTGGCGGCCCCGCCGGCGTCCTGGCGGCTGAGGGCGTCGGCGAATGCGTCGATGGCGGCAGCGGCGCCCGTGTCGGTCGAACCGGCGAACCCGCAGGAACTCACCATGACCGCGCACGTGACCGCGGCACAAGCGGCTGTCGTCGCGCGCTTGACCCAGATCTTCATGACGACAATTTTCACTCGTGTAACACTCGAAATCGACGCCGCCAGCTTCCATTCGGGGATCAAGCCGGTCACGAACTCATCTCGCCCACGGGACTATTGACACTCCGCGGCGTGCGCGATCGCCGTCCGGGGACCGACGTCGACAGATCCCGGACCCGGCCGTCCCCGACCGCCCTCACCTTGCCGCACTGCGACAATGGGCGCATGGTTTTCACCGTCTTCCGCGGCGATGATCGTCCGGTCACCGCCACCGACTGGCTGACCTCACGACACTGCTTCTCCTTCGGCGACCACTACGACCCGTCGAACACGCACTTCGGCGCGCTGCTCGCCGTCAACGACGAGGTCGTCGCACCCGGCGCGGGCTTCGATCTCCACACCCATCAGGAGAGCGAGATCGTGACATGGGTGGTCGCGGGGACGCTGGTCCACCGCGACTCGGCCGGGCACTCCGGTGTCCTGTACCCCGGCCTGGTACAGCGGATGAGCGCGGGCACCGGCGTCGAACACTCCGAGCGCAACGACTCATGGCCCGACCTGCCCGACGCCGGCACCGAGCCCGTCCGCTACGTCCAGATGTGGCTGATGCCCGACCGCCACGGCCTCGCGCCGTCGTACGCGCAGGCCGATGTCCGCGACCGACTCGCCGCGGGCGGACTCGTACCGATCGCGTCGGGCGTCGCCGATGTCGACGCCGCGGTCTCCGTCGCCAACTCGGGCGCCACCCTGTTCGCGGCGCGACTCCGCCCCGGCGAGACCGTCGAGGTACCCGCTTCCCGGTTCACCCACCTGTTCGTCGTGCACGGACAGATCGAGGTCGACGGGGTCGGCGTCCGGGAGATCGGCGTTCTGGGCCCGGGTGACGCCCTCCGAGGCGTCGACTCCGCGTCGTTCCCGATCCGCGCCGGCGACGACTCCGACGCCGAGGTGCTGGTGTGGTCGATGGCCGCCGGGCTGGGTGGTGCGTGACCGGACACCGGCGCCTCCCGTGGACCGACCGGCGACGTATGGACTTCAACTCGACCGCCAGACTTCGATCGAAGTCTGGCGGTCGAATTGAGGTCTGGCGGAGGGAGCAAAACGTCGCGAAATCAGGCCGCGTCGAGCTGACGTGCCATCTGCGCGTACCCCTCCCACACCGAGGCGTAGCGCGGTCGCCAGTCGGTGGCTGATCGAAACCGCCTGTTGGACATCCGAAGCGAACGTGTCAGCGACGTGGTGCGTTCGCCGAGCAGGAGGGCGGCCCGACCGGGCAAGGTCACGAAGGGGTGCTTGCCGACCGCACCCGCCAGGGCGGCCGTGTGGTGCTTCTTGGTGACCGGTAGGTCGTCGACGATGTTGTAGGTGCCGGAACCGATTTCGAGTGCGGACACCACGGCGTCGGCGGCATCGGCAAGGTGGATCGACGAGACGTAGGCACCGGGTCGGCCGGCCCGGAAACCGATCCGTCGTCGGGCGAGCGCTATGAGCTGCTCGCTGTGGGCGGCGCCGACGCCGTAGAACAACCCGAAGCGGAGCACTACGCCGACCCCACCCGAATCGGTGAACCGGCGGGCCGAGGCCTCGGCGGCGTGGTTGCCCACCGCGATCGGATAGTGGTCGACCGGCGACTCCTCGTCGATCCACCGGTCACCGGCGTCGGTGTACACCATGGCGACCGATTCCTGCACCACCCGCGGCACGCCGGTGGCGAGTGCGGCGTCGACCACCGCGGCCGAGCCCTCCCGCCGGATGCGATGACAGTCCGCCCAGGCCGACTTTCGGACGAACGATGCGGTCCCCGGAAGGGAGGACGCGAGATTGACGACCGCGCCGCAGCCGTCGAAGTGTTCGGCGAGTCCGTGTCGATCGAACAGCGACACCCGAATCGGGGCGGCGCCGTGGGCACGCAGCGCGGAAGCGGCGGCATCCGAGCGCGCCAGCGCACGCACGTCGTGTCCCGCGGCGACCAATGCGGGCACCGCGTATCCCCCGATGGCCCCCGTACCGCCGGTGACGAATACCCGCATGCGGGCGAGTATCCCGGATCGCGGTGCGGTTTGTCCCGGCTACCGGGACAAACCGCACCGTCATGTGGTTCGCCGGTCAGTCCCCCGTCTGCGATAGAGCGTGCAGATCCTTTGCGGTGGGCGACTTCTCGACCGTGTCGGGATCGGGATAGGTGTGCAGCAACCGGTCCGCGGTGCCCGCGGTGGTGACCGCGAACCAATAGTGCTCGTTGCGGTAGTGATGGAATCGATGGTTGCGCCACAACCGGCGATAGTAGGCGTGGCGCGGCCGGTAGTCGGAGTGGATCAGATAGTGCGTCCATTCATAGACCAGTCCGATCGCCGCGAGCGTCGCCATGAACGTGAGACCGCGCTCGGCACTGGCGAAGACGAGGAGCCCCATCGCGACGGCCGCGAGGACGACCGTGACCAGCACCTGCCACGGGATGAACACCAGGGGGATGTTCCGCGGGTCCGAGTGGTGCTCGCGATGCTTACGCGCCACCAGCGGATCGATGGTGACCGGTCCCAGGCGCTTCGGCCGCCAGTGCAGCACGACGACGTGGATCAGCCATTCGGCCAGCGGAAAGCTCGCGATCATCACGACCGGGACGACCAGATCGGCGATTCCCCACCCGCCCAGCCAAATTCGCGCCGCCGACGAGGTCACCAGGAACGCGGCGATCATCCAGGGCGACGGGTGCCGGAGGAACTCGGCGAATGCGGCACGCAGGGTCGTCGACCGCCGTGATCGCATTCGCCGTTCCTCCGCCGCCACCTGCCGGCGCGCTCTGTGGTCGATGTGATCGGCGTCGATGCTCTCGGCAGACATTCAGTTCCCCTCTCCGATGTCAGACTCCGCACCCTCGAGTGCCTGACAGAGTTCGAGCAATGCCGCGGTCGCGGGCGCGAGCAGTTCACGGGCAGCGGCCTCGGCGCGGCCGGGTTCGCGAGACGTGATCGCGTCGACGAGCGCGCGATAGCCGTCGATGTTGCCGACCTCCGGCTCCAGCATCGACGCGAGCGCGGGAAGCGCCGGTTCGTACGCGGCGCGGAGCGAGTTGTACATGAGACGGAATGCGATCGAGTCGGCCGCGTCGACGATCGCGCTCCAGAACTCGAGTGCCGCGACCTGCTGTCCGACCGGGTCCGGTTCGGCGGCGAGATCGGCGAGCAGCGCTGTCAGCCTGGCGATCTGGTCGTCGGTCACCCGCCTCGCCGCCAGCCCGGCGACGCCCGGGCCGATCGCGGCACGTGCCTCGACGATCGAGCGAGCGACACTGGGCACGAGCGCGCCGCCCCGGATCAGGAGTCGCGGCAACAGATCGAGACCACCCGTCCGCGCGATGTCCTGGACCCGTGCGCCGTCGCCCTGCCGAATGGAGACCAGACCGGCCGCCGCCACCCGCTTCAACGCTTCCCGCACGGTGGGCCGCGAGACGCCGAGGATGCGGGTCAATTCCCGTTCGCTTGGAAGGGCCTCGCCGGCCGGTAGGTCACCCGACAGCACGCCCTCGACGATCTGGTCGAACACGATCTCGGGGGCGCTCTGCTGGGACACGGGCTCGAACGGCATGCACCGACCGTAGAACCCGGAGGACTGGTGGTCAAGTGGTCAGACCACTCGCGGCCTGAGGAATGTTCGGTGGGCGCTCGGGTTGTACCCACCATGAGTGACATCGCCGCGCCTTCGTCCGACACCTTGACCGCCGACGATCTGGACTTTCTCAGCCGCCCACTCCTCGGCTTCTTCTCGACGGCGACCGGCCCGACGCCGCCGCAGCCTCGGCCGGTGTGGTTCGAGGCGACCGCGGACGGCGAGATCCAGCTCTTCACCGGTCCCGATTCGCTGAAGGTGCGTCGTCTGGCCGCCGATCCGCGCGCCTCGATCGTGGTCGCCACCCCGGTCGAGGAACGCGAGCGCTGGATCTCCGTTTCCGGCCCCACGCGCATCGAGACCGACGGTCCAGCGCGAACTCGCAGCACGACTCGCCGACCGCTACTGGGACCTCGACGACCCCACCCGCGCACAGGATCTCGCGGAGATCCTCGCCGACGACTGGGTGCGGATCGTCATCCGGCCGGACAAGATCCGGCGACTGAGCTTCTGAGCGGGGCCTTCGACTCGGCCGCGGCTCATCGCAGCTGATCGAGCAACCGCAACCAGACCTCGCTGATGGTCGGATACGACGGAACCGCATGCCACAGCCGCGAGAGCGGGACCTCGCCGACGATGGCCACCGTCGCCGAATGGACGAGTTCCGCGGTCTGCGGCCCCACAAAGGTCGCCCCGACGAGGATGTCGCGGCCCGCATCGACGACGAGACAGGCGTGACCCGAGTACTCGGGATCGGTCAGGTAGGACCCCGCCACGGAGATGTCCCCGTCGGCGATCCGTACATCGATGCCGGCGTCCTTCGCCTGCTTCGCGGTCAGCCCGACAGATGCGATCTCCGGCCGGGTGAACACCACCTGCGGTACGGCACCGTGGTCGGAGCTCGCGACGTACCGCGGACCGTCGAGGTCCCGGTTCTCGGCACGTGCGGCGATCACGTCCCCGGCCACCCGCGCCTGATACTTGCCCATGTGTGTCAACGCATTACGGCCGTTGACATCTCCCACAACGTACAGCCACGGGTGGTCGGCCACCGTCAGATGGTCATCGGCGCGCAGCGGGCCGCCCGCCTCGAGTCCCACCGACTCCAGACCGAGATCCCGCGTCGCGGGCGAGCGTCCCGCCGCCACCAGGATCTCGTCGACGACGAGCTCGCCTGCGCCGTCGCCGTCGAGCCGGACGGTGACGGGGCCGCCGTGGATGCGTCCGTAGCCGGTGTCGGCGGCGCCGGGCCGGTCGACCGACTCGATCGTCGTCCCGAACCGGATGTCCACGCCGCGGGCAGTCAGCGAGTCCGCGATCCGCTCTGAGACGAACGACTCCATCTTGGGCAGCAACCGGTCACCGCGGATGGCCATGACGACCTCCGCACCGAGGTCGAGCAACCAGGTCACCGCTTCGCACGCCACGACGCCACCGCCGACGACGAGGATCCGCTCCGGCACCTCGACGAGATTCGTCGCGTCCCGGGAGGTCCACGGGTGCGCCTCGGCCAGACCCGGTGTCGGCGGGATCGACGCCGTGCTCCCCGTCGCCACCACGACCGCCTCACGCGCCGTCACCACCGTGTCGCCGACAGTCACCTGCCGCTCACCCGACAACCGCCCATGCCCGCGGATCACCGTCATCCCCGCGCCTTCGGCCCATTTCACCTGCCCGGAGTCGTCGTGGGTCGCCCCGGGCCCGTCCCGTCGGTCGTTCACTGTGTCGCGCCACGCCAGGAGGGCGTCGGCGTCCGGACGATCGCCGCTCACCCGTTCACGCGCACCCGCCAGGGCACGGGCCTCCTCGAGCGCGGACCCCGGACCCAGCAACGCCTTGCTCGGCATACACGCCCAGTACGAGCACTCACCCCCCATGAGCTCGTGCTCGATGACGACAGCGGTTCGATCGCTGCCCCGTGTCGCGTAGTCGGCGACATTCTCGCCCACCGGACCGCCACCGATCACGACGACGTCGAAGGTTGCATCCATGGGTTCAGCGTAGGTGGGTTTCGCTCCCGCGGTCGGCGAGTGCGCACGTTCCGAGGAGAGCAGTGTGCGACTCCTGGGAGTCGCTCTGTCGACGCTGCCGTTCACGAGCCCGCGCTCACCCCCCCCCGCTGGTTGAGCCGGCACCGAGCGAAGCGAGGCGCCGAGTCGAAGCCATTTGGTAACCCGACGCCGCTGAGTCACCCCGACGCCGCCGAGTGACCCCGACGGACACAGCGCCCCAGCCATTCACGAGCCCGCGATCGCCCCCCGCTGGTTGAGCCGGCACCGAGCGAAGCGAGGCGCCGAGTCGAAGCCCCCTGGTGACCCGACCACGCTGAACGACCCCGACAGACGAAGCGCCCCAGCCATTCACGACCCCCGCTGGTTGAGCCGGCACCGAGCGAAGCGAGGCGCCGAGTCGAAGCCACCTGGTGACCCGACGCCGAGTGACCCCGACGGACGAAGCGCCCCAGCCATTCACGAACCGGCGCTCGCCCCCCGCTGGTTGAGCCGGCACCGAGCGAAGCCGCCGGGCCGAGCAAGCGACGAAGGAGCGCGTCGAGGTCGAGGCGCCGAGTCGAAGCCACTCGGTAACCCCGACGCCGCTGAATGACCCCGACGGACGCAGCACCCCAGGCACGGCGTGTTGCGGATGCGGCCCGGGAGAGTCCTCAGACCCCCGCTCCATCGAGGACACAACACATTTGCCCCCCGAACGGGCACGAATACGACTGGAGTGCACCTCGGTCGACGGGGGGTTGCACAGTCAACGCCAATGGACGCACAGTCGACGAAAAACACTGCACAGTCGATGAATTCGTGTTTCGGGCCTGTTGAGACTCCTCGTAATCGAACGCATGTTCCGGTACCTTGGAGTCATGCCAGAGCTTGCCACCCTCCTCGATCGACTCATCGAGACCACCCCACCCGCCGACGACCGAACAGGCAGAGAAACTCTCGACGCCCTCGACACGTTGCGCCTGATCCGCAACACCGTCGACCACCAGATCGTCGCGCACGCAGCACAACTCGACGACCTCGGCGTCTCGCAGAAAGCCGGCAGCACCACCAAGAAGTTACTGATCGAGTCAGGCCACGCCCCGGCCGCCGCCCAACGCACCATGCGAAGTGTCGATGCCCTGCCGGGGTTGCCGGCGCTGTCTCGTCATGCCGCCGACGGGCGACTGTCCAGCGAAATCGTCGACGCCATTGTTCGCGGCATGAACCAGATCGAGAAGTGCTGCGCCGATGGTGGTTCCGACGACGACCGCTCACGGTACGAGATCGAACTCATCGCCCAAGCACTGTCCGGTGCGACGCCGTCGCAAGTGCTCAAGCATGCTCGCGCGATCGCCAACAACCTTGCCTATGCCTCCGACACCGGTGTCCCCTCGGCTGACGACCCATCGCTGAACTCGGTCAACGCGCACACCACCGACGACGGCCGCGTCGAGGTGCGCGCCGACCTCACCCAGGTGGTCGGTGAGAAGTTCATGGCGATGATCGACGAACGGTCCTGTCCGCGGCCCGAACCCGACGGCACCGAGGACCGGCGCACCGCCGAGCAACGCCGCGCCGACGCCTTCGAACTGATCCTCGATCAAGCAGCGATCGGCGCCACCCTCGACACCGTCGGAAGCCCACGCACGCAACTGATGCTGACGATCCCCGCGACCGGAGACCTGGCGACGCTGCCGTGGACCGGATCGGTCAGCCATGCCGCCGCGAAACAGGTGTCGTGCGACGGCTCGCTCACGGAGATAATCCTCGATAGTGAGGGCGTACCACTACAGATGGGTCACACCCGCCGGTTGTATCCGTCACACTTACGCAAGGCGGTAATCGTCCGCGACGCCTGCTGCATCAAATGTGGTGCGCCGCCGTCCCATACGCAGGTGCATCACATCAAGTCGTGGGCCGACGGCGGACCCACCGACCTCGACAACGGGTGTCTGCTGTGCCAGCGCTGCCACACCCAGGTCCACCACCACGGTTGGGACATCGTCATGGGTTTCGACCGACACCCCTGGCTCGTCCCACCCGCGACCATCGACCCACTGCGTCGACCGTTACCCGCCTACAACCGCCGCACCATGCGACTCGACGAGGCCGCCTGAACAGCCACCTGACCACCACCCCGACCGCACTCTTTCGCGCAGCACCTTCCGCACCCGACTCATGTCCGGGACTACATGTGTTCCTTGACAACTCCACAGTGATTCCACTCGCCACTGCCGTCCCGGGGTGACCGGGCAACGCATGTTCGGGAGCAGGGAGCACCCCTGCTCCCTGCTCTGAAAGAGCCAKAGGGCGCTGGGCCGGCGACCGGCAGACTTCAACTCGACCGGCAGACTTCGATCGAAGTCTAGGAGTCGAGTTGAAGTCTGTCGGTCACAATCGGGGCGCCGCGAGCTTGCAGAGCGCACGACCACCCCCCTCCCCCAGGAGCGGCCCGGAGCTCGCAGAGGCGCGTCACCCCCGCTCCCTGAGGACCGCCCGGAGCTTGCGGAGGGCGCGTCAGCCCCCGCTCCCTGAGGAGCGCCCGGAGCTTGCGGAGGGCGCGTCACGAAGGGTCAGCCCACGCATCTCACCAGGACCCTTCGTGACGCTCGCAAGCTCGCTCCTCAGGGAGCAGGGGTCGGGCTCGCAAGCTCGCTCCTCAGGGAGCAGGGGTCGGGCTCGCAAGCTCGCTCCTCAGGGGGCGGAGTGAGACGCTCGCAAGCTCGCACCTCAGGGAGCGGGGGCGACGCTCGCAAGCTCGCACCTCAGGGGGCGGGGTGAGACGCTCCAGGCCGTCACGAAGCTCTCGCCCGGCAACGACCAGGGACTCTCCGATTTCGCCCACGGCGGAGGCGGCTGACGAATAGACGATCCGGTGACAGGATGGAGCGCGTGACTGCATCGAATACCGACCTCAGCTCCGGACTCGACCTCGAGTGGGTCGACGATTCCGTCCGCGTCCAGGACGACCTGTTCGCTCACGTCAACGGCAAGTGGCTCGAGTCGCACGTCATCCCCGACGACCGTTCCGTCGACGGCGCCTTCCACGTGCTGCGCGACAACTCCGAGGAGAACGTGCGCGACATCATCACCGACTGCGCCTCGTCGAACCCGGAAAGCGGTTCCGACGAGCAGAAGATCGGCGACCTGTACGCGTCGTTCATGGACACCGACCACATCGAGGCCCTCGGGATCGGCCCGATCACCGGCGAACTGGAGAAGATCGCGGCCATCAACTCACTCGAGGCGCTGGCCCGGCGGGTCGGACGGCTGCAGCGCCATGGCACCGGCGGTCTGTTCGGCTACTACGTGGACACGGATGCGAAGCAGTCCGACCGATACCTCGTGCACCTGACGCAGTCGGGTCTCGGACTGCCCGACGAGTCCTACTACCGGGAGGACAAGCACGCCGAGACCAGGACTGCGTACGTCGCGCACGTCGAGCGCATGTTCGCTCTCGCCGGATTCGACGACGCCGCCGCCCGGGCCGCGACGGTCCTCGACCTCGAGACGGCCATCGCCGCTCAGCACTGGGATGTGGTCCGGCGCCGCGATGCCGAGCTCACGTACAACCTCATGTCGCTCGACGAGTTGAGCACCACCGCAGACGGTTTCCCCTTCACCGAGTGGTTCGGCGGACTGGGCACCAGCGGTGACGCGACCTTCGCCGAGGTCGTCGTCGCGCAGCCGTCGTTCCTGTCGGGCGTCGCCGGCCTCCTCACGGATCGCCCCCTGGACGAGTGGAAGACCTGGCTGACCTGGCGGCTCGTGCATTCGGCCGCGTCGTACCTGTCCGCACCGTTCGTCGACGAGTACTTCGACTTCTACGGCCGCATCCTGACCGGCGCGGAGGCCAACCGCGACCGGTGGAAGCGGGGCGTCGGGTTCGTCGAGGCCGCGATGGGGTTCGCGGTCGGCAAACTCTATGTGGCCAAGCACTTCCCGCCCGAGGCCAAGGCTCGGATGGACGAGCTGATCGCCAACCTGGTCGAGGCCTACCGCCGCAACATCTCCGACCTGCCGTGGATGACCCCGGAGACCCGGGAGAAGGCGCTGGTCAAGCTCGGCAAGTTCACCCCCAAGATCGGCTATCCGGCCAAGTGGCGCGACTACAGTTCGTTGAGCGTCGACCGCGGCGACCTCATCGGGAACGTCGCCCGGTCCGCGTCGTTCGAGCAGGACCGCGAGTTCGCCAAGATCGGCTCACCGGTCGACCACGACGAGTGGTTCATGACGCCGCAGACGGTCAACGCCTACTACAACCCCGGCATGAACGAGATCGTGTTCCCCGCCGCGATCCTGCAGCCACCGTTCTTCGACCCCGAGGCGGACGACGCCGTCAACTACGGCGGCATCGGCGCGGTCATCGGTCACGAGATCGGGCACGGGTTCGACGATCAGGGCGCGAAGTACGACGGGGACGGCAACCTCGTCGACTGGTGGACCGACACCGACCGGACCGAGTTCTCCTCGCGGACACGCAAACTCATCGACCAATACGGTGAGTTCACCCCGACCGGACTCGATCCCGAGCACAAGGTCAACGGCGACTTCACCATCGGTGAGAACATCGGTGACCTCGGCGGGTTGTCGATCGGACTCGTCGCGTATCAGATCGCGAACGAGGCGAGCGGGGCCCAACCGCCGATCATCGACGGCCTGACCGGAACACAGCGCGTGTTCTACAGCTGGGCGCAGATCTGGCGGACCAAGACCCGGGATGCCGAAGCCATCCGACGCCTCTCGATCGACCCGCATTCGCCGCCGGAGTTCCGGTGCAACGGCGTCGTCCGCAACATGGACGCGTTCTACGAGGCCTTCGACGTCAAGCCCGGGGACTCGCTGTACCTGGACCCGGCCGAACGCGTGCGGATCTGGTGAACGACGTGCCCGGCGGACCCGGTCCGCGCGACGAGAGTCCGCCGGGTACGGCCGCATCACTGGGTCTGGTACGGGGACGCGAACTCACGGTCGCCCTGCTGCGACCGATCGGAGCCGCCGTCGTCCTGCTCGCCGGATACTTCCTGCTGCCCATCGACAAAGAGAGCGACCTGAACTATCTCGGCCTCGTAGTCGGGGCCGCGCTGCTGATCGCGTTCTGTGTCTGGGAGGTCCGCAAGTTCGCCGGCTCCGACCGGCCCGTCGCGACCGCGATGGAGATGCTGGTGGCGCTGGCCGGGTTCTACATCGTCGCGTTCGCGACGACGTACTTCCTGTTCTCCGAATACGATCCCGGCAGTTTCAACGCGTCGCTCACCCGGATCGACGCCCTGTACTTCTGCCTCACCGTGTTCACCACGACGGGTTTCGGCGACATCGCGCCGGATTCGCAGGGTGCGCGCGTCGCGGTGTCGATCCAGATGGCGAGCACCCTGCTGCTCCTCGGTCTGGGCGTGCGCTTCCTCAACCTGCTGGTGAACCAGAGACGCCAGGCCACCGGACGGTGACCTGGCGTCGCTGATCGGTCAGGCTCAGTAGTCGTCGTCGCCGTAGACGATCATGCCGCGGATGTTGTTACCCGCCAGCATGTCGTCGTAGGCCTCGTTGATCTGGTCGAGTCGGTAGGTGTTGGTCACCAGGTCGTCGAGGTTGAGCTTGCCGGCCCGGTACTCGTTCAGGAGCGCCGGGACCTGCGTGCGGGGGCTCGCACCGCCGAAGATGGCGCCCTGCACGCGCTTCTGCATGAGGGTGAGATCGAAGAGGTTCATCTGAGCGTCCATCGAGGCGAAGTTGCCCATGCCCACGACGACGACCTGTCCCGCCTTGCCGGTGAGAGCAAGTGCCGGGGCGATCATCGACCCGTCGATCTCACCCACCGTGAGGATGGTCGTGTTGGCCATCTTGCCCCAGGTGATGTCACCGATCGCCTCGAGCGCCGCCTCCATCGACGGGAACGTGTGTGTCGCACCCAGCTTTTCGGCCATCTGCAACTTGAACGGCACCGGATCGACGGCGATGACGTTGCGCGCACCGGCCGCCGCGGCACCCTGCACCGAGTTGATACCGACACCACCGATGCCCACGACCACCACGGTGTCACCGGCATGCGTGCCGCCGATCTCGACGGCCGAACCCCAGCCGGTCGCCACACCGCAACCGAGCAGCGCAGCCGTCTGGAGGGGGATGTCGTCTTCGATCTTGACCAGCGACGCCTGATTGACCGTGATGTACGGGGCGAAGGTGCCGAGCATGCACATCTGCACCAGGGGCACCCCGTCGTGGGTGTACGCGCGGTTCGTGTCGTCGGCGATGGACAGGCCGGTCAGAAGGCGCGCGCCCTCGTCGCAGATGTTCTGCTGACCGCGTGAGCACGGCTCGCACGTGCCGCACGCGGGGATGAAGGCGGTGACGACGTGGTCACCCTCCTTGAGGCGGGTGACACCCGGGCCCACCTTGGTGACGATGCCGGCGCCCTCGTGACCGCCGAGCACCGGCATGGGTGCCGGGCTGTCGCCGGTCCGCAGGTGGTGATCCGAGTGGCACAGACCCGAGCTGACGAGTTTGACCTGGACTTCGCCCGCGACCGGATCACCGAGCTCGAACTCCTCGATCTTCCACTCTTCGCCCGGATTTCGCAGAACTGCACCTTTGGTCTTCATTCGTGCTCCTCGCTCGTGCTACCCCGAATCGGGGCGTCAGATATCGCCGTCTGCTTATGCGACGTAGATCACATGGTGGTCCACCGATGACACCTTCGCAGGCGTTTCACGCAATCCATGGCACAGGATTGGGGGTGACGTTCCAGCCGAGATTTCGTGGCGGGGCGACCGCTGTCCCGGCGGCCGGGAACCGCTGCACAGTCGACGGCGAAGGCGCACAGTCGACGAACGAGGCGCACCGTCGACGACGGGTCCGAAGCGACGACGGCGCCGGACGGTCGGCATCACACCGCAAAGTATCTCGGCGACAACAGAGTTGGCCGATCCCGTATCTCCGGATCGAGGAAGGGGTTAGCGTCGGGGTATTCCACTTCCGAAGTGTCTGGCTGGTGATCTCATGACTCTCATCGAACACAAAGCGGAGGGCCGGCAGGACTTCTCGTCATTGCGACAAGGCGGTCTCAACTGGGACTCGTTTCCGTTGCGGCTCTTCGTGAAAGGCAATGCCCGGTTCTGGGACCCGGTCGCCATCGACTTCGCGCAGGACGCTCAGGACTGGGCCGAGCTCACTGACGAGCAGCGCCGGAGCGCCACCTATCTGGTGAGTCAGTTCATCGCCGGCGAGGAGGCGGTCACCCAGGACATCCAACCGTTCATGAAGGCGATGGCGACCGAGGGCCGCTTCGGCGACGAGATGTACCTGTCGCAGTTCTGCTTCGAGGAGGCCAAGCACACCCAGGTGTTCCGGCGATGGATGGACGCCGTCGGCCTCACCGGCGACCTCCAGAACTTCGTCAGCGCGAATCCCTACTACCACCAGCTGTTCTACGAGGAGCTGCCGGCGTCCCTGCACATCCTCGACCACGACCCGTCGCCACGGAACCAGATCCGCGCCAGCGTCACCTACAACCACGTGATCGAGGGCAGCCTGGCACTCACCGGCTACCACGCGTGGCAGAAGGTCTGTACCCAGCACGGGATCTTCCCCGGGATGCAGAAGCTGATCCGGTTCATCGGCGACGACGAGCGCCGGCACATGGCGTGGGGAACCTTCACGTGCCGCCGGCACGTGGCGGCCGATGACTCGCTCTGGGACGCCGTCGGCGAACGCATGAACGAGCTGCTGCCGCTCGCCCTGGGCATGATCGAGTGGGTCAACCAGCAGTTCGAGGTCCAACCCTTCGGCCTCGACAACGACGAGTTCCTCGCCTATGCCGCCGACCGCGCCCAGCGCCGGCTCTCCGCCATCGAGTCCGCCCGGGGGCGCCCGGTCGCCGAGATCGACCTCGACTACTCCCCCGAGGTCCTCGAGGACCAGTTCGGCGAGGACGACGCCATCCGCCTGCAGATGTGATCAGCGCCGATCGAGGTCGACGACATCCCGGCTGCGCGACTCCACCAGCCGCCGGTCGTGGCTCACCAGCAGCAGACCGGCCCCGGCGGCGACGAGGTCGTCGAGCAGCGAGGCCACGGCGCGGGACGCGACCGGATCGAGCATCGCGGTCGGTTCGTCGCACAGCACGACCCGCGGCTCCTGCACCACGACCCGCGCGAGGCACGCGCGCTGCAGTTGTCCGTCACTGACCTGTGCGGGGTAGCGGTCGAGCAGCGCGGGGTCGAGTCCGACGCGCCTCGCGGCACGGTCGACGTCACAGTCGCGTCGCGCGATCGTCGCGGGTTCGGCGACGATCCGGCGCAGCGTCCACCGCGGGTTGGTCACCAACCGCGGATGCTGGGCGAGCAGGCCGACATCCCCGGGCCGCCGCCGGTCGCCGCACCACTCGACCGATCCCTCGGCCGGTGCGCTCAGCCCGGCGAGGATGCGCAGCAGCGTCGTCTTGCCACTCCCCGATCGCCCGACCACGCCGGTCACCGACCCGGCCGCCACGCCGACGTCGAGCGCGTCGAACACCACCGCGTCCCCGAAGCGCGCCGTGAGTCCCGTCCCGACGAGGAGGTCTCCCGTGGTCACGGCACCCTCTCGAAGAACCCGGCGACATAGGCGTCGTCGGAGTCGGCGATCTGATCGAGACGGCTGTGGTCGACGACCCGCCCCGCCCGCATGACGGCCACCGAATCGCACCCGCGGCGCATCGTCTCGACGTCATGCGTGATCACAAGGACCGCGGCGCCGCGCCGTGCGGTGTCGGCGAGGAGTTCCCAGATGTCGGCGGCGAGTTCGGCGTCGAGTGCGGAGGTGGGCTCGTCGGCGACGATCGTGTCCGGGTCGCCGGCCAGGGCCGCGGCGATCGTGGCGCGCTGTGCCATGCCACCGGACAGCTCGTGGGGATACAACCCGAGCGCGTCGGGGTCGAGCTGTACGCGCCGGCACAGCTCGACGGCGTCCTGCGTGCCGCCCAGGATGCCGATCACCTCGTCGAGCTGGGCTCCGACGCTGCGCACCGGGGTGAAGGAGGTGGCCACCGATTGGGGCACGAAGCCGACGCGACGCCCGCGGACCTCGCGCCACCGACGGTCGTCACCGAGCATTTGGTGGTCGGTGAACTCCTGGCCGCCCACCTGCAACCGTCCGGTCACCGCAGCGCCCGGTGGGAGCAGGCCGGACAGCACCGCCGCGACCATCGACTTACCGCAGCCGGATTCGCCCACGAGAGCGGTCAGCGTCCCGGCGGGCAACGGCAACGCGACGTCGTCGAGGACCCGGACCGCCGACCGGTTCCATCCACTTCGGGTCACGATGTCCACCGTCACCCCGTCGAGTCCAGCACTCATCGCCACACCTCACCGGCCGGCGACAACGTGGCTCGGCGCAGCGACGACGCCGCAGCCGCACACGCAAGAGCAGTGACCATCAGGGCGACGCCCGGCACCACCAGCGTCCACCACGCACCGGTGAGGATGTCACCGCGCGCCTGACCGAGCAGCGTGCCGAGACTTGCGGCATCCGGGGACAGCCCGACGCCCAGGAACGACAGCGTCGTCTCATGCCAGACCGCATGGGGCAACAGCACGGTCATCGCGACCAGCACCTGGCCGCTCACCGCGGGCGCCAGGTGACGGACGGCGATGAACGTGCGGGATGCGCCGGCCAGCCGGGCCGATTCCACCCACCCCGACGACATCGCCTCCAGCAGTTCGGCGCGCACCACCCGCGCCACGGCAGGCCAGTGGGTCAGGGCTATCGACGCGATGATCGCGACCGGCTCGCCTCGCCACATCGCGGCGATGACGACCCCGACGACCAGGTGGGGCAGGGCATTGACGCCGTCGACGACGCGCATGATCACGGCGTCGAACCACCCGCCGACCGTCACCGCGGTCAGCCCGACAATGACGCCGATGGCGGTTGCCAGGACCGCGCACGCCGCGGCGATCAGCAGTGAGATCCGCAGTCCCTCGGCGGTTCTGACACCGAGGTCGTACCCGGAATGATCGGTCCCCAGCACCGCCCCGGAACCCGGGGACATCAGTGATCGAGCGAAATCGGCGGTCTGGTCGCCTGCGACCACGGGCCACCCGACCGCCGTCACGACCAGAACTGCCAGCATCACCCACGGCGCGACGAGGGCCACGCGGTGACCGACCGTCGCCCGACGGTCGGTCAGCTGCGTCGTCGTCGCGCCACCGATCGTCGTCACGCGGTCAGTCCGATCCGCGGATCGATCGCCACCGCCGCCGCGTCGGACAGCGCGGACCCGAGGAGGACGAGCACGGCCGAACCGACGGCGAGTGCAGCGAGCAACGAGAAGTCCAGGGCGACGGCCGAATCGACCAGGGCTTCGGCGAGACCCGGCCATCCGAACACGGTCTCGACGATGGCCGCGCCGGCGATGAGTTCGGGCAGCCGGGTCCCAAGGAGTGCGAGTGTCGGCAGCACCGACACCGGAACCACGTGTCCTCGCAGCAGCGTCCACCCGTTCACGCCGCGGGCACGGGCTGCCCGCACCGCGTCCGAACCGGTGGCCTCGACGACGGCCGCGCGCATGGTCAGGAGCAACCACGGAACCATCGACACCGTCAGGGCCAGGTACGGCAACACGGCGTGGGTGACCAAGCCGTCGAGCGAGTAGTCGTCGCCGGGGCGTCGGGCGCCGGAGGTCGGGAACCAGCCGAGCGCGACCGCGAACGTGCTGACCAGCACGAGCGACACCACGAACGGTGGGGTCGCGGCCAGCATGGCCGCCAGCGCCGTACACGCCCGATCCAACAGCCCTCCCCGCCGCATGCCGATGACGGCACCGCCGACGACGGCGATCAGCGCGGCGGAGACCAGCGCGGCCGCCGACATCCCGAGGGTGAACGGAAGTCGTTGCGCGATCACATCTCCCACCGCCTGGCCCTGGGTCGACGACCAGCCCAGATCGCCATGGAAGAGCGCGACCCACCAGTTCCACCAGGCGCTCAGCCAGTGCTGGTCCAGGTCGTAGGCGGCCGCGATCGCCTCCCGCTGGGCGGGGGTCGCCGACTGGTAGTCGTCACCGAGATGAGCGGTGAGCGGATCGAAGGGCGATGCCGCGGCGACGGCGAAGATCCCCAGCGACACCAGGATCGTCGTGGGGATCATCAGTAGGACGCGCCGGAGCACGAGCCGGCCGGCGCGACGCGCCCGCGAGTCGCGTCCACGCGATCGCTCACGCCGAGGCCGTTCGAGCCGGGAGCGATCGTCCGCGTCGACGTCGCGTGCAGACCCTACCGACGAGGTGAGCGCGGTCACGAGACCGGCTGCCAGGACGGGATGTTCCACCACGGACCCCAGGTCACCCCGTGCGAATGGGGCTCCAGGATCGGTGCGTCGTGCCGCCAGCCCTCGCCGCGGACGGCATAGGTGTGGTGGAGAAAGGCCAGGAAGACGTAGGACGGCTGGGCCGAATAGACCTGCTGAATGCGTTGGTAGCGCAGGTCGTTGTCCGGCCCGGGCGCGCTCGCGCGGGCCTCGTCGAGCAGGGCGTCCAGCCCGGGGGCGGTGAGGTCACCGGGGTTGGAGTACGGCGACGAGTCCGGAAACCGGGTGTGCAGCGTGTCGTAGATCTGCGAGTCGAGGCTGTATGGCGTCGCTCCCCCACCCAGAACCACTGCTGCCGTGCCCAATTCGGAGTCGATGTCATCCCAGCTGGTACCGCGGGTGAGCACCTCGACGCCGATCGGTTTCATCGCCGCCGCGAACGCCACCGCGAGGTCGCGGCGAAGGGTGTCCTGCGCGTTGTAGAGAAGCGGGAACGATGCGCGATCGGCGCCGCGGACACGTACGCCGTCGGCGCCCGTCCGCCACCCCGCCGCGTCGAGTGCCGCCCTCGCACCGTCGGCGTCGAACTCGAACTGCGCGCCCTCGTCGTAGACGCTCGCCCCGTACACCGGAGCGACCGGGGTGCTCGCGGGTTCGCCGTCGCCGGTGAGCACATCGTCGACGACGGCCTGCCGGTCGACCCCCAGGTTCATGGCGAGGCGCGCCGCCGGATCGGCGGTGAAGGGGTTCGTGCTCGGCAGCGAGATGCCGCGCCAGTCGGCGGATTTCACCGAGAGAACGTCGATGCCGTCACGACCCTCGAGGCCTTCGGCGAGTCTCGGCGGCAGATTCGCGCCGTCGATCTCGCCGGCCGCGATCCGCTGTGCGCGGGTGTTGTCGTCGGGCACGTGGGTGTAGACGAGGCGCTGCACCGCGGGCCGATTGCCCCAATGATCCTCACGCGCAACGAAAACGGCCTGGTCGGGTTCGAGCGATTCCAGCCGGTAGGCCCCAGTGCCCACCGGTTCGGTGTTCAGCGCCCACTCCGCGGCCGGCGCGTCCTCCACCCGTTCCGACGGTACGACGCCCACCAGGAGGTAGGGCGACGGATCGGCGTCGGTGTTCATCCGGACCGTCACCGCCCGCGGCCCGTCGGCCTCGACCGCGACGATCGGCGCGAAGTCGGTGGAGATCGACGACGCCACCCGCGGGTCGACGACCGCCCGATACGTCGCGACGACGTCGGCGGCGTCGAAATCGGTGCCGTCGGAGAACGAGATGCCGCTCTTGAGCGGCACCCGCCACGTCCGCGGCGCGACGCGCTCGGGCCGGGACTCGGCCAGGGCCGGGACGAGGTCGGGAACACGGTCGTCGCCGTCCGCGGCGGGGACGAGCAAGCCGTCGTAGACGGGTGAGACACCGAGCTGCGCGTAGCCCAGCATCGGGTTGAAGTCACCGAGCGCGTGGCCCTCCCCGAGCACGATCTGATCGGCCACCCTGGGCTGATCCGGCGCCGAGCAGCCGGCGAGTACGACAGTCGCGAGCAGCACAGCAGCTCCGGCCGTGGCGACTCCGCGAACGACCGACGACGCTCCCCCTACATCTGTGTGCACGGACATATGTTCTCCCAGACACACATTTGCCGCCACCGGGGGCGGCGGTGAACGATGGGCGGTATACCTGCAGCAACCCGAGAGGACGAGGAGAGCCGGTGACCGACTTCGACCCAGACTCGTTTGACGCGGACTCGTGGGCTGCACGGTTCATGCTGCTCAGCGACCCGAACCGGCTCCGGCTCGTCGCGGAGATGCATGCCCACCCGGGGTCGACCGTGGCCGAGCTCGCCACCCGCATCGGCATCACCGAGAACGCCGCGTCGCAGTCGATCCGCAAACTGCGCGACCAGGGGTGGGTCCGTTCGGAGAAGGCCGGCCGGATGGTCCACTACGAGGTGGTCGGCGACGCGATCGTGCACCGCATCCTGCACGACATCATCGGGGTCGGGCATCTGACCTCAGCAGATCGGCCGGATCACGCCCACCCGGTGACAACGGATTAGAACACGTTCTAGTCTGGTCGACGTGGATGTCACCTTCGATGCGACCAAACGGGAACTGACGACCGACCAGGGCACGCTGCGCTATCACGAGGCCGGTGACGCCGACGCGCCGCCGTTGATCCTCTTGCACGGGTCCGGCCCCGGCGTGACCGGCTGGCGCAACTACCGCGGGAACCTCGGACACTTCGCGCAGACGCACCACTGTTTCGTTCTCGAGTTCCCCGGCTTCGGCGTCAGCGACGCCGTCGAAGGCCACCCGGTGCTGACCGCCGGCGGTTCGGTCATCCGCTTCATGGACGCGCTCGGCATCGACAAGGCCGCGATGATCGGCAACTCGATGGGCGGCGTCGTCGGCGTCAACCTGGCGATCAAGAAGCCCGAGCGCGTCGAGAAGCTCGTGACCATCGGCGGCGTCGGCCCGAATGTGTTCAGCCCCAGCCCCAGTGAAGGACTCCGACTCCTGCAGGAGTTCACCGACGCCCCGGACAAGGACAAGCTCGTCCGCTGGCTCAACTCGATGGTCTTCGACCGCGCCCTGGTCACCGAGGAACTGATCGCCGAGCGCTGGGAGGCCGCCATCAATCCCGACGCGCAGAAGACGGCGCAGATGATGTACGGCTCGGCGGCATTCGAGATGCAGCAGCAGTTCATGGCCGCGTCCGACAACCCGCCGTACTGGGCGTCGATGCACAAGGTCGCCTGCCCGACGCTGCTGACCTGGGGCCGCGACGACCGTGTCAGCCCACCCGACATGGCGATGGTCCCGATGCGCCTGATCCCCGACGCCGAGCTGCACATCTTCCCGAGGTGCGGGCACTGGGTGATGATCGAGGCCAAGGCTGCGTTCGAGGCGACGGTGGGGGCCTTCCTCGCCCGGTGACATCGATGTGGGAGAGGTTCTCCCGGTCAAGCCCCCCGCGACCACAACAGGTACCCCACCGCGAGCGCGAACACACCGGGACCCAGACACACCAGGTGGTCGCGGGTCACCGCCTCGTCGAGGTCGGCGTCGGAGAGTCCGGCACGCATCGCGTGCTCGCGCAGAATCAGGCCGGAACGATCAGTGGGTATCGGGATCACGCGCACTTGGACGTGCGACGACCCCCTACGGTTCCATCCCCGCCCCCGGCCCGAAAGAATGACCGACTTATCCTGCTCCCTGATCCGAAAGAACGACACAACCGCTGGTCTGTTGGGGTGCAAGCGATGTCCTCCCTCTGCGCCCTGAGGTGCGAGGAGCGCCAGCGACGAGCCTCGAAGGGTTTGGCGCCGCATCTCACCGGGACCCTTCGTGACGGCCTCCGCCAGCTCCGGCCTCCTCAGGGAGCGATAGTTGGGTTCGCTCCGACCACAACGAGTTCTTCCGCAGTCCACGACGGCCACCAGGCCGCGGATACTGAGGACCAACCGATCCCGCTGTGGCAGCGACCGATCGAATCCGCCCACCCCCCCGCTCCCTGAGGAGCGCCTAGAGCCTGCGGAGGGCGCGTCACGAAGGGTCACCCCCGCCACTCGCCGTTATTCCGTTGCGCCCCAGTGCACGACGCTGGCATAGTTCCCGTTCGGCACGAGACCAGCAGACCGGAGCGGGGTACCGCGAAGTGTTTCTGCGCGTCGGAATCCTCGTCCGCCTTCAGATGGCAAGGGATACATCCCGAACAGGTTCGAGTCCTGACACGGCACCGCTCCCGGGAGCACGGGCCGGCCGGTCCTGTGGTCGTCGTCCGAGTCGTCCACGACTCCGCGGCGCACCCCACCGGCTCGCCCACCCACGAGCGGTGTCGCCATCCGAACCCATGCCCGACCCGACAAGCATTGCGACGCAACGGAAGGAGGATCGTCATGCTGTTCCACAACCGAATCACCGTCTCGCCGGGTCACACCGTGCTGGCCTACCGGGGTACCGCCGTCCAGGCACTGCCCGCCGGCCGCCACCGTGTGCGCAAGCCTGACGCCACGTTCGACGTCGACCTGCGCGAGCGACTGATCCCCGTCGCGCCGCAGGAGGTACTCACCGCCGACTCCATGTCGGTGCGTGTCTCGATGACGTTGCGCGCCTGCGTGATCGACGCGGTGGCCTTCGTCGAGCGGTCTGCCGACCCGATCGGCGCGGTCTACCTGGCCGCGCAGGTCGCGCTGCGCGAGGTCTGCGCCGGCGTCGGTTCGGACGACCTCATCCGTCGCGGCGACACCGTCGACGTCACGCCGATCCGCGCCGCGGCTGCCGAGGTAGCCGGCACCGTCGGTCTGGAGGTTCTCGAGGTCGTCATTCGCGACGTCATCGTCCCGGCCGAGGTCCGCACCGCGGCCCTCGAGGTGATCACGGCGAAGACCCGCGGTCAGGCCAAGCTCGAGGCGGCACGCGCGGAGACCGCCGCGCTGCGCGCGCTGGCCAACGCGGGCCGGTTGCTCGATGCCCACCCGGCACTGGCCCAGCTGCGCCTCGTCGAGTCGGTGCCGTATGGCGCCCGCGTCGTCCTCAGCGTCGGCGGTGCCGAGGCGCTGCCGGACGACGACTGACTTCCCGCGGTCCCGTTTCCGTCCCGCTGATCAGATCAGATCAGCGGCATGGAAATGGCGACGCGGGAACGGTTTTGGCACAACAAAGCCCCGGCCGGAACGAATCCGACCGGGGCCCTTGTTGTCTGCTGGTCACCCAGCGAAAGCCCTACTTCGCAGCGAGGTTTTCGTTGGTCAGCTTGGTGACACCCTGCTCGGCCTTCTCGACCAGCGAGGCCGGCGGCTCGAAGTGCTTGCCGTACTTGCCCGCGAGTTCCTTGGCACGCGCGACGAAGCCGGGCAGGCCACCCTCGTAACCGTTGATGTACTGGATGACACCACCGGTCCAGGCCGGGAAGCCGATGCCGAAGATCGAACCGATGTTGGCGTCCTCGACCGAGGTGAGCACACCTTCGTCGAAGCACTTGACGGTCTCGAGGGACTCGGCGAAGAGCATGCGCTCCTTCATGTCCTCGAGCGGGATCTCCGTGGTGCCCGACTTGAAGTGCTCACGCAGACCCGGCCAGAGCTGGGTGCGCTTGCCGTTCTCGTCGTAGTCGTAGAAGCCCTTGCCGTCCTTCTTGGCGGTGCGACCGTTCTCGACCATCCAGTCGACGACCGCGTTCGAGCCGTGCTGCGGGAGTTCCTTGCCCTCGGCCTTGGCCGCTGCCTCGGTCTCCTTGCGGATCTTCTGCGGCAGGGTCAGGGTCAGCTCGTCCATGAGCTGCAGCGGCGCGGCCGGGTAACCGGCCTGGGTGCCCGCATGCTCGATGAACGCCGGCTCGACGCCCTCGCCGACGGCCGCGATGGCCTCGTTGACGAAGGTGCCGATGACGCGGCTGGTGAAGAAGCCACGGCTGTCGTTGACGACGATCGGGGTCTTGCGGATCGCCAGCGTGTAGTCGATGACCTTGGCCAGCACGGCATCCGAGGTCTTCTCACCCTTGATGATCTCGACCAGCGGCATCTTGTCGACCGGCGAGAAGAAGTGGATTCCGATGAAGTCCTCGGACCGCTTCACACCCTCGGCGAGGATGGTGATCGGCAGCGTCGAGGTGTTGGAACCCAGGACGGCGTCGGGCTCGACGATGTCCTCGATCTCCTGGAACACCTTGTGCTTGACCTCGACCGACTCGAAGGCGGCCTCGATGACGAGGTCGACGCCCTTGAAGTCGGCGGCGTCGACGGTCGGGTGGATACGGGCGAGCAGCGCGTCGCTCTTCTCCTGGGTGGTCTTGCCCTTGGCGAGAGCCTTCTCCTCGAGCTTCTCCGAGTAGCCCTTGCCACGCTTGGCGGCGTCGAGGTCGATGTCCTTGAGGACGACCTCGATGCCGGCCTTCGCCGACACGTAAGCGATTGCCGCGCCCATCATTCCGGCACCGATGACGCCGACCTTCTTGGCGGTGAACTTGTCGTAGCCCTCGGGGCGCGAGCCGCCGCCGTTGATGTGCTGCAGGTCGAAGAAGAACGCCTTGATCATGTTCTGCGCGACCTGGCCGGTGACCAGCGAGACGAAGTAGCGGGTCTCGATGATGTCGGCGGTGTCGACGTCGACGTATGCGCCCTCGACCGCGGCGGCCAGGATAGCGCGCGGAGCCGGCATGTTGGCGCCCTTGATCTGCTTGCGCAGCAAGGCCGGCAGAGCCGGGAGGTTGGCGGCGAACGCCGGGTTGGTGGGGGCACCGCCCGGGATCTTGTAACCCTTGACGTCGAACGGCTGCTGAGCCTCGGGGTTCTCCTTGATCCATGCCTTCGCGGCGGGGATCAGTTCCTCGATGGAGCCGACTACCTCGTTGACCAGGCCGGTCTCCTTGGCCTTGGTCGGGTTGAAGCGCTGGCCCTGGAGCAGGACACCCATGAGGGCGTTCTGGATACCGAGCAGACGGACGGTACGCACGACGCCACCGCCGCCGGGCAGCAGGCCGAGGGTCGCCTCGGGCAGGCCGATCTGAACACCCTTGACGTCCGCGGCGATGCGGTAGTGGGTGTGCAGCGCGATCTCCAGGCCGCCGCCGAGTGCGGCACCGTTGATGGCCGCGACGACCGGCTTGCCCAGGGTCTCGAGACGACGCAGCACCTTCTTCATGGCGTTGGTGGTCTCGGTGATCTGCGTGGCGATCTCCTCCTTGGAGACACCGCTGCGATCGCTCGTCATGTCCTTGAGGTCGCCGCCGGCGAAGAAGGTCTTCTTCGCGGAGGTGAGGACGACACCGGTGATGTCGTCCTTCTCGGCCTCCAGGCGATCGACGGTCGCGGCCATCGACTCCTGGTAGAGCGCGTTCATCGTGTTGGCGCCCTGGTTCGGGTCGTCCATGGTCAGGATGACGACGCCGTCGGCGTCCTTCTCCCAGTTGATCATGTTGTCACTCATGGTGATTCGCAGAGTTCTTTCTCGTGAAGTGGTGGTCGCCGGGAGAGTCAGAGACGCTCGATGACGGTCGCGACGCCCATGCCGCCACCGATGCAGAGGGTGATCAGGCCGTAGCGGCCGCCGGTGCGCTCGAGCTCGTCGAGGCAGGTGCCGTAGATCATCGCGCCGGTTGCACCGAGCGGGTGACCCATGGCGATCGCGCCACCGTTCACGTTGACCTTCTCGTGCGGGATCTTCAGATCCTTCATCCACTTCATGACGACCGAGGCGAAGGCCTCGTTCAGCTCGAACACGTCGATGTCGTCGACCGTCAGGCCGGCCTTCTTCAGCGCCAGCTCGGTGGCCGGAGTCGGGCCGGTGAGCATGATGGTGGGCTCGCTGCCGATCTCGGCGAAGGACACGACGCGGGCGCGCGGGGTCAGGCCGTTGCGCTTGCCCGCCTCCTCGCTGCCGACGAGCACGAGGCCCGAACCGTCGACGATGCCGGAGCTGTTGCCGCCGGTGTGGACGTGGTTGATCTTCTCGACGCTCGGGTACTTCTGCAGTGCCACGTCGTCGAAGCCGGCCATGTCGGCCAGGGCGGCGAAGGCGGCCTTCAGCTTGCCGAGGCTCTCGACGGTGCTGCCGGGTCGACGGTGCTCGTCGTGATCGAGGACGGTGACGCCGTTGATGTCCTTGACCGGAACCACGGACTTGGTGAAGTAGCCGCTGTTCCATGCCTTTTCGGCACGAGCCTGCGACTCGGCCGCGTAGGCGTCGACATCCTCGCGCGAGAAGCCCTCGATGGTGGCGATCAGGTCGGCACCGATGCCCTGCGGGACGATGTAGTGGTCGTATGCAGTGGCCGGGTCGGTGAACAGCGCACCGCCGTCGCTGCCCATCGGGACGCGCGACATCGACTCGACGCCACCGGCGAGAACCAGGTCGTCGAAGCCGGAGGCGACCTTGGCCGAGGCCAGGTTGACGGCCTCCAGACCCGAGGCGCAGAAGCGGTTGATCTGGGTTCCCGGGACGGTCTCGGGGAGACCGCTGTTGAGGGCGGCGGTGCGCGAGATGACCGCGCCCTGCTCGCCGACCGGGGAGACGACACCGAGGATGACGTCGTTGACGTCGGCCGGATCGAGGCCGCCGTGACGCGACAGGACCTCGTTGATGAGACCGGAGACCAGGTCGACCGGCTTCACGCTGTGCAGCGAACCGCCGCGCTGCTTGCCACGAGGCGTACGGATCGCCTCGTAGATGAATGCTTGATCAGGCACGAAAGTGTTCCTTTCACACGAACCACTGGTTGGTTACCCACCGAGGCTAACGCGGAATAACTAGTTTGGCTATACCCGGTGGTCAAGAGGTCTGGCGTTCTGTCGAATGTGCGCTATGGTCTGTTCACCATGCCTGACCCCAAACCCGCCACCCGCACCAGGGGCGCCGACCGCAAACGACAGCTCGTCGACTCCGCGGCCGCGCTCTTCCTCCAGCGTGGGTATGCGCAGGTCTCGCTGGCCGACATCGCGCGCTCGGCGGGGGTTACCGCGCCGTCGGTGTACCGGCATTTCGACGACAAGCAGTCGCTGCTGGCCGCGGCGGTCCTGGCCGGCGTCGACGATCTCGAGTCCTGCACCGACCGGGCGCTCGTCGACGGCGTCGACGCGAACTCGCTGATCTCGACGGTCTGCGACCTGGCCGTCCAGCGTCCCCAAGCGGCATCGCTGTGGCGGTGGACCAGCAACTACCTCACCACCGAACAGAACAAACTGGTGGCAGTCCGCACCCGCGAGGTGATCGGCCACTGGGCGTCGGCGCTCGCCGCGCGACGTACTGATCTCACCGAGCGCGAGGCCGTGCAGCTGGCGTGGGCGGTGCTGAGCGTCAGCGGCAGCCTCACGGTGCATCACACCCGCATGTCCGGGGCGCGCGCGCGAGACGAGATCGAGAAGCTCATCCGTCGGATTCTCGCCCTGAGCCCCACCGCGGCACCGCCGTTCGCGACGTCGCCGACGGTCACCTCCGTGCCCGGTTCGCGGCGTGACGAGATCCTCGACGCCGCCGCCGAGTTGTTCGCCGACCGCGGCTACACCGACGTCGGCGTCGACGAGATCGGCGGCGCCGTCGGCATCGCGGGTCCCAGTGTCTACAAACATTTCCCGTCGAAGCTGGCCATCCTCGTCGCCATCGGACAGCGCAGCGGCGCGCGCCTGGAGGCGGGGGTGATGGCGGCCTACGGCGCCACCTCGGACCCCGCGAAATTGCTTGCCTCGCTCGTCGATTCGTATGTCGACGTGATCACCAGCACCCCGGATCTGTCGGTGAGCTTCAACAACTCCCCCGCACTCGCCGGACAAGCGAGCGCCACCGATCTCGTCGACGTGCAGCGACGTTATGTGGCGCGCTGGGTGGATCTGCTCATGCAAGTCGATCCGGAGATCAAGCGCGATCAAGGCGCGGTCGCCGTGCACGCGGCGCTCTCGATCGTCAACGACGCCGTGCGCATGCGACGCGGCTCGGAGAGTCCGCAGTTCGCCGCGCGGATGGCGTACCTCATGAAGGGCGTGCTCGCGCTCTGATCCGCGCGAGGGAGTGCGCTGAATCGGGTCGCGGCTCAGATGAACCCGACGCTGTCCACGTTGTAACGTCCGGCACAAGGGAGGGTCACGATGTCGGTAACTGTGGATGACGGTCCCAGATCCAAGCGCGCGCAGATCCTGACCGTCGCGACAGAGCACTTCGGCACAGTCGGTTACGAACACACGAAGTGGGCATCCATCGCCGACGAGGTCGGCATCGGACAGACAGCGCTCTACCACTATTTCGAGTCGAAGGCACACTGTCTTCTGACCATCATGCGCAACCAACTCGGCGATTCGATTGAGCGATTCCGAGCAGGGACCGCCGGTATTCCTGACCCGGTTGAAGCCCTCCGCTCAGCGGTCGCAACATCGCTGCGCGGCGAACCCGTAGACGTCCTGCAGCGGCGAATAGTGCAGAACCAGATGGTCATCCTGGGTACTCCTCGCCGGTCGAACGGAGAAGAGGCCGAACGTGTCCGGTCGCGCGAACTGGTCGCCGAGATCGAGAGCAACTGGGCAGACCTGATCAAGCGTGGAATGGACGCCCGCGATTTCGTCGACGGAGACGCCATGCTCCAGGCGCGTCTCGTACTGGGCGTCCTGGGGAGTGTGTGGCGCTGGTACCGCCCGGGTGGCCCGTTGTCTCTCGACGACGTGATCGGCACGGTATCGGACGCGACGATGCGGATGCTCTCCGCGCGTCAGACCGACCCTGCCGCACCGGCCCGCCCGCTATGCTGAGCCGACGCCGAAGATGGGACTCGGATCGGATGAACGACGCCTCGGAAGCGCGGGACCGCCCCCGCTACACTCGCGACGAACTGGTCGCCGAACTCGGACTGTCCGCTGATTTCGCCGAGAAGGCTTGGAATGCATTCGGTTTCGTGCGTCAACCGTCCTCGGACAAGGTTTTCTCCGATCGCGACCTCGCCGCGCTCCGGATGTTCGCATCCTCCTCGGCGGCGATGCCGGAGACCAGCCAGATCGCGATGGCCCGGGCCATCGGACAGACGATGTCCCGGCTCGCGGAGTGGGAGGCCGACCTGCTGCGTGACATCGTCGACGACCCCGCGGTGCCGTGGGACTTCGACCAGATGAGTCTCGCGCTCGGCCAGATCCAGCAACTCATCTGGCGTCGGCACATGGCGCAGGCGATCGAGCGTCACACCGATCACTCCGACGACGAGGAGATCGACCTGATCGTCGGATTCGCCGACATCGTCGGCTATACAAGCCTTTCCCGACGCATCGATCTGAACGACCTGGAGTCCCTGCTCGGCTCGTTCGAGGACGACACCTTCGACGTGGTCGTGGATCATGGTGGGCGCGTCATCAAAACCCTCGGCGACGCGGTGATGTTCACCTTCGACGACGCCCCCGCCGCCGCGAGTGCCGCGCTCGAGATCCATCAGCTCTCCACGGACGACAGTCTTCCGCCGTTGCGGGTCGGCATGGCGCGCGGCTCCGTCCTCGCCCGGCTCGGAGACGTCTTCGGCGAGCCGGTGAACATCGCTTCCCGCCTCGCCGGATCCGCCCGTCCCGGAACCACACTCATCGACGACGCGATCGCCGATCAGCTCGGCGGTGATGACCGCTTCTACCTCAAATCGATACCGACACTGCGCGTTCGGGGGTACAAGCACCTCAAGGCCCGTGTCCTCGAAGCACACCGCGACGGGCCGCTGAACGACTGACCCACTGGCGAACCTCATTTCGACCCCTGGACTTCGATCGAAGTCCATCGGTCGAGTTGAGGTTCGCCGGTCACAGCGACTCATGGCTGTGGACGGTGGCGCGCTGTTTGCGCCCTGCCCGGCTATCGTCATCGTCGAACATTTATGGTGGTTCGCGAAGTCAAAGGGGGAATTTTGTCGGGCATGATCGTCGATCCAGCGGCTGTCGGGGCGTCAGCGACGGAGATCTCGAGATGCGCATCCCGTCTGATGGCGTTGGAGCTCACCTCCCATGCCGGACTGGACGGTACGACAGCGACGTTCAGCCAGCTCGTTGGCCAGTTCCGCGGAGCTTCGAGCGACATGTCCGCGGTGGCGGCGGGTGCCGACGAACGGATCGCATCCGCGCTGGCCAATGTGTCCGGCACGGTGTCCTCGTTCTCCGAACTGGTGCTCGGCGCCAAAGACACCACCGTCGAGACCGATCAGGCGAGTGCAAGCACCATCAAGGACGCCGTGGCGTACCCCGCCCGCGGGGGTCAGCAGACAGATCACGTGGTCCCGCTGAACGTCCTGCTTTCGGTCCAGTAGACCGTGCCACCCAGCTACAACGACGTCATGTCCTGGAACCCCGAGGTCATGACGTCGATCGCGAATGGGATCACTCGACTGCAGGCACACCTGGAAGTCGAGGCACCAAAGGCCGGAGAACCCGTTCTCAACCTGACGCGTGCTCAGTGGACCGGGATGGCTCGGGGTCCTGCCGATGATCGCGCCGAGGGCCTCACCCGGTGGATTCGCGGTGTGGCCGATGAGTTCGGTGATTTGACTTCCGTACTCGCGAACGGACAGAGCAGCATCCGCGACGCGATGAAGGCTCTCGAGACCCGAACCACCCTTGCCGACTCCGACGGTTACATCCTCGACCGTGGAAGCCGCGAGTACACAATCAACTTCGACGAGTCTCGCGCACCAAAAGATGCAGAGTACGACGCGGGGAAAGCATTCGAGCACCATTCCGCGCTCATCAGCCTCGGAGCCGCGGCCGACAACGCCGTCACCGCCACCCGCGACGGGATCAACTCAGCACTCGGCGAACTCGGCGGAATGACACCCGCCGCCAACGCCGTCAACCGCGGGCTCGTCGACTCGAGTCTCGCAGCGAGTGACGCCGCCGCCGTGCGCGCCGGCACGGCGACTCCTGAACAGCGTGGGCGATTCCTTCGCGCGATGAACCTGACCCCGCAGCAGCTGGAGAAGTTGAAAGCCGGGCAGCCCTCGGACCTGGAGCCATCACGCCTCCAGTACGTCCTCAACGCCTTGGGACTTGCGGGCATGGACCCCAGGAGCGCCGCTGTAACTGGCGCCCTCGGTGCTTTGGAACGTCGCGGGTCAGACATCGAGAATGCGTACGCGAGACAACGGCGGTCCGTTGGGCAAGCCGGGATGAGTGCGGACGATGTCGCGCGGTTGAACTCAGTCGGTAGAAACCTGGCTCGGGGCGCATTCTGGGCCGGGATCGGGTACACCGTCGTGGACGAAGGACTCAAGTACGCCCGTGACGAACAGGACGGCGGCGACGCCACAGCGGCCGTCGTCGGCGCAGTAGGTGGCGGGTATGTTGGCGGCGCCTTGGCGGGTGCGGCCATCGGATCATTCGCGGGCCCCGTAGGAACTGCCGTCGGAGCGGGTATCGGCGCTGCACTCGGAAGTCACTATGGCGCAAGTTTCGGCAAATGGGTGAAAGGTAGGTTCGACTAAATGCAGGCTCAAAACTCCCCTAGCCGCCGACACGCACCTCGGCACCGAGCAGAGTCATTCCCACGCGGGTTCGGCTACTGGCTCGGCGGCCTGGAGACCTACACCAGGAACTTTTTGGTGGTGTTGCCATCTGCCTCTGCATTCGGCGTGGGTGTGTTCACGAGTATCAACATATTCTCCTGAGGCCGTCGATGATCTCTGCCATCGAATACGCGATCGTGAATCTCGGCAGTACGGCGACCCTCCGAGCGTCCACGCCGGCGCTGGAATTTCTTCCGCCCGCAGCCTGGTACGACCTGGACAACGAAGAGGCACACGATTCGATGGCGAGCCGTGTCCTCCTACGCTCGGAGAGTCCGATACCTGCCTTCGCGTCGAACGTGGTCATCCAGTACTTCGATCTCGGCCAGTGCGAAGTCGTTAGACTCTCCGAAATCGACACCACCCTCGACATCTCCGCGTTGGAGCAGTCAGTCGTCCTCGATCACACTGTCGATCTCGATGGATACCTGTGTGTCGACGAGGGCACATACCGGACGGGAGGGTTCGATCTCCGAGTTCGTCGGGCTCAGCTCGCCTATTCCACCGCGCAGGGCACTTCGATGCTGGCGATTTTAACCGCAACCACCTCCGAGTCGGCCTGTGATAGCACCCAATCGGAGATCACAGAAATGGAAACACGTTGGCTGCAGAAAACCACGAACCGAACAAGTGGCGGGATATGAAACCCTACTTCAGTGGTCGATTCTCGATGTTCATCACATACCCGATCGCGCTGTTCCTGGTCGGATTGCTCGTCGGCTACCTGATGTCGAGATGACGAACTGGCGTCGGCTGCAGGTCTCGTCCCGGAGCCACCGGCGCAGATACCGGCCTCGCCACCGCGCATCGTCGACCTCCACCTCGTGGAGCGCGGCGCACTCCCCGCCTGGCCGTCGATATCGGACGTACCTTTCGGATTCGATCATCGACACGCTCAAGTTCGAGCTCGCCTGTATACCGTCCGCCACCACTTTCGCGCTCGGACTCGTTGTCGGCGGCGGATTGTCGTAGCGTCGCGTTCCCAAACCCCACCCCACCCCCAGACCTCAACTCGACCCCTGGACTTCGATCGAAGTCCATCGGTCGAGTTGAGGTTCGCCGGTCAGAGCGAACCGGGCCCTACGCCGCTGATCCGCACCTCGCTCGCCTTGACCACCAGGTAGACCGCTAGTCCGGTGACGAGTCCGAGGTCGGCGACCGCCGCCCAGGTCACCTCGGCGGCGACGATCTGATCGCCCACCTCGGCGGTCATCACGGCGTGGTCACCCCGGGGCGCGACGTCACGGACGGTCGCGGCCAGCGTCGTACGCGGACTGCCATGCGGCGCTTCCAGATAGACGGCGACGGCCCGTGGCGAGAACGTGGCCGCTGCCCCGGCCCCCGGTGAGGGTCCATCGACCTCGACACCGCCGACGACCCGATTGCCGGAGGGGTCGACGACGGCGTCGCCCGCGTCCAGGCGTCCCACGAACAGGTTGAGCCCGGACAGCGACGCCGCGAAACGACTGGTGGGCCATGCCAGAACCGCACGCGTCGAACCGGATTCGACGACGCGACCGTCCTCGAGGACCAGGATGTCGTCGGCCAACCCGAGAGCGTCCACCGGGTCGTGGGTGACCATGATCGTCGTGCGGTCCCGATCGGCGAGAAGTGTGCGCAACAGCGCCCGCAATCGGCTCGCGACATCGACGTCCAGGGCCCGAAACGGTTCATCCAACAGCAGGATTCGGGGCTGCGCCGCCAGCGCTCGGGCGATGGCAACCCGCTGCGACTGGCCGCCGGAGAGCTGGTGCGGTTTACGGTCGGCGAGGTCGGTGACCTCCGTTGCCGTCAGCCAGCGTTCCACTCGTGCCCTGATCTCCGACCTCGAGAGACGCTGCGCCGAGGGCGCGAACGCCACGTTGTCGGCGACCGTCAGATGCGGGAACAGCCGCGCGTCCTGTGACAGTAATGCGATTCCGCGCCGACTGGGCGGCACGAAGGTCGTCGCGTCACAGAACACCCTGTCGCCGAGCACTATCCGGGACCGATCGTCGCCTCGCACCAGTCCGGCGATCGCGCGCAGCATCGTCGACTTGCCGGCGCCGTTGGGCCCGACGACCGCGGTGGTCGCGCCCGCGGCGAACCGGTGCTCGACCCGCAACGCGGGCACCTCGAGGTCGATGATCACCTCCAGATCCGCGCCGGTCACAAACCACCCCCGCCACGCGAACGGCGGCTGTGCACTCCCACGACGACGACCAGGGATACGACAACCAGGATGAGCGACAACGGGATCGCGGCTTGTGGGTCGTCGATCGCCGAGACATAGATCGCCAGCGGCGCGGTCTGGGTGATCCCGGGTGCGTTGCCTGCGAACGTGATCGTCGCGCCGAACTCCCCCAACGCCCGCGCGAACGCGAGCACGAGACCCGCGACCAGCGACGGCAGGACCAACGGGAGCGTGACCCGCCAGAGCGTCCGAGTCGGCCCGGCCCCCAGGGTCGCAGCGACCTCCTCGTATCGCGTCCCGACGACACGAACCGCACCTTCGACGCTGATGACGAGGAACGGCAGCGCGACGAAACTCTGGGCCAGGACGACTGCCGTCGTCGTGAAGGCGATGTCGATACCGGCCGCATGCAGGTGTTCCCCGACGATCCCGAGCCGACCGAAGGTGTACAGCAGGGCAAGACCACCGACCACGGGCGGCAACACCAAGGGCAACAGCACGAGTGCGCGGAGCACCCGGATCACCGGACCGTCGTATCGCGCGAACACCAGTGCCATCGGGACCCCGGCGATCAGACAGATGACGGTGCTGCACGCGGCGGTGATCAGGGACAACCGCAGCGCGTCGAGCGACGAGGACGACGAGATCTGCTCGACGAAGGTGCCCCACGGCGAACGGAAGAGCAGCGCCAGCGGAGGTAGCACGATCAACCCGACACCGATCAGCGCCAGACCGTAGGTCCAACCGGGCAACCCCGCCGGGTCCCGTCGGGAACGCAGGACCGAACCGGCGTTCAAGGCGCTCCGAAGCCGGCCTCGCGCAGGATGCGCTGACCGTCAGCACCCAGGACGAGATCGACGAACTGCCTGGCGAGTCCGGCATCCCCGGCACCGGTGAGGGTCGCGATCGGATAGGAGTTGACCACGGCCGCGAAGGCCGGATCGGTCACGGTCGCCACCCTGTCGCCGGCACCGCGCGCGTCGGTCACGTACACCACGCCCGCGTCCGCCTGGCCGGTCGTCACCTTGGTCAGCACCGCACTCACCGACTGTTCCTCCGACGCCGCGTCGACGGTGATGCCGGTGTTGCGTTCGACGGTCTCGGTCGCGGCGCCACACGGCTGAGCCGACTGGCACACGACGGCCGTCACGCCGTCCTTGTTCAGGTCGGCGAACGACGTGATTCCGCGCGGGTTGCCCGGAGCCGTGACGATCACCAGTGTGTTGGTGGCGAAAACCGCCGGGTCCACGGCGAGATCGCCGATCTTGTCCATGTTCTTCTCGTCGGCGCTGGCGAACACATCGGCCGGCGCTCCCTGTTCTATCTGGTTGGCCAGCGTCGACGACCCGTCGAACGACAGTCGCACGGTGACACCGTCGTGTTGCGTTTCGAACTCTTGGGCGATCGCGGTGAACGTCTTCTTCAGCGACGCCGCCGCCGAGACGTCGAGAGTCGTCGAGGCGGAGTCGGTGGAACCGGTGTCGGACCCGCCGGACGACGAGCACCCCGCCACGAGCAGCAGTCCTGCGGTCGCGACCGCGACGGCGAGCCTCCTCATCGGTTCTCCCTGTTGGTCTCGACGATCACGGTCGTCGCCTTGACGACTGCCGTGGCCACGACGCCGGGCCGCAGATCGAGTTCGCGAACGGCGTCCGCACTCATCAGCGACGTCACTTCGAACGGTCCGCACTGCAACGTCACCTGCGCCATCACCGCGTCCGTGCGGACATCGGTGACGAGACCGGTGAACCGATTGCGCGCCGAGCGTCCGACGGACGCCCCGTCGTCAGGTGCCACCGCGCGCTCGCGGGCCAGCGCGGCGAGCCGTGCGCCGTCGACGGTGGCGACCGGTCCATCGTCGGAGGTCTCCAGGACGCCGGTTGCGACCCAGCGCCGGACGGTGTCGTCGCTGACGCCGAGCAGCGCGGCGGCGTCCCTGATCCGTATTGCGGTCACCGCGACACCCTACCCGCATTCACGGAAAACCAGGCGGTCTATCTCCGCATAATCGGACGATGTCGATGTTGACTTCAACTCAACTTGAAGTCTTACGCTCGATTTCGGTCCGACCGTCGGATTCGCAGCCCCGCAACCGATGAATTCGGTGCGGGCAGACGGTCTGACTTCGAGTACGAGATCGCCACACCCCGAACATGCCCTGAATTGTTCCCTGACGTCACGCGCGCGCCACGTAATTCGGTCGCGGCTGTCACACCCCCTCTATACCGTGGAGAAACATGAGCTCAGTCACAGTTCCCACCACCGCACCGGGAGAAGTCGCGACGGCCGATGTCGCCATCGAGGCCATCGACCTGGTGAAACGCTTCGGCGATTTCACGGCGGTCGACGGCGTCAGTTTCACCGTGCCGCGGGGTTCCGTGCTCGGCCTGCTGGGCCCCAACGGCGCCGGCAAGACCACCACCGTCCGAATGATGACCACCCTGTCGCCGCCCACGAGCGGGACAGCCCGCATCGCCGGCTACGACGTGCGGGAACAGCCCGGGATGGTCCGCCAGAACATGGGCCTCACCGGCCAGGCGGCCACGGTCGACGAGATCCTGACCGGCCGCGAGAACCTCCGCATGATCGGCGGTCTGTACGGCATCGGACGCAAGACCCTCGCGCGTCGATCGGAGGAACTCCTCGAGCAGTTCTCCCTCTCAGAGGCCGGTGACAAACAGGTCAAGTCCTACTCCGGCGGAATGCGCCGCCGACTCGACCTCGCGGTCAGCCTGCTGGCCACGCCACCGGTGCTCTTCCTCGACGAGCCGACCACCGGCCTCGACCCGCGCAGCCGTTCCGAACTCTGGGACGTCCTGCGCGATCTGGTCGCCGACGGAACCACGTTGCTGCTCACCACGCAGTATCTGGAGGAGGCCGACCAACTCGCCGACGACATCGTCGTCATCGACAAGGGCACCATCATCGCGCACGGCACGTCACTGCAGCTCAAGGAGCAGGCCGGTTCGGCCAGCCTGGTGCTGACCGTCTCGCACGCCGACGACCTGACGGCCGCCGAGTCGCTGTTGCGCAAGAACGGGGCGGAGGTGTTCGTCGACGTGGCGGCCCGCCGACTCACGACAGCCGCAGCCGGCCTGGGCGACCTGCCCCGCGTCGCCGCCTGGTTCGACGAGAGTGGCATCTCCGTCGACGACTTCGGACTCTCCCGGCCGAGCCTCGACGACGTCTTCCTCTCCCTCACCGGCCACCGCGCCGAGGAGTCGAGCAACACCGACGACACCGACAACACCACCGACGAGGAGCGTTCCTGATGACCACCACGGCACAGACCCACGCTGTGGTCGCGGACAAGCCGCGGATCCACCCCACCACGATCTGGCAACAGGCCTGGATCATGGTGAAGCGCAACATGATCCACACCAAACGGATGCCGGAGATGCTCTCCGACGTGACCATTCAGCCGATCATGTTCGTGCTGCTGTTCGCGTACGTGTTCGGCGCGTCGATCCAGACCGACTCGGCGTCGTACAAGGAGTTCCTGCTCCCGGGCATCATGGGTCAGACGATCGTGTTCACCGCGTTCATCGTGTCCACGGGCATCACCGCCGACCTCGAGAAGGGCATCATCGACCGGTTCCGGTCACTGCCCATCCAACGGTCGTCGGTGCTGATCGGCCGCAGTATCGCCAGTCTGCTCCACAGTTCGATCGGCATCGTCGTCATGGCCGTGACCGGCCTGGCCATCGGCTGGCGGATCCGGGGTTCGTTCGGTGAGGCGGTCCTCGCATTCGCGCTGCTCCTGCTCTTCGGCTTCGCGATGATCTGGTTCGGCATCCTCATCGGTTCGTGGCTGCGGACGGTCGAGGCCGTCAACGGCTTCATGTTCTCGGTCCTCTTCCCGATCACGTTCCTGTCGAACGCGTTCGTCCCGACCGAGCCGATGCCCACCTGGCTCCGGACGATCGCCGAATGGAACCCGATGTCGTCACTGGTCCAGGCATTGCGTGTGCTGTGGGGTAACGGCCCGGCATTCGGTCCGGATGCGGCTCTCCCGCTGCAATATCCGGTCCTCGCCACCCTGATCTGGACGGTCGCGCTGACGCTCATCTTCGCGCCGTTCGCGCTGCGCGCCTACAACAAGCGAACCTCGGATTAGACCACCACCCGACCGAGGTTCGTCGACGCGACCCGCTCAGGCAGTCAACGTGATTGCTTGCAGCGGGTCGCTGTATATCGCGTCGAGAGACACCGCGCCGGCGGCCTGCTGCTGCACGGTCGCTCCCGAATGTGACACGCGCACATCCCGTTTGCTCACGATCGAGGTCTCGCGCACGGCCTTCGCGACCGTCGGCAGGCCGGCCGCGTAATCGGTGAACGCCTGTCCGCCGAGGATGATGTGATCGGGATTGAAGATGTCGGCGATCAGTCCGACCGTACGTCCGAGCACCTCCGCCCGCTCTTCGAGCAGACGACGTGCCGTGAGGTCACCGTTACGGGCCAGGGCGTGGACATCTTCCACATCGGTCGCCGAGAGGCCCAGTGCGCGTGCAGCTTCCACGACACCGGTGTCGCTCACCGCGGGCTCCAGGCGCCCCGTCCGGTTCGGGTCGAGCAACGTGGTCGATCCGGTCGGGAAGTGACCGATCACCGGCGGTCCCGCGGTCGGCGTGTGCACGGTCCCGCCGACGCTGAACGCGATGCCGAGCATCTCGCGCGCGTAGAAGTACAGGAAGCTCGACTGCTGGTCGTCGGGGTTGAGCACGAGCTCGGCGGCCGCCATGGCCTCGACGTGGGACGCAACCGACACCGGCAGTCCGACGGCCTCGGCGATCGTCCGGCCGACCGGCGCGCCCTCCCAGCCGAGTCGGGGGTGGTCGACGATGCCGCCCTCGGCCACACGGCCACCGAGCGCGACACCGACCCACAGCACCCGCCGGCCCGTCCAGCGCTCGGCGAAACGCCGTGCGCTGACACCGATGGCGGTGAGTGCTTCTTCCGGTGAATCGGCATGCGGGGTAGGGATCTGGATGGCCCCGACGACACGATGCAGCAGGTCATGGGTGGTGATCGCGGTGACCTTGTATCCGATGTGGATACCGAGGGTGAGGAACTCGGAGATGTTGACCTCGAAAGGCAACCGCGGCCGCCCGATGGCGCCCGAGGGCGCAAGGTCGGCCCGTTCGCGGATCAGTCCCGCCTTCAACAGCGCACTGACCTGGCGATTGACCGTGGAGATGCTGAGCCCGGTGCGCTCGGCCGCATCGTCGCGGAACAGCGGGCCGGACAACCGGGCGGCCCGGAGGACGAGCGCCGCGGGTTTGGTCGACAACTCCAGGCGCGGCGTTGCGACGTGCACCCGCTGGTCCCCCTTCACTGGTCCGCGTCGGTCGGCGACCGGACCCGGGGTCCGAGTCGGCGGTACGGAAGTCAACGGTACGGGCTGGCGCGTGCCCTGAGGAGCACGACGCACCGCGCGGGTGACCGGCTGACGCCGGACAGGAGAGGCGGGGGCGTTGCGCAAAGTACGGGTGGAGAGTTCGGGCAGTGTGGCGGTCATGATCGTCCTCGTCGAAAGACCCCGCGCATCGCGGGGCGGAAGCCGGAAGCTGGTGCTCTGAGAAGAGACTCGAGAAGCGACGCCCCGGGGAGGAGATTGACTCGGCGGGGTCGGTCAGCGCATTCGACGACAACAACAGAGAACGCGTGCAAGCGGCAGACGACAGCCCAGCGCGGTGGTCACGTAGGTGACCTCCGTGAGGCTGTGGTCGGCACTTGTCATGCGGATCAAGCTAGCAACGCGGCCCTGTACCGGCAAGCCCGTCCGACCCCTGGTCACGGGCACCGACGACCGGTCGCACACGCGTCCACCGGCGAGAATAGGCCCGTGGCGCGACGCGGACAGGGGTTGCACTCACCCTGATCCGAACTCGTTCGACGTCCGGTCGCTCGACCTGCGACCCGATGGAGAAGCGGACCGTGGTCGGCTTGGACACTCGGGTCGAGGCTGTCGGTGCACCCCGGTAGATTGTGAGCATGACCACAACCAGCCCCGCGGCTGAGTCCAGCGCCGCGACCGACGCCGAGTTCCTCGAGGTCAGCGAGCCTTTTCGACGTGAGATCATCGCGCACTGCTACCGCATGACCGGATCCCACCACGATGCGGAAGACCTTGCCCAGGAGACCTTTCTCCGCGCATGGAAGGGCTATGCGAAGTTCGACCACCGGGCGTCCGTGCGCACGTGGCTGCACAAGATCGCGACCAACACGTGTCTGACCGCTCTGCAGAGTTCACAACGACGCCCCCTCCCCTCCGGCCTCGGTGGCGACGCCTTCGACCCGACCGACGACCTGCTGCAGAACCACGAGGTGCCCTGGCTCGAGCCGTATGCCGGCACCACCGACGACATCGCGCCCGGTGACGACGCGGACCCCGCGTACGTGGTCGGCGCGCGCGAGTCGGTACGACTGGCGTTCATCGCGGCACTGCAGCATCTACCCGAACGGCAACGCGCAGTCCTCATCCTGCGCGACGTGCTGCAGTGGCGCGCCGCCGAGGTCGCCGACACCATCGGTGTCACCACCGCCACCGTGAACAGTTTGCTGCAGCGGGCCCGCGAGCAGGTCAAGACCGCACGCCCGCAGCAGGATTCGGTCGGAGTCGATGCCGCGACGACACTCGACGACGCCGCGAAACGGGAGCTGCTGGCCCGCTACGTGTCGGCCTTTGAACGCTACGACGTCGACGCGATGGTGGAGCTCTTCACCGACAAGGCGATCTGGGAGATGCCGCCGTTCACCGGCTGGTACCAGGGCGCAGAGAACATCGGAACCCTCATCCGTCGCAACTGTCCGGCCGAGAAGGCGGGCGATCAGATCATGCTGCCCACCACAGCCAACGGGCAGCCGGCCTACGGGCTGTACATGCGCGAACCGGACGGTGTCCACCGACCGTTCCAGCTCCAGGTACTTGAGATCGACCCGCAGACAGCCAAGGTCAGCCATGTCGTCGCCTTCTTCAGCGACGACATGGAGAGCGATTTCGCACGCTTCGGTCTGCCGGCGACCCCGTACGACGCACCGGAACGCACGACGCCGAGCCCCTGGCACTGAGACCGTCCGGTTCTCGCGCGGCGCCGATCAGTCGTCCGCGGTCTGCGGGATCTGCGAAGGGTCCATCCACACGATCTCCCAGGCATGACCGTCCGGGTCGCAGAAACTGCGGCAGTACATGAAGCCCAGGTCCTCCGCTGCGCGGAGTTCCCGGCCGCCGCAACCGAGTGCCGCTTCGGCGAGCCGGTCGGCGTGTGCGCGGCTGTCCGCGGAAATGGCCAGCAACGACTCGCGGCCCTGCAGTGGGTCGGCGACTGCGGTGGCCGCGTAGCCGGCGAATCGTCGTCGCTGCATGAGCACGACCATCGCCGAGTCGTTGATCTTCATGCACGCGCTCCCGACGTCGCAGAAGATCTCGTCGAAGTGGAAGCCGAGCGATCCGAAGAACCGACGAGACCGCGCGACGTCTACGACGGGCAGGTTGACGAACAGCATCGGCGTCACGGGCGCACTCCAGACATCTCGGGGTTGCTGATACTGACCGGCCCGACGCCTCGAACTCATCGAAGCCGACATAGGGTGCAGGAATGGGTGTGATCTATCTGGTTCGTCATGGTCAGGCGAACGCATTGGCGTACGGCATCGCCGACGCCACCGACGATCTGAGCAACGGACCCGGCGGTCTCACCACGGCCGGGGCCACACAGGCCGCGCTGTCCGGTGGATTCCTGGCCGGGCAGATCGGCACCTTCACCGCAGCCGCCAGTGGCGACCTCCCGCGCCAGCAACAGACGCTGAGCGGCGTGCTGGGGGCTTTCGACACCGATCAACCTCAGCCGCACGTCGACCCGGGGTGGAACGAGTACTCACTGCCCGCACTGGTCGGCGAGGCCACGCCGGAGATGTATCGCGACGGCCGCAGCTACCAGGAACAGCTCGACAAGGGGCTCGCGGCCTGGATAGCGGCCGGCGAGCACGACGCAGCTCCCGGCCTCGACGGCGGCCCCGCCGAGAGCTACCCCCAGTTCAGGGCGCGCGTCTCCGACGCGGCCGCCCGCGCCACCGAGCTCGCCGGGTCGGGTCAGACGGTGCTCGTGGTGTCCTCGGCCGGCACCATCACCCAGTGGATCGCCCAGTTGTGGGGCATCCCCGACGAGACCTGGCCGGCGATGGCCCGCACGATGGTCAACGCGTCGATCAGCAAACTGATCGTCGGCCGCAGCGGCGTCTCGGTGGTGTCGTTCAACGAGCACGGTCACCTCTCCGACCGCGACGGCGGGATCGCGACTTTCCGGTAGCCCTTCGAGGCCCGCTTCGCTCGCACCTCAGTATCCGCGGCCTGGCGGCCGTGGTGGATCACGAAAGAACACTCCGCAGCATCCACATCTCTGCTCCCTGAGGTGCGAGCGAAGCGAGCCACGAAGGGCTTCGCAACGTGTCTCACCAGGCCCTTCGTGGCTCGTCGCTAACGCTCCTCGCACCTCAGGGATCAGGGGTTTGAGGTTCTTTCGGATTAGGGAGCAGGGGCAGGTCCGAGCCTAGGCTCGGTGCAGGTTCTCGCCGGGTCGGGTGATGACGACGTTCGGCAGGACCGCGTACCGCGACAACTGGGTGATCGAGTGGGCGATCACCGCGATGTCGTCGGCCGTGATCATCTCGTCGGCGGGAATGCGGTCTTTGAGCCAGTCGGTCATGTCGGTGTTGACGTAACCCGGCGCGATCGTCGTCGCGCTGACCCCGCTGCGTGACTCCTCGAGATTGAACGTCTCGCACAACGAGATGAGCGCCGCCTTGGTGGCACCGTAGGCGGACAGCTCCGGCTCCGGGTAGACGCCGGTGATCGACGCCACGGCAATGACTTTCGCGGCCCCATGGGCCTCTGCGGTGGCGCGCAGGGCGGGCAGCACGGACTGCAGGAGGATGTAGGGAGCGCGGACATTCACTTCGTACAGCCGGTCGAATCGCTTCACCGGGAGGTCGGCGATCGCACCCTTCGAGCCCATCCCGGCGTTGACGATCAGCGCGTCGAACCGTCCGAATGCCTCCGCATGAGCCGTACCGAGCGCGCTGATGGCGTCGGCATCGGTCATGTCTGCAGGAAGGACCTCCACCCGCCCGGCGCCACGCTCGAGAAGCTCGGCCGCCTTTTTCTCCAACGCTTCTCGACCACGGGCACTGATGGTCAGGTCCCAGCCGTCGGCGGCGAACCGGTCGGCGATGGCCGCACCGATCCCCCTCGACGCCCCGGTCACCAGCGCGGAACGGTTGTTGGCCGATTCACCCATTGAACTACCCCCTTCGGCGCGCGCACCGCGCGACTGTGTTCTGTTGACGCCGTTGCTCGATCAGCTGATGTGGCGCAGACCGTCGGCGATGAACGCCGCCGTCGCCTCGCCCGCCTTCTCGGCGCCGTCGCCCGACGACGCCCCCGAGAGTGCGCGGTAGGTGATCCCCTCGGCGATCACGCCGAGCTTCAGGTTCGCCAGGCCGAGGTAGAATTCCCAGTCGCCCAGGTCGACACCCGTTGCGGTCGAATACTTCTGAGCGATCTCGTCGACCGACGCATAACGGTCACTGGTCCAGGCCGCGGAGAAGCCGAGAACCTGATCGAAGGCGCCGGTGCGGTAGACGCACATCAGCGCGACATCGGTGAGCGGATCTCCGAGGGTCGACATCTCCCAGTCGACGACCGCCGCGATCCGGGCCGGATCGTCGGCGTCGATGATCGTGTTGTCGACCCGGAAGTCACCGTGCACCACCGACTCTCGTGCCTGCTCCGGAACTCGCGCGGCGAGCGCGTCGACGAGACGCTCGACGTCGGGGAGTTCACGCGTCTTCACGTGCCCCCACTGCCGCGCCCACAGTTTCACCTGGCGGGCGGCGAAACCCGCTGGCCGACCGAACTCGCCGAGCCCGACCTCGCGATAGTCCACCGCGTGCAGGTCGGCCAGCGTCTGGACGAGGGCATCCAGATTGCGGGCGACCTCATCATCGGAGTAGGCGTCGAGGTCTTCCGCGGTCCGGACGACGCGGCCGTCCACGAACTCCACCACGGTGCACGGCGCACCGATGACCGAGCCGTCGGCGTCGAAAGCGACGGTCCGCGCGACCGGGACCGACGTCGACTGCAGCGCACTGGTGACCGCCCATTCACGGCCCATGTCGTGAGCCGACGGCGTCAGTCCGCCGGTCGGCGGTCGGCGCGCCACCCACGTGGAGACGCCGTCGGTGACCGTGTAGGTGAGATTGGACTTGCCGCCGCTGATGAGGTCGATGGTCAGCTCACCTGCGGGTTCGACTCCGTTGTCGATCAGCAACCGGCGCAGGCGATCCTGGTCGAGTGCTGCGTCCGTGGCGGTCATCGGGCACCCGCCGATGCCCTCGCCTCGAGCGCCTGCTGGGCCTTCTTCGCACGTCCGACGGCGCGACGGGCTATCGCCCACCGGTGGACCTCGGACGGGCCGTCGTAGATGCGGAAGGGCCGGAGTTCCTGTGACAGGCGGGCCAGCGGGAGGTCGGCGGACACACCGAGACCGCCACACATCTGGATGCTGCGATCGGCGATCCGCGAATACGCTTCGGCAGCAAAGGTCTTCGCGATCGATGTCTCGTCCGAGGCGTGGTTGCCCAGATCGAGCTCGTGACAGGCCTTCAGCAGCAACGCGCGAGTGGCGGCGAGGTCGATCTCGTTGTCGGCGACGAGTTGTTGGATCATGCCCAGATCTCCGAGGCGGCCACCGAATCCCTCACGGCGCGAGACATAGTCGACGGCGACGTCCTGGCAGCGCTTCGCCGAGCCGAGCCAGCGCATCACGTGGGTCATCCGAGCCGGCCCGAGCCGGACCTGCGCGTAGCGATAACCCTCGTTCACCTCGCCGAGGATGCCCTCGTCGGGAACGAAGAGGTCGGTGAAGGTCACCTCGCAGTGACCGCCGATCATCGCCTTGTCGATCGTGTTGATGTGGCGCCCGACGGTCAACCCGGGTGCATCGGCGGGCGCGAGGAACATGGTGGCCCCGCCGCGGTCACCGGGCGCACCCGAGGTCCGCGCCATGATGATGAAGAAGCCCGCACCGTCGGCGCCGGTGATGAAGTGCTTGTCGCCGTTGATCTTCCAGCCGCCGTCCACGCGGACGGCTTCCGTGCGCAGCGCGTTGGGATCCGAACCGGCGCCCGGAGCGGGTTCGGTCATCGCGAAAGCCGAACGGACATCTCCGGCGGCCAGCGGGGCGAGGTACTTCTGCCGCTGATCCTCGCTCGCGATGTGCGCGAGCATGTGCACGTTGCCCTCGTCCGGCGCACCGATGTGCAGCGCGATCGGACCGAACGTGGAATACCCGGCCGCCTCGAACACCGGCGCGCGGTCACACATGTTGAGACCGAGTCCGCCGTACTCGACCGGGGCATGCGGGCCGAAGACTCCCGCCTCCTTGGCCTTGACGTTCATCTCGCGACGGATGTCGTCACCACCGGCCGCCGTGATGTCGCCGGCCGCCTCGTCCTCGATGGGCAGGACGTAGTCGCGGACGAAGGCCTCGGTCTTCGCGACGACGTCGAGCACGTCGTCGTCGTGCCGCAGGTCTATGGGCATGGTGACTCCTTAACGCGTGAGCAGGGTGGGGATCCCCGAACACCGACCGATCGATCGCTCGGCGTTGCATACCTTGCCAGGCGATACCCGCCGGGTCAAGCGGCCCAGCAGACGGCGCCCTGCGCGAACGCCATCAGGGCGCGCGATACCCGACCAGCGCGCGGGCCATCTGGAGATTGCGCGCGATGAGTTCGTCCGGACCCAGCAGACCGTCGAGCTTGAACCAGGTGGACACCCCGACGCACATGGTGGCCACGGCACGCGCCGCATCTTTCGGATACTCGGTGGTGAACTCACCCGTTTCGACGCCCGCGAAGACGATCACGTCGACCATCCGCTGCTGGCGGTCCCGGTGTCCGATGTAGGTGGGCCGGTAGTTGTCGTCGAGGCTGCGGATCTCGGTGGAACCGACGAACGCCTGCTCGCGGCGATACATGTGGAACCGCAGAAGCGACTCGACGACGGCGTCGAACTGCCGGATCGGCTCGGGACCCGCCTCGACGATCGCGGCCTCCGAGCGTGCCAGGAGGTCGGTCATCGTGCGTTCGAGGAGCCCCTGCAGCAACGACTGCTTCGACGGGTAGTGGTGATAGAGCCCTGGCACCGACAGATTGGCCCGCGCGGCGATCTCCCGGACCGAGGTCCCGTGGTAGCCCTGTTCGGCGAACGCCGCCAGCGCCGCCGCCAACGGGACCGGCAGTTCGGGCTCGCCGTAATCCCGCCAGCCGCCCAGTGGCCGCGTCGCCGGACGGATGTCTGCTTCGCCGGTTCCGCCACTCATGCCATCAAACATATCCCGACATGCGGACCTACTCCGCATCGCCGGTGCGACGCGAGAGACTCTTCTCGAGCATCTCGGCGGGTGAGACGAGCAGCGCGATGCTCAGATCCACCACGTCGGCCTTGCCGAGTTCGACCTCACCCTCGAGCCACGCCGCGAGCAACCGGCTGAGTCCGCCGACCTGGTAGTGCGCAACGCCGACCGCTGCCGCCGGCCCGACGTGGACGTCGAGAATCGCCGACGTGCTCTGCAGGGTGAGGCCGGCGAACAGCGTCGTCGACTCCATCCGCTTGGCCGCGATCACCGGACTCAACAGCGCCTGCGAGAAGAGCAGCCTGCCTTTGCGGCGGTCCGCGTCGATGACGTCGACGATCGCCGACACCGCACCGGCGACCTTCGCACGCATGCTGGCCCCCTCGGAGAAGGCTGCCAGACTGGCTTGCGCGATCTCTTCGATGACCTCGTCGTACATGACGCCGACCAGCTGATCGACGGATTCGAAGCTCTCGTAGAAGTAGCGCGCCGTGAGGCCGGCCTGCCGACACACGCCGCGTACGGTCACCGCGCCCACGTCATCGGCGCCGAGCAGGTCCAACCCTGCATCGATGAGGGCTGATCGACGCCGCGCGACCCGGGTGTCGCCGCCCTCGCCGCCGTAGGCCCGAAGCGTGCCGGCCGCGTCCGGCGCCGCACCGGATCGGCTGTCCGGGGTCGATGGTGCTCGTCCCATGGTTCCTATCTTGACACCCCGGTAAGTTACGTGTGTCATACAACGGGAAACAGACGTTTCCAGAATTCGAGCAGGAGGGGTGTTCGATGGCAACGGAGCCTATCACCAGTGGAAGTTCGGCACTGTCAGCACAACCGGTGACGGATGTGACCGCCGAAGTGCAGGAGTTTTTCACCGCGGAGCGCCCCGACACCGAGTTCCTCCCCTCCTCCGCCCGGATGTCCCGGGCGGAGCTCGACGCGCTTCCCACCAGCGACCTCGATCCGCTCGGCATCGGCGTGATCGCCGGCGCCGCGAACGTGATCATGCAGCTCAGCCTCCCCGCAGTCGGTTACGGCGTGTACGAGAGCCGTGTCGACTCGGGAAACCTGTTCAAGCATCCGATGAAGCGTGGTCGTACCACGCTGAGTTACCTCGCCGTCGCCGGACTCGGTAGCGCCAAGGACAGAAAGGCCTACCGCAAGGCCATCGGCAAGGCCCACGCGCAGGTCCGTTCGACCGCCGACAGCCCGGTGAAGTACAACGCCTTCGATCCGAAGCTGCAGTTGTGGGTCGCCGCGTGTCTGTACCGAGGCACCGAGGACGTCCATCGCATCTTCGGCGGCGTCACCGAGGTGACCGACGAGCGTTATCAGGCCGGCGCCGTTCTGGGCACGACGCTGCAGGTCCCCCGCGAGATGTGGCCCGCCACCCGCGAGGACTTCGAGACCTACTGGAACGACACGGTCGAGACGCTCGAGATCGACGACACCATCCGCGAGTACCTGATGTCGATCGCGCGCGCCGAGTTCCTCGGCCCGGTGATCTCGCGGCTCTTCGGCTGGCATTTCGAGATCATGGCCATCGGCTTCCTGCCGGAGAACTTCCGCCGCAAGATGCGCGTCCAGCTCTCGCCGTGGCAGGAGCTGTACTTCGACAGGCACAACGCGGTCCTGCGCGCGATCATCACGCGGGCACCGAAGTGGGTGCGCGCATTCCCGTTCAACGTCCTGCTCGCCGACGTCCGCTGGCGCATGCGCACCGGGCGGCCGCTGGTCTGACGCTTCGTGGCTCGCTTCGCTCACACCTCAGGGAGCATTAAGAGGTCATCCGGCGCAGCGCCTCGCGGTCGAGGTCGGCGACGTCGGTGTGCCCGGACAGTCCGAGGGTGAGGTCGAGTTCGGCGATGATGTCGGCGACCGCGTCGCGGGCACCGTCGGCTCCCGCGAGCGCCAGGCCGTACATGTGCGGTCGTCCGATGCAGGCGGCGTCGGCCCCGAGTGCGAGCGCCTTGAACACGTCGGAACCGGTGTAGATCCCGGAGTCGACGAGGACCTTGATGCGACCGTCGACGACCGGCGCGATGGCGTCGAGGGCGTCGATCGTGCTGATCGCGCCGTCGACCTGCCGACCGCCGTGGTTGGAGACGATGATGCCGTCCACCCCGGCGTCCACGGCACGACGCGCATCGTCGGGGTGCAGCACGCCCTTCAGCACGATCGGAAGAGCGGTGCGGGCGCGCAGGCCGGCAAGATCGTCCCAGTTCAGCGACGGTCGCGAGTAGATGTCGAGGAAGGTCTGCACCGCGGCACGCGGTTGCGGCGACCGCAGGTTCTGCAGGAACCGGCCCGGGGCGTTGCGGGTGATGGAGAAGAGGGTGGCGATCGCGCCGAGGGAGATCTCCGGACGTTCGTCAGCAGCGCCACGTAGCCGTTCGGCGACGATGTCGACGAACCTGCGGTCGGACGTGTACTGGGCGATGCCCTCACCCTGCGCGAACGGCAGCGAACCCAGGTTCAGGTCCTGCGGCCGCCACCCGAGCATCGTCGTGTCCAGGGTGACGACGACGGCCTCGGCGCGGATGGCCGCCGCGCGCTCCAGGAGGCTGTCGACGAGGTCGTCGTCGGTGGACCAGTACAGCTGGAACCAGCGCGGCGCCCCGGCGCTCGTGTCGTCCATCGCGGCCGCGACGTCTTCCATCGAGACGCTCGCCTGATTCGACAAGATGTAGGGGACACCGAGTTCCGCGGCCGCACGGCCGATGAGGGCGTCGGCGTCGGGTGCGGCGAGCGAACCGGCGCCGACCGGCGCGAACAACACCGGCGCCGGGATGCGGCGACCGAACAATTCGACCCCGAGGTTGCGCTGCGAGACATCCCGCAGGATGCGCGGCACGATCGCCCAGCGGTCGAGTGCCGCGCGGTTGGCGGCCATGGTGCGTCCCTCACCGGCGCCACCGCCGATGTACGCCCACGCACGCGCCGACATCGCACGTCTCGCACGTCGCTCGAGCTCGGCGAAATCCGTTGGTACACGCGGCTTTCGCCGGTGCACCCCGGCCGTGTAGATCTCGTTCTGCCGTGCGCGCCCGTAACCTGCGGTCATGGGTGGAGATGGTAACGCCGGCGTCCGGTGACCGGCCGCCAACGGCGGATCGTGCCGCTCAGCGTGTGGCGACGGCGGTGGCCCCAGCCGCGGCGACCGTCACGGCCGCGACCGACGGCCACGCACCGATCTTCTTCGCCAGTGGATGAGATCCGCCGAATGCCGCCAGGTAGCCGGCCAACAGGCCGCCGGCGACCACGGGGCCCTTCGTCACCGCCCACCGGCGCGTGCACCAGGCACCGGCCGTGCCGAGCACGACTCCGCCCAGTTCGCGTCGCCCGCTGTAGCGCGCGACCGCGAAACCACCGACGAGACCGACTGCCACCACGGGCACCGTTGCATCCACAGCCATGGGTCTCACGCTACCGGTACCGCGGCCGTCACCCATCCGCTCGCGATCGCGGCTCCGAAGACGGGGTAACCGACCGCTCCCCCCGGACTTTCGAAGGGCTCCGTCATGACACCGACCGCCGAGATGACCGACTCGTCGGCGCCGCCTGCACAGTCGGCATCCCCGGCTCCCGATCTGCACCCGATCAGCGCCTCGACGACGGATCTCGAACTCGTCGAAGAGGTGCTGGCGGCGCACTTTCGCCGCCACGCCACCACCTTGCAGCAGGTCGGCGGGGAATTGACGCCGGCGATCGACGTCCTCTCGGCGCGGATCGGCGGAGGTAAACGCCTGCGCGCGTCGTTCTGCCTCTGGGGCGCCCGAGGCGCCGCCGGGGGCCGGAGCGTCGCGGGCATCGTCGAGATGGCGGCCGCCATCGAACTGTTCCATCTCGCCGCCCTCGTGCACGACGACGTGATGGACGACAGCGATGTCCGGCGCGGCCTGCCCACCGTGCATCGGCATTTCGCCGACGATCATCTGCGCGCGCGACGCCGTGGGGACGCCGAGCGCCATGGCACCGCCGTCGCGATCCTCGTCGGCGACATGTGCCTGTCCTGGTCCGACGACCTCGCCGCTGCCGCGGTGGACGACGTGTCCGCGGACATCCGACGCGCGGTCCGCGACACCTGGTCGGTGATGCGCGACGAGGCGTACGCGGGCCAGTACCTGGACATGCTGAGTCAGACCGAGGACACCACCGACGCCGATCGCACGGCTCGCGTGCTGCGCTACAAGAGTGCGCGGTACACGATCGGTCAGCCGCTGCGGCTGGGCGGCACGCTCGCGGGTGCCTCGTCGGCGCTCCTCGAGGCATACGATCGGATCGGCATCACCGCCGGCGAGGCCTTCCAGCTCCGCGACGACATCCTGGGCGTCTTCGGCGACGAGAAGGTCACCGGCAAACCCGCCATCGACGACCTACGGGAAGGCAAGCGCACGATGCTCATCGCGGCGGCCGAGGAATCGGCGGGACGGATGGAGCGCCGCGTGCTCGCCGACGGTCTCGGCAATCCGGACCTCGACGCCGACGGTGCCGCGCGGATGCGTGAGGTCCTGTACTCCACCGGCGCCGTCGAACGAGTGGAACAGCGTATCGCCGACCTGCACGCGGAAGCGCTCGGCATCGTCGACGCCGCTCCGATGGACCCGGCGAGCCGGCACGCACTGACCGCCCTCATCGAACGTTGCGTGTGGCGGCGCGCATGACCGCTCCCGCCGGGCCGACGGTCGAACTCCGCGTCTGGGGTGTCGACCGTGTGCTACCGGCGCTCGGCCGGATGTCGTCGGGTCGACGGGTGCTGCGCCGTACCCCCGGTCTGCGTTTCGCCAAACTGCTGGGCACCGGCACCGCACGCACTTTCACCCTCGAGAGCGCCGACCTGAGACACTGGGCCGCGCTGACGGTATGGCACGACGCCGACGCTGCTTCGGCCGCAAGCGATTCCGTCGTGTTTCGTCGATGGCGGGAGTCCAGCACGGAGGAACTCCGGATCACCATGCGACCACTTCGGTCGAAGGGCCGATGGTCGCGCGTCGACCCGTTCGAGACGGTGCGATCGTCGATCGACCACGACGCGTCCGGACCGGATTGGACGGGCCCGGTCGCCGCGTTGACCCGGGCACGCCTCCGGCCCACGAAGATGGCATCGTTCTGGCGTGCCGTCCCGCCGGTGGCGACGGAACTCGCCGGGGCACAGGGCAATCGATTGGCCCTCGGCGTCGGCGAGCTCCCGCTCGGGGTGCAGGGCACGTTCTCGATCTGGGATTCGGCGCAGGACCTCACCGGCTTCGCCTACCGCTCCCCCGCACATCTGTCGGCGGTTCGGCGGACCGCACCGTCGCGCTGGTATGCCGAGGAATTGTTCGCCCGCTTGGCCGTCACCGAGGTCGTCGGCACGTATGAGGGGAGGTCGGCGTGAGTCTCGTGGACGGCGCCACTTCGCACCATTCGGACCAATCGTCGCGATCGCGGCGAACCGATGGCACCGCGCCCTGGAACCGCGGGCTGGTCACCCTGGCGTGGATCCTGCTGGCCGCGACGATCGGCGTCCAGATCGCGTTTCCGCTGACCGGTGGCGGCACCCTGCCGCTGACCGTCGCGAGCGTGCTGCTCCTGGCGTCGGCGTCGCTCGTCCACGTCGCGGCAACCCGCGGCGCCGCCGCCGCGGTCGCCCTCGCGGTGGTGGCCGGCGGTGGCGGGCTGATCGCCGAATCCGTCGGTGTGAGCACCGGGTTCCCGTTCGGCACATACGAGTACACCGACGGGCTGGGGCTGAAGGTCCTCGGCGTGCCGGTCCTGGTCCCGTTGGCCTGGATCATGATGTCGTGGCCCGCGCTGGTCGTGACCCGACGACTCGTCCGTGCGGTGGGGATCGCCGGACGGTGGGTTCGGCCCGCCACCGCCGTCGTGGGTGCGTATGCACTCACGGCGTGGGATGTGTTCCTCGATCCGCAGATGGTCGACCAGGGCAACTGGGTGTGGCGGTACCCGACGCCGTCGCTGCCCGGGGTCGCCGACATCCCGCTGACGAATTTCGCGGGCTGGCTGCTGGTCTCGTTTCTCATCGTCGGCATGCTCGACCTCCTCATCCGCCGCGACGATCCCGACGCGACCGGGTCTTCCGGGATGGACGCCGTGCCCATCACCGCGTACCTGTGGACCTACTTCTCCTCGGTGATGGCGCACGCGGTGTTCTTCGGCCGTCCGTCCGTCGCCCTCACCGGCGGTCTCCTCATGGGTGTCATCGCCATCCCGCTGCTCGTCGTCGAGATCAGGGGTCGCCGTGCGGGTGTCTGACCTGCTGCGGCCGCTGGTCGCGACGGGAACCGCTATGTCGCTGGCGTCGCTGGCCCTGACCCTCGACAACGCCCGCCGGGTCCGTCGGCCCGGTCTCGCCGACATCCCGGCGCCGGAACCACTGTCGGTTCTCATCCCGATGCGCGACGAGGCGCACAACGCCGAACGCTGCCTACTGGCCGTCCTCGAGGCGGCGGATCGCTGGCCAGGACCGGCCCGGATCCACGTGCTCGACGACGGCTCGGCGGATGGAACCGACGCCGTGCTCGCCCGCCTGGCCTCGATGGACGACCGGGTTCGTGTCCACCCCGGCTCGGCGCCTCCTCCCGGGTGGCTCGGAAAGACCTGGGCCTGCGCCCAACTCGCGGAGAAGGCGTTCCCCGGCGGGGTCCACGTCTTCCTCGACGCCGACGTCGTGGTCGAGCCCCACGCGTTCACCTCATCGTTCGCCTTGCTCCGCAACGCCGGACTCGATCTGGTGAGCCCGTACCCCCGGCAGGTCGCGGTCGGCGCGGGCGAGCGACTGGTGCAACCGCTGCTGCAGTGGTCCTGGCTGAGCACCCTGCCCCTCGGTCTCGCCGAGCGCTCACCGCGCGAATCTCTCACCGCCGCAAACGGTCAGTTCCTGGTCATCGATGCCGCGATGTACCGTCGTGCCGGCGGTCACGAGGCGGTGCACGACGTGGTCCTCGAGGACATCGCCCTGTTGCGCGCCGTCAAGGCGGCCGGCGGTCGCGGCGTCGTGGCCGAGGGAAGCGACGTCGCCACCTGCCGTATGTACCGCGGCTGGGACGAGGTCCGCGCGGGTTACCGCAAGTCGCTGTGGTCGGCCTTCGGGTCTCCGGGCGGGACGCTGGGCGTCACCGGTCTGCTGTGCCTGATGTACGTACTCCCCGCGGCAGCAGCACTGTTCGGCTCCCGGACGGGTCTCGTCGGATACCTCGCCGGCGTGGCGTCGCGGGTGGTGTCCGCCCGCTGCACCGGCGGACGCGGATGGCCGGACACCTTCGCCCATCCGCTCTCCATCCTCGTCTTCACCGGTCTCGCAGTCGATTCGACGCTGGCCCGACAGCGCGGCGACCTGCAATGGAAGGGACGCCCCATCGAGGTCCGTCGATGACACGGGTCCTGGTGATCGGCGCGGGCGTCGGCGGACTCTCCGTCGCGATGCGCCTCGCCGCGACCGGCCACGACGTCACCGTTCTCGAGCAATTCGACGACGTCGGCGGCAAACTCGGGGTCATCGAGCACGACGGGTTCGTGTTCGACACCGGGCCGTCGCTCGTCACGATGCCGCACGTCTTCGAAGAACTCTTCGACGCCACCGGATCGTCGATCCACGACCATCTGACCCTCGAACGACTCCCCGTCGCCGCGCGCTACCGCTTCCCGGACGGCACCGAACTGGACATGCCGGGAACGCTCGACGACATCCCCGCCGCCCTCGACGCCGCACTGGGGAATGGGCGAGGCGCCCAGTGGTCATCGTTTCTGGAACGCGCACAACGTGTCTGGGACGTCACGCACGAGCCTTTCCTGGAATCACCGATGAGCATCCGCACGATGGTCGGCGGGATCGCCACGCCGTCGGACGTGCGGACCGTCGCGCCGTGGCGCACGCTGCGCGGACTCGGCGAGAGTTACCTCGACGACCCGCGCCTGCGGATGCTGCTGGACCGCTACGCGACCTACACCGGTTCCGACCCACGCCGCGCGCCGGCAGCACTCGCGTCTGTGCCGTGGTCCGAGCAGGCGTTCGGATCATGGTACGTACGAGGCGGATTGGGCCGCATCGCCACCGCGATGCACGACCGTCTCGTCGAACTCGGCGGGCGGGTCGAACTCGGCGTCGAAGTCGACCGGATCTCGGTGGACCACACCGGCCGGGCCGATGGCGTGGTGCTCACCGACGGAAGCCGACGCCGGGCCGATCTGGTCGTCGCGAACGCCGACGCCCAGCAGGTCTACGACCGCCTCGTACCGCGTCGCGCCGCCCGCCGGCCCGCGGCGCTGCTGCGACGGACGACGCCGTCGCTGGCTGGATTCGTGCTCCTCCTCGCCCTCGACGATCCGCCCGCTGCGCCGCACCACCAGGTGCTGTTCGCCGAGGACTACGACGAGGAGTTCGACGCGGTCTTCGGATTCCGCGGCCCACCACGTCCGGTCGCGCGACCGACCGTGTACATCTCGGCCCCCACCGATTCCGAGATCGTGCCCGCCCCGGGAACCGGGGCGTGGTTCGTGCTGGTGAACGCACCCCGCCACGACCCCGAGCACGGCGTCGACTGGGACGCCAACGGGTTGGCGGACTCCTACGCCGACCGGGTCCTCGACGTCATGGCCGACCGTGGGCTCGATGTGACCGGACGGATCCGCCACCGCCTCATCGTCTCGCCCGCCGACCTCGAACGCCGGACCAGGACACCAGGTGGCTCGATCTACGGATCGTCGTCGAACGGACCCCGCTCGGCGTTCCTCCGGCCGTCGAACACCTCACCGGTACCGGGCCTCTACCTCGTCGGCGGGTCGTCGCACCCCGGCGGCGGTCTGCCGCTCGTGGTCATGTCGGCGAAGATCGTGGCGGAGCTGATCGGTCCGGCCGTGAGTCACTGACCGACAGGCCTTGCTCATCGGAGCCGTCAGCGCGGATCGATACGAAACACGGCGCATCGGCCCGCCGCGGCAGCAAAGGCTTCCGGGGTCACGTCGTCGACGACTCCCGCGTCCTTCATCATCTTCGGGCCGTCGGTGCCCGCCAGCTCCGGCCAGGCGCGTAGCACCGGAACGGCCTGGTCAGCCGACAGTTCGACGAGGCGGACGTCGCTCATCGTGCCTCCAATCGACAGCTGGGCACGTCCCTCGGCCGCACGGACGTTGCGTGCCCAGTCCGCCCCGGGAAAGCCCTCGAGCAGATAGCGCTCGCCGCTCAGGTCGACCACGGTGAGCGGCGTCCGTCGCGGCTTGCCGGTGCGCCGTCCGGCGACGACGAGAACTGGTAGCTGCTTCATCCCGCCGAGCCGCTGCAGCAGCAGGAACAGCTTGTTCATCGGCTTGAGCCAGCGTGGCGCGGTGTGCTGGGTTTTCGGCATCGTCGGCTCGCTTCTGAGCGTCACTTCGTGCACTGCGGTTTTCCCGTACACCGTACGGTGATCGAGCACCTGCTTCAATCACCATCGCCACGATGCGATCAGCGAGTCGTGGGACCTGGAAGCGTCAGATCAGACCCGGTCGCGATAGCTGTACGCATGTCCTTACCCAGCGACGCGGTCACGACCGCAACCGGCACACGGGAAGCCTCCAGATTCCGCCGCTCTTCGGGGGTGAGGTGCTGACGAGACCACGTCCATCGCGGGCCGCGCCACCATGCATTCGTCCGTGCCTTCTCCATGTCACCGGCACCTTTCGCGCCGCTCGCTGTGAGCCCTGTCACGCGACCGTACCCGGATGATCTGCGTTTGAAACCTTCCGGCGCAGGTCAGCGTGTCGCGACCGGCATCGGCCCCACCGACCGGTCGCCGCGGAGCTTCTTCCGGATGAGTTCGGCGCTGATCAGGCACATCGGCAGGCCGATGCCGGGACGCGTGCTCGACCCGGCGTAGAAGAGGCCGTCGACCTTGCGTGACCGGTTCGTCGAGCGCAGGAACGCGCTCTGCCGCAGCGTGTGCGCCGGGCCGAGGGCTCCGCCACACCACGAGTTGACCGAGTCGACGAAGTCCGCGGGGCCGATGGTGCGGCGGACGACGACACGATCGGCGAGGTCGGGAACACCTGCCCACTGTCCGATCATCGCGATGGCCCGGTCGGTCACCTTCTCGATGTCGGGGTCGCCGCCGCCGTCCACGCCGCCGCGGCCGAGACCCGGGTCGGGCGGGACGGGCACCAGGATGAAGAGGTTCTCCGAGTCCGACGGCGCGACCGACGGGTCGGTGGCCGACGGCTTGCACACATAGAGCGACGCCGGGTCCGGTACGCGCGTGGGACTCTCGAAGATGGCGTCGAAGTTGGTCTTCCAGTCCTCGGTGAAGAACAGGGAGTGATGCGCCAACTCGGGAACCTCACCGCGTACGCCGAGGAGTGCGAGCACCGCCCCCGGGCCGGAGGTGGCGCGGTCCCAGTAGCGTTCGGGGAAGGTCTGCAGTTCCTCGGGCAGCAACCGAGTCTCGAGATGGTGGAGATCGGTCGCACCGATCACGATGTCCGCGAACAGATCTCGCGGTGCGTCGTCGGCTCCTTCGACGCGGACGCCGGCCACCTCGGCGCGACGACGCGACGGCGTGGACCGCTTCCCCGCGCGTTCCCGCGTGAGGATGGCGGTCGCGGCCATGCCGGTGGAGATGCGTACGCCCCGTTCCCGCGCAACCCGCTCCAGCGCGTCGACCAGAGTGGTGAAGCCCCCGTTGGGGTACCGCACACCGTCGGCGAGGTCGAGCCAGCTCATCAGGTGATACATCGCGGGAGTGCGCTCGGGCGAGGAACCGAGGAACACCGCCGGATACCCGAGGACCTGGCGGAGCCGGCGGTCGGTGAAGCGAGCCGCGATGTAGGACTGCAGCGACGTCGTCAGCAGTGTGACAAGCGTTTTCGCATGCCGTAACACCGGCAGGCCGAGGAAGGCACGTGGCGAGTCGAAGCTGGTGTACAGAAACCGTTCCACGGCAAGGTCATACGCCTGCTTGCCGGTGCGCAGATAGTCGTCGAGTGCGGCTCCCGCGCCGGGCTCGATCTCGTCGAAGAGCGCACGGTTCCGGTCCTGGTCACCGAACACGTCGATCGGCTTCTCGTCGGACCCGTTGTCGTCGAAGAACACTCGGTAACCGGGGTCGAGGCGGACGAGATCGAGCTGCTCGGCGGTCGACGTCCCGAGCATCTCGAAGAAATGGTCGAACACCTCCGGCATCAACCACCACGACGGACCGGTGTCGAAGCGGAATCCGTCGTGGTCCCAGGAGCCAGCGCGACCGCCGAGTTCGTCGTTCTTCTCGACGAGTTCGACGTCGTGCCCGTCGTGGGCGAGGAGGGCGGCGGTCGCCAGTCCGGCGACTCCGCCACCGATGACGACGACGCGTCGGGACTCGCTCATACGTTGCTCTTTCTTCTGTTCAGACCGGCGGCGTCGGCACGTGCGGGTCGCGGCATGCCACGCCGGGCAACGGCGGACGCGGCGATCTTCGCCTTGCCGGCGTTCGGGACGCGGACTCGCGTAAGGCGGGCTTCGGTGGCCGACGACTCGCGAAGGCGGGCGGTCAGCTCGGCGAACAGGTCGTGCGCGGTACACACCGCGACGCGACTGCTCGCCGGCAGGTGCGGAATGGCGGCCGCGGCGGCGGTCAGGTCGAGGTCGATGTCGTCCAGCCAGAGCGACCAGGCGGAGTCCGCCGGATCGTCGGGATCGAGGCCCACCAGATAGCGCCGCCCCAGCCCGTCGCTGTCCTCACCGAAGTCGCGGAGGAAGTTGATCTTCTGGAAGGCCGCGCCCAGCCGTTGGGCACCCGGTGCGAGGTGGTCGTACTGCGCGGCGGATTTCGGCTCGTCGGCGAGGAACGCCCGCAGGCACATCAGACCGACCACCTCGGCCGAGCCGTAGATGTAGGTGGCCAGCGACTCGAAGTCGTGCTGGACCTGAGTCAGATCGCTGCGCATCGAGTCGAAGAACGGGCCGACCAGATCGAGATCGATACCGACCCGGCGGGCGGTCTGCGCGAAGGCGTGGACGACGAGGTTGCTGCTCGACCCGGTGACGAGCGCGACGCTGGTCTGCTCCTCGAGCTGGTCGAGTTCATTGCTGCGGTCGACGAGCCCCTGCTCCGGCCGCGGGGCGTCGACGATCTCGTCGGCCACCCGCACGAGCGCGTAGATGTTCTGGACGTCGCGCCGAATCCGCGGTGTGAGCAGACGCGATGCGAGTCCGAACGAGCTCGAGTACGACCTGATCACCATCGCCGCACAGGCATCTGCGACCTCGTCGTATCGCCGGTGAGGTGGGATCACTTGAGTGTGACCGGGAATGTGCATCATCCGACCGCTCCTCGCCCTGGTGACTGAACGCCAATTGCCTGACGTCATTAATTCGACGCCCGGGACATCACCGGATGGGTGTCGTACATCGAACCGGGATCGTCGGACGGCAGCTGCTGCACCTGCTCGACGAACCACGGACTTACCGCCCACGGGGTGTTCGCGACGAGCGACCACACGTCGGCTACGTCGGCCCAGGTGTGCTCGGCGACCTCATGGGGATCCGGTCGAAGTGTTCCCAGCGGACGTGCGACGAACACCGGGCAGATCTCGTTCTCCACGATGCCGCTCGCGTCGACCGCCCGGTACCGGAAGTCCGGCAGGATGCAACGAACATCGGCCACCTCGATACCGAGCTCGCGCCGGGCATACCGATGCACGGCGTCGACGACGTCCTCGCCGGGGCGCGGATGACCGCAGAACGAGTTGGTCCACACCCCGGGCCAGCTGCGCTTGGACAACGCCCGGCGTGTCATGAGGATGCGGCCGTCGACGACGAGATGGCACGAAAAGGCGAAGTGCAGCGGGGTGTCCGGTCCGTGCACCCCCTCGCGGTCGGCGGTGCCGCACGGGCGGCCGTCGGCGTCGGCGAGAACCACCGAGTCGTTCGTCATCGAGATTTCCTCATCGCATCGGGATCGGGCGAGCTGCTCCTCGCACCATTGTTCGTCACCGGAGCGCGATCCGGATGGGAGCCGCCCGCGACGAGAAGTCATCCGAGCCGTCGGGTCTGCCTCCGCACCGCGATCCCCAACTGAACCGTCCCGATCAACGCCAAGCCCGCCCCGATTGCCGCGATGAACAGGGCCAGGCCGGACGCGACGGCTGAACTCAGTCCCGCGCACCACCACGAACCCGCACTCACAGTTGCGACGACCGCCAGTATCACCCGCGACGGCCGCTCCCACACGGTGACCGTCCCCGGCCCCTTCATGCCCACCGCCTGGGCCGTGGCGCGGGTGATCTCGAGGATGAGGGTGAGCACCGCGATCGTCGCGCCGAGCCATGGCGGTGCACCCACGACCACCACGATGCCCACGAGCATCACGTCCGAGAACCGGTCCGCCACCGAGTCATTGATGCGTCCCCACCGCGAGGCGGTTCCGGTCTGGGCCGCGATCGCACCATCGATCCCGTCGAGGAGCGCGGCCAGGACGATGACGAGTGCGGCGAGCAGCGGCCACCAGTCGCCGAGAATGGTCAGGCACAGCGCGATCGCGGTGGCGATGACTCCGAGAGCTGTCACGGTGTTCGGCGTGAGGCCCAGTCCGGCCAACGGTCGCGCACAGGCGTGGCTGACGAGCACCCAGTTCCGGACCCAGAAACTCGCGCGCGGATCGAGCCCTCCGTGGAGCTTCGACCACGAGTCGAGTGCCTCGTCCCGGGCGCTCGTCGTCCTCTGCGCACCCGACGCCGCCGTGAGGCTCCGGCCCGCTCGCTCAGGTTCCGCGGACACGTCCCCTCCTCTGCTTCTCGATCGCCTGCCCGAACGCCCATCCGATGATGACGATGACGTGAGCGACGTACAGCCACAGACCGACCGCCACCACCCCGCCGATCACCCGGAGACCGCCGTACGGGATCCCGACATCGATCGGCAGGGACAGGAACAGCAGGAAGCCCTGGGTGAATCCGGCGATGAACGACGCGGTGCCGAGAGCACTGACCGCCGCCACCCCCAACGACGGCTCACCGGGCGTCACCTTCCAGTACACCCAGGTCAGGGCCACCGTGACCAGCATCCACACGACGATGAACTCGACCACGATCCGGACCGCGAGGTCGGCGAAACCACCCGTTCCGCCTCCCTCGGGAGCAAACGTCGTGAGTGTGCCCGCGACGCCGACGACCACATACGCCAGTGGCGGCACGACGACCACCAAGCCCAGCACCCAGATCCGAGACCGCCATCCCGTGAACCGGTCCTCGCGCGGGTACAACGTCATACACGCGCGGCGAAGACCCTCGCCGTAGAACGACGCCGGGAACAGCAACACCAGTGCGCCCATCAGCGTCAGTCCGGTGCCGACCGCGACGGCCTCGTCGAACACGCCGCGGCCGCCCATGGCCGGTGGGATGAGAACGCGCAGCTCCGTCAGGGACTCCTCGGCGGACGGGCCGCGGAGCCAGGTCGTCGACCAGATCCCCAGCAACGCCCACGGCACGACGGCGATCGCCGCGAAGTAGGTGAGGGTGGCAGCAGCCGCGGCCAGGTCGCCCCGGCCAAGTACCCGGCGCACATCGGTCACCAACGCACGCACGTCGAACGTCGTCGTCTGCTCGCGGATCGTGGTGTCGCGAGTCACCGTCGGGGCCGATCGGCGCGGTGTCACCCCTCCGGGATACCCGAAACACCCCTCTCGCGCCGCAGCAGTGTCCGATCTGAGTCCTCGGTGACTCCAGCGTGATCACCTTGTCGCATCCACCGCGGTCCTGCATCTGTCCGGCTGCGGGGGGATCCCGGGTGACGACACCGGTCACCGACGAGCGCCCCGCACATGCTCGGAATGCGTGTCAGATCGACGCGAACAGCGCGATCGCCATCCCCAGCATGATGACCGCGACCACCGCGTCGAGCATCTTCCACGCCCGCGGACTCGCGAAGAACCCGGACAGTCTCCGAGCACCGCCGCCGAGCGCGGTGAACCACAGGACACTCGCGATGCAGGCACCGAAGGCGAACGCCCACTTGCCGTTTCCGTGACCGTTGGCGATGGCACCCATGGTGATGACCGTGTCGAGGTAGACGTGCGGGTTGAGCCAGGTCAGAGCCAGGGCCGTACCCACCGCCACCCAGCGGCCGGTGGACTCGGCCCCGCTCTCGTCGGTGGCGGCTGCGATGGCCTCGTCACTGCGCACACAGCGTCTGGCGGCCATGACGCCCAACGCCCCGACATACAGTCCGCCGGCCGCCTTCGCGAACGTCACCACCTCCGGATGCGCGGCGACGAGCGCGCCGAGGCCGGCAACCCCTGCCACGATGAGAACGACGTCGGAGAGCGCGCAGACCGCGACGATCTGACCGGTGTGCCTGCGGGCGACGCCCTGACGCAGCACGAAGACGTTCTGGGGTCCGATGGCGATGATCAGACCGGCGCCGGTGAGGAGCCCGGCAAGTGTCGGTACGAGGTAGGCGATCACCGGGACGACGCTAGGGCGACACGCCCCGGTCAGTACAGCGAAACTTTTTCACGAATGAACAGTTGAACTTCAGATTGGGGACATTTCGTCGCCCAGTCCGATGCCACGTAGAACCGCGCACAAGGCCTCGATGTAGTCGGTGACATCAAGGTCACCGACCAGGCCCTGCTGAACGACCACCCCCTGCATCGCCGAGACCATCACCTGCGCGAGCACCGCAGGCTCCGCGGGCAATTCGTGGCCCGCGGCCCGCCAGGCCGTCAGCACGCGTTCGAAGACCCCCCGCAGTCCACGGATGATGTCGCGCACGGTCTCGCGCAGCTCCGGGTTGTTGGCGGCCTCACCCCATACCGTCAGGACCATCCGGAAGCCGTCGGTCATCGGCGCGATCTCCAGCAGGACCCGTTCGGCCAGTGCGCGTACAACCGCCTCAGGCGACGGGGGTTGCTCTACCGGGTCGTCGAAGCTGCTGATCCCCGACTCGTAGGCGGCGAAGATCGACCGCGCCACGGCGGCGATCAGTTCCTCTTTCGACGAGTAGTACGAGTAGACGGCACCCGCACTGAGCCCGGATTCCCGGATCACGTCAGACATCGTCGCGCGGTGGAACCCCTTGTCGACGAAGCATCGGCGAGCGGCGGCGAGGATCTGCCGACTTCGTTCGAGCTTGCGTTCGTCGCTGATCTTGGGCATGCCGACAGTCTAAAACGAATATTCGTTCTTGATTCCTCGCGGCCCTCCGCGCATACTCAGAAAAACGAAGATTCGTTCTTTTTAGGAGTGGTCATGAGCACTGAACTGCACTCGACAGATTCGCGCGATCGGGCGCCCGTTGCGACCGCGGAGGCCGACGGTGCGCCCCCGACCGGGCGTGCACCCAGTTGGCGCCTCGTGGCGGTGATGGCGCTGCTGATCCCGACGTTCGTGATCGCGATCGCCGCGATGTTCGTGTCACTGGCCGTCGATCCCGAGCCGCATCAAGCCCCACTGGGTCTCGTCGCACCACCGCCCGCGGCACAGGCGATCGAGACGGCGCTCGCCGACCGGGCCGGTGAAGACGCCTTCGCCGTCGAACGATTCGCCGACACCGAGGACGCGCGTGCCGCCATCGAACGGCGCGACCTGGTCGGCGCGATCGCGGTCGGGCCCGGCGGGGTCACGGTGCTGACCGCGGAGGCGGGTTCGCCGGTGCTGGCGCAGGTCGTCGCCGGGGTCGGGAACGGCATCGCCACCGCCCAGCGTGTACCGGTCGCCGTCGAATCCGTGGTCCCCACTCCCGAGACAGATGCCCGCGGAACGGGTTTCGCCGCCGGACTGTTGCCGTTGCTGATCGCCGGCATGGCGCTCGGCGGGGCGGCCGCGATCGGGTTGCGCGGCCGAGCCGCCATGCAGGCGACGCTGGCGGTCCTGGGGCCGCTCGTGGCCGGGTTCGGTTTCGCGGCGACGTGGTCATGGTTGGGCGTCATCGACGGCGGTATCGGCCCCGTCGGACTCGCCGCAGCCCTGATGATCGGAGCGATCACCTGGTTCACGGTTGGTGCGGGCAGCCTGCTCGGCCCCGCCGGGGTCGGGGTGTCCGCACTGGTGATGGTGCTGATCTCCAACCCGCTGTCGGGGCTGGCATCGTCGCCGTACCTGTTGCCCGCGCCGTGGGGAACGATCGGCCAGTGGTTGCCGCCCGGCGCCGGCGGCACGCTGCTCCGTTCGGTCGCGTATTTCCCGGCGGCGAGCATCACCGGACAGGTCGCCGTTCTCCTCGGCTGGATTGCCGTCGGCGCCGCGCTCCTCACACTCGGCATGGTGCGCGGACGGCGGGCCGACTCCGCGGGCGACACCGTCCCCGCCTGATCCGGCCGGCGGTGGTGTGTCTCGGCGGTCCGGCGGGACACACCACTAACCTCGGCTCGTGGACATCAGTCAGGAAGGCCTGCGCACGCTGGCCGCGGTCCTGCGCGAGGGCACCTTCGACGCCGCGGCCACCGCCCTGCACATCACCCCGTCGGCGGTGAGCCAGCGGATCAAGGCGCTGGAGTCCGCCGCCGGGCGGGTACTCCTCCGGCGGACCAAGCCGGCGACGGCCACACCCGATGGCGAGGTGCTGGTCCGGTTGGCCAAACAGTGGGAATTACTGCTGGCCGAGACCCGCGCCGAGTTCGTGGGCGCGCCCGACGACGACGATCTGCCGCTGGTCGAACGTCCCCGTGTCCATCTCCCGGTCGCGACGAACGCCGACTCGCTCGCGACCTGGTTACTGCCCGTGCTCGCGCGATTCCACCGGGAGCACGCGGTGGCGGTCGAGGTCTTCCGAGACGACGAAACCCGCAGCAGCACCCTGCTCCGCACCGGCGACGTGCTCGCCGCGGTGACCTCGGAACCACTGGCGATCCGCGGGTGTGCGCTGCAGTCGCTCGGCACGATGCGCTATCTGCCGGTCGCCACACCGGAATTCATCGACACATGGCTACCCGACGGGCCCGATGCCGATGCACTGGCCCGGGCCCCGATGGTGCAGTTCGACCGCAACGATCACATCCAGCGGAACATCTCGGCCGCCCTCGCCGGCCGGCCCGTCGACCCGCCCGCGGTCTACATCCCGGCGTCGACCGAATACCACCGCGCCGTCGCGCTCGGCATCGGCTGGGGCGCCGTCCCGGTCGTCCAGATCGCGGACGCCCTCGACACCGGTCGCGTCCGCCTCATCGCCGACCACCACATCGACGTCCCGCTCTACTGGCAGCACTGGAAGCTGAGTTCGCCTCTGCTGCAAACACTCACGACGAGCGTCGTCGACGGCGCCGCGCGGGTTCTCCAGCACTGATCGCGCTCGACTCGTCGCCGTCCACGACGGGCAGACCCAGCTGTGGACGAATCGGACGTTGTCACACGCCTGAGGTCGACGGTGTTCCCGCGACCGCCGGGCTGTCGTCGACCGTGCGCAGGCCCCGAACGAGCGCGACGCCGAGAACGCCCACAGCGACCACGAGGCAGGCGATCACGTAGGGGAGACTCCCGATCGGTGTGTTGTCGGCGGTGATTCCGTCCTCGGCGTCGAGGTAGGCGGGCAGCGCGGTGCACCACAGTACGAGGTGCACCCCGAGGAACAGGACCGGGAACACGACGAGGAAGGGCCGAGCGCTGCGAGCGTCGTCGACGCCCAGCGTCGGGTCGCTGCGCATGCGTCGCCATTGCACGTACAGAAGTGTCAGTCCGATCCCCCACACCAGGGCCATCTCCACCCAGTACACGACGGTCTGCGCGTCGTGATTCGCGTTCTCGTCACGGCCGAACAGCCCTGTCGGAATGGACAGCAGGGGCATGCTGACGACGGCCAGAACTCCGGACACGACGACGCGCCATGTCAACGACCATCCGCGCGGGGCGCGTCCGTGGGAGGTCGGGATCTGCACCAAGCGCACCGCGACGTAGACGAGCACGGCGAACGAGACGGTCGCGAAAAGCCAGACGCTCCCCCACGGCACCGCGGCCAGTGTGGGCGCCGCGGCGGGATTGCCGAGCTCGTCGGGGGCGATGCCCTGGGCTCGGAGCTGGGCGAGGGTGTCGCGATAGTACGGCGCGTCGACGTTCCACGCCCACCACTTGAGCTGCGGGCCGAGCTGGTCGAAGATCTCGTAGAAGGTCTGGAACACCAGGGCCAGAACGAGCGAGCCGCGCAGCGCGGAGCGCTTCGACCCGTCGAAGAAGCCCCACGCCCGCACGATCTCGTAGGCGACCTGGCTCACGGCCGGATAGAACGCGACAATGTACAACGGCAGCCGGTCGTACATGAACATGACCGTGAACACGTTGTGGGAGAACATGAATCCCATCGCTTCTTCGGCGTGGAACCAGTTCGGGAAGTACAGCGGCGGCTCGATCACGAACAGGTAGACCAACGATCCGATCCACACCGTCAGGTTGGTGGGGTCGCCGTCGCGACGCAGTCGGCGGATCGCGTGGATCAGCGCGAGGACGGCACCGAGGATGATTGTGACCTCGAGGACCGGTTGCGTCCAGTGCTCGAGGTCGGCCGGATTCCGGATCGTGACAATCGGATTCGCGCCCTCGCACTCGAACCCCAGGTAGCCGGTGATGATCGACGGGACGTCACCCGGCGTGCAGACCGCCATCGTCTCCGCCTCCTGCAATGGCTGCGCTCCGGCGCCGAGCCGCCGAGCCCACTCCGCTACGTCACGTCATGCCCTGTGAATGATGTGTCACCGTAGTATGTGCTCCAGGTCACGTCAACGGACCTTGGCGGAGCCGACCAACTTCGGATTCGACTCGTCGACAAGCGGGTTCTCGATCTCGTCGCGCCACATGCCGGCCGCGAAGTAGAACGCCCACGCGATCGGCACCGGGAGCAACCCGGCCAGCACGAACGTGGCGGTCAGGCCGATCGCCGACGAGACCGGGGCGGCGATCGCCATCGACACCGGCATCAGCGCAACCGATACGAAGAAGTCGAGACTGGCGATGCGACCCAACAGTGCCGGCGGCACCCGACGCTGTAAGAGCGTTCCCCACAGCACCATCGGACCGTCGAAGAGGATGCCCATGGTCACACCGGCGGCGACGAACATCCACGTCGAATCGGCGAGACCCATCAGTACCAGCGGCAGGCTGGAGAACGCCCACAGCGAGAACATGACGGTCAGGTACCGGCGCGGCATCGGGATCGAGGCGAAGACCAGCGACGCCGCGGCCGCACCGAGTCCGAACCCGGCGAGAATCCACGCGTGCTGTGTCGCGCCGCCGTCGACACGCTCGCGCAACGCGAACGGTACGAGCACCTCGATCGGACCGAGCGTCGCCAGCACCAGGACACACGCGAAGAGCAGCGTCCCCCACAGCCACGGGGTCCGGGCCATGTAGACGAACCCCTCGGCCAGGTCGCCGACGATCCGGCGGGCACCCGCACCCTCGACGACCTCCGGCGCGTCCTCGCCCGTCTCGCCGAACCGGCGCGCGGTGACCGGGGCCATCCCGAGATAGCAGACGCTCGACAGGATCGCGGCGACAGCCGCCATCAACACCGCGGGTCCCGGGGCCCAGGCACCGATGACCGCGCCGGCGACCATCGGCCCGACCGCCTGGAACACCACGGGGCGGAAGAAGCCCTCGATACCGTTGGCCGCCTGCAACTCCGACGGCGCGACGACACCGGGCAGCAGCGCCGAATAGGCCGGGTAGTACATCCCGGTGGTGATGCCGCCCAGCAGGGACGCCACCACCACGTGCCAGAGCTGCAGCACGCCCGCGATCGAGGCCAGGCCGATGGCACCGAACGCGACCATCTTCGCGACCTCGAGGCCGATCATGATGTGGCGCTGCGAAATACGGTCGGCGAGCACACCACCGGCCAGCGTGGAGACGAGCATCCCCACCGCCGCCACGCCAGTTGCCAGCGACACCTGACCCGGCCCGCCGCCGAGGGCGATGATCTGCCAGATCACCGCGATCGTCCACACGCCATCGGCGAACATGGCGAGGATCAGTCCGGACGCGAGCAGCCGGTACTGCCGACGCGCGAACGGCAGCAGCGCGCGGGGCAGTCGGGAGTCGGCGGCGGAAGTCACCTTTCGAGCTTGCCCGAACCCGCGGGCGTGGTGCCAACCCTTTTCGGACCGCCGTTGTCCGGCGGCGCGGGTCAGCTCGCCTTGCGCGAGGACTTCTTGGCGGGCGCCTTCTTGGCCGTGGACTTGCTCCCGGACTCGCCGGACCCCGAGCTGCCCGAGGAGGTCTTCTTCGCCGTCGACCTGGAAGCGGTCTTCTTGGCCGGCGCCTTCTTCGCGGCCGTCCTCGCCGCAGCCTTCTTGGCCGGTGCCTTCTTGGCCGCGGTGTCCTTCGAGTCCGAATCCTTCGAATCCGATCCCCCGCGATCCTTCACCGACGCGCGCAGCGCGGCGAGCAGATCGGCGACGTCGGAGTCCTCGGTGTCCTTGTCCTCGTCGTCGGATTCGGGGAACGCCTCGCCACCCTCGGACTTCGCCTCGATGAGCTTCGTCAGCTCGTTCTGATAGGTGTCCTCGAACTCGGAGGGGTCGTAGTCCGATGCCATCGACTCGATCAGCGAGGCCGCCATCTGCAGTTCCTGATCGCGGATCTCGGTGTCGTCGTCGAGGAAGCCGAAGTCGGGTTTGCGGACCTCGTCGGGCCACAGCAGCGTCTGCAGCGTCATCACCCCGTCGACGACGCGCAGCGCGGCCACGCGTGTCCGGTTGCGCAGGGTGAAGGAGGCGATCGCGAGTCGGTCTGTCTCCTCCAGCGCCTTGGCCAGCAGGACGTAGGCCTTCGGCGACTTCGACGACGGTTCGAGGTAGTAGGGCTTGTCGAAGTAGATCGGATCGACCTGCTCGGCGGGTACGAACTCCAGGATCGAGATCTCGGGACTCTTCTGCACCGGCAGCGAGGCGAGGTCTTCTTTGGTGAGGATCACGGTCTCGCCGGACTCGGATTCGTAGGCGTTGGCGATGTCGCCGTAGTCGACTTCGGTGTCGGTGCCCTCGCGCACGCGGCGATAACGGATGCGGGTTCCGTCCGACGAGTCGACCTGATACGACTTCCGGTCGTGACTCTCGGTCGCGGAATAGACCTTGACCGGCACGTTGACCAGGCCAAAGCTGAGGTCGCCCTTCCAGATCGAGCGCATGAGGGCCATTCTGCCAGGGATCCGGGCCGGATGGCGGCAAGCTGCGCGACGTTCTGACCGGCGTTGTGGACAATGGGACGCATGGCAGGCGGCGAGACACTGGAGGTCGACGGTCGGCGGATCTCGATCACCAATCTCTCGAAGGTGCTCTATCCGGCGACGGGGACGCGGAAGTTCGAGATCATCGACTACTACTCGCGGATCGCCGATGTCCTCCTCCCGCACGTACGCAACCGCCTCATCACCCGTAAGCGGTGGCCCAACGGCGTCGAGTCGACCCCGTTCTTCGAGAAGAACGTTCCCGAGAGCGCACCTGACTGGATTCGACGCCACGGCATCCAGCACAGCGAGCGGGTCATCTCCTATGCGATGGCCGACGATCGCGCCACGCTGGTCTGGCTCGCGCAGATGGCCGTGCTCGAGATCCACACGCCGCAGTGGCGGCTTCCCATGGGACCCGACGGCGCACCCATGGCCAACCGCATCGTCTTCGACCTCGATCCCGGGCCACGGGTGCCGCTGCACCGGACCGCGGAGGTGGCGTGCGAGATCCGCAACTGGCTCGGCGGGGCGACGACGTACCCGGTGACCAGCGGCGGCAAGGGCATCCACCTCTACGCGCGGCTCCCGAAGCCCGTGACGTCGGATGCGGCGCGCAAGGTGGCGCAGGAGGTCGCCAACGAGTTCGCCCGTCAGCACAGTGATTTCATCACCGCCAAGATGTCGAAATCGCTGCGCGACGACAAGGTCTTCATCGACTGGAGCCAGAACACCGCTGCCAAGACCACTCTCGCGCCGTACTCGATGCGCGGACGCGAGCAGCCGTGGGTGGCCGCGCCGCGCACCTGGGAGGAGATGGAGGACCCCGGACTCTCCCAACTGCTCTACACCGAGGTGCTGGAGCGCGTCGAGGAGTTCGGCGATCTCCTCGACGGTCTGGACGATCCCTACGACGACGAGCCGGAAGCCGTCGTCGAGCCCGCGGCGGGACAGGTCATCAACCTGAAGGAGTACCGGCGCAAGCGCGACCAGTCGAAGACACCCGAACCCTTCGGCGATGAAGCGCATCGACAGCGCATCGAAGCCGAGAGCTCTGCTGCAGAACCTGATTCCTCGGACACGCAGACCGAGAGGGCACCGATCTTCGTGATCCAGGAGCACCACGCCCGTCGGTTGCACTACGACTTCCGGCTGGAACACGACGGGGTCCTGGTGTCGTGGGCCGTACCGAAGAACCTGCCCACCGACCCCGACCAGAACCGGCTCGCGGTGCAGACCGAGGACCACCCGATGGATTACGCCGACTTCGAGGGCGACATCCCGGCGGGCGAATACGGCGGCGGTCACGTGTCCATTTGGGACAGGGGCACATTCGAGCTCGAGAAGTGGCGGGACAAAGAGGTCATCGTCCGCCTCCACGGCGAGCGCGTGCAGGGACGGTACGCCTTGATCCGGACCGGTGAGAAGAACTGGCTCGCCCACCTGATGAGCGACGAACCGCGTCCGATCGTCCCCGACAGCCTCACCGACCCGCGCCCGATGCTCGCGACCGACGAGTCGATCGACGGACTCAACGGTCGAGACTGGGCGTTCGAGGGCAAATGGGACGGATATCGGCTCCTCATCCGTTCGGTCGGCGGCGAGTTCCGGCTCACCTCCCGATCGGGTATCGACATGACCGCCGACTTCCCCGAACTCGCCGGCCTCGCAGACGATCTCGGCCTCATGGACGTGGTGCTCGACGGCGAGGTCGTCGCGATCGACTCGTCGGGCCGCACCAATTTCACGCTGCTGACCTCGCGTCGGCACACCGACGAGCCGTATTCGTTGCGGCTACACCTGTTCGACATCCTGTTCCTGAACGGCTCGTCGTTGTTGCGCAAGCCGTGGTCGACTCGGCGCGAACTCCTCGAGGAGCTGGCGCCCGCGTTCCGCAACTCCGCCTTCGTCGAAGTGCCGCCGCTGCTCCCGGGCCCGGGATCGGCCGCCGTCGAGTACAGCCGTGAGCACAATCTCGAAGGCGTTGTCGCCAAGCGCCGCAACTCGGTGTATCAGCAGGGACGTCGGTCGACGACCTGGCTGAAACACAAGAACTGGAGCGACATCGAGGTCGTCGTCGGCGGATATCGGCCGGGCCGCGGTAACCGCGCGCACACCATCGGATCCCTGCTCATCGGCCTGCCCGAGGAGACCGGACTCCGCTACGTCGGTCGCGTGGGAACGGGATTCACCGACGCACAGTTGCGTTCGCTTGCAGAGGAACTCGGACCGTTGGAAATCTCGCGGTCGCCCTTCCTGGACAAACTCGACCGGCCCGTCGAGTCCAGCGCGGTGTGGGTCCTGCCGAAGATCGTCGGCGAGGTCCGGTTCATGGACTGGACGACGGCCGGGCATCTACGGCATCCCAGCTGGCGGGGGATCCGGAGGGACAAACTGCCCGGCGATCTGTGACCCGGGACGTGAACCGAGCAGAGGAGCGTGGACATGACGGGTGAGACGATCACCATCTCGGCGGCCGACGGAGAGACCGAAGCCTATGTGGCGCGGCCCGATTCATCCGGGACGTCTCCGGGAGTCCTGTTCCTCACCGATGTGATCGGCCTACGACCTCGCATCGAGGCCATGGCCGACCGCATCGCGTCCTGGGGTTACGTCGTGCTGGTGCCGCACCTGTTTCATCGGTTCGGATCGGCCGTCGAGTGGGCGCCCACCGAGGATCTGCTCCTGCCCGAGGCGCGGGCCGCGTTCTTCCGATCCGCGATGCCGCGGGCACGGACCCTCACGCCCGACGCGGTACGTCCCGATCTCGTCGCCTACCTCGACGCGCTGCAGTCCCTCCCGGGCGTCGCTCCCGGACGTGTCGGTGTCACGGGCTACTGCATGGGCGGCCGGCTCGCGCTGAACATCGCCGCCGCCCGCCCCGACGACGTCGCCGCGGTCGGCATGTTCCACACCGGCGGCCTGGTGACCGACGACCACGGCAGTCCGCACCTGCATCTCGTCGGCATCGACGCGTTCGTCCTCGCCATCCACGCCGACAAGGATTCATCACTGCCCGCGATGGCGGTCGCGCAATTCGAGCACGCGTTGACCGGTGGAGGCGTGGCGCACTCGGCGACCGTCTATCCCGGTGCGCCGCACGGGTACACGATGTCCGATCTGGCGGCCTATCACCACGAGGCCTGCGAACATCATTTCGCCGAACTCGAGACTCTCTTTCAGCGGACGTTGTCGGGGTGAGGTGGGTCCGCTCCGACCCCCGGTGAGTCCGATCGTGCGATCGTCGAACAGGTACCGCGGGCCCCGCAAGGCGACTACAAGTCGCGTGTAAGTCGAGAGGCGCACAGTGGCCGCAATCAGCCACCACCAGCCTTCAGGAGAAACCCTTGACCAGCCGCCCTTCCGCCCGCACCGATGCCACCGCGCTGACGACCCCCGATCTCACCGGCATGAAGCTCGCCCACCGCGGCATGCTCGACGACACGCGGCGCTTCGCCGACATCCTCGGCCGCATCGCCGGTGGTGAACCGTGTGATGATCGCCGCCGCCGAGCCATCGGCGACTATCTCGACCAGTTGTGCGCGTCCATCGATCATCACCACACCATCGAGGACGAGGTGGTGTGGCCGATCCTCACCGCATCCGCCGGTGCGGCCGTCGACGTCCACGATCTGCAAGATGATCACACCCAGCTCGATGCGCTGCTCGCGACACTGCAGGCTCGCACAGCAGCCTTCACATCCGCGAAAGCCGATCACCGCGACGCAGCGAACGAGCTCGCCGCGACCCTCGGCGACGTTCACCAGCTACTCGGTGAGCACATCACCGACGAAGAAAAGGTCGTGTTCCCGATCGTCGATCGTTATGTGAGCGTGGCCGATTGGGACCGAGTGGAGAAGGCTGCCCGAAGCGGCGCGAGCATGCGGTTCGAGGCGCCGAGGATGATGCGGCACGCAGATGAGCACGAGCTGGCGAAGATGAAGCGCGAGGCGGGACCGGTCATCCGGGCCGTGCTCACACTGCTCGTTCGCAGCTTCGACAAGCGCGAGGCCATCATCGCCGGCCCAGTTCGGTGAGGCCGGCTCGCACTGTGTTCTGCACCTCTACGGCCATTCGACGGTGGGCGGTCGCGGCGGCCGTGTCACCGAGGAAGTCGGCGAGCTCGGCGAGCACCGCGTCCATCGGACCGAATGCGACAGATCCCGAGTTCAGGCCGGCAATCGTGCCCGACCAACGCCGCAGTTCGTCGTAGAGCACGGCCGCGGCCTCGGTCATCTCGAGCCGGACGAGGGCGCGGGCGTGGAAGACCGACATCGCGGTCCAGTAGAAGTCGCGGCTGATCGGAGGCGCGGTGCGGGCGACGTGGCGCGCCTGCTCGACATGACCGGCGTCCAGCAGCGCGACCACGTACACCCAGGAGATCATCTGCGGGGCAACATTGTTGATCGCGGCGAGGGGTTCGGTGAGATGTGCGAGCGAACCACGGAACCACCCGACCACCATCTCGCCGACCAGACCGATCTCCGCCGAGTTGATCGCGCCCGCCGCATGCAGTCGCGCGGTGAGGTCGCGGTACTCGCGCTCTGCCTGGTCGATGTCGCCACCGAGCACCTCTAGAACCGCCGAGAACGCCGACAAGACGACGACGAGTTCGCCCGCGCGCCCGCTGGAGGCCGACCGTAGACCTTGTTGCGCTCGCGCGACGGCGCCGGGCAGGTCGACCCGTGCGGCCCGCGCCAGGAACGAGAAGAAGTGTGCGGCCGCCTGGTAGGCCAGCACTCCCGACTCGTCTGCCACTCGGTCGAATTCGTCGGTGAACACCGGCAGTTCTGCGCTGAGGTCCGGCCCGAGGGCGGTGTACACACGCGCATTCCATGCCGCGCAACGAACTTCGGGGTCCTCGCGCCCGTTCGCGGCCTCCACGGCCTGGGCGGCCAGTTCGATGGCCCGGAGGTCGTCGATGCCCTCGAGTTCGAAGACCAGCGACACCAACAGGTAGACCCGGTCCTCACCGGTGGCGCGACCCAGCGCGTCCGTCATCGCGGCGATCAACTCCGTGTCGGCGATCCGCTGACGGCGTGTCGTCCAGATCACCGGCGCCCGCCAACATGTCAACGCGGCCATGACCAGATCGTCGTCACCCAGTTCTCGGGCTGTCGCGATCGCCTGACCACGGCGCGCGCGGGCCTCACCGGTGTCGTCGCCGCGGAACGCCAGGGCCGTCACCAGGTGGGTCAACGCCACGACGAACGCGGACCGATCGGCCGCGTCGGCGGTCGCCGCGGCATGTCCGGCCATCTCATGCAGACGCACGGCGGACCGCCACAGGTCTGCCGAGTCCGCCTTGAATTCGGTGCCGAACCTCGCGACGGCAGCGACGATCACCAGCTCGAGGGCGCGTTCGACCGTGTCGGGGACGGCGCCGAGAGCCGCGTGGTGTGCCAGCTCGTCCGGATCGACGCCTGGGGTCTGCTCGAGATACAGCACGATCTGCCAGTGCGATCGCCGCTTCCGCAGCGCGGGGATGCTGTCGTACACGGCGTCGCGCACGAGAACGTGGTTGAAGTGCACCGCTTCGATGTCTGCGGTCAGCAATCCGGCGGCGACGGCCGTGTCGATCGCGTCGAGCACGAGTTCCTCGGCGGTGGCGTCGGGATTCCTGTTCCACAGGGTGAGTACGCCATCGATCGGCGCACGGCGCCCGAAGAGCGCGGCCAGGCGCAAGACGGTCGCGACTTCGGCAGGTAGCCGTTCGATCCGCTGCATCAGCACGCTGGTGACGCCACGGGGGATCGCGGCGGCAGCCGCCGCGAATCCGCGGGAGGCGACGAGCTTGGCCAGCTCACGCACGAAGAGCGGGTTGCCGTCGGTCCTCGTGCGCAACAGCTCGAGCAGCGGGGTGTCCACGGATTCCAGTCCCACCGACGCCGCGAGCTCCCGGATACCGTTGTCCGACAGACCCTTCAGCTCGATGTGTTCGGCGGTCACCGCGGCGAGAGATGCCGTGGTCGCGAGCAGGTCCACACCGGCTTCCGATGCCCGGTAGGTGATCACCACGAGCACCGGAGACCGGGCCATCCAGGTCACCAGTTGCCGAAGGACCTGCAGCGTGGCGCCATCGGCGCGGTGTGCGTCGTCGAGCACGAGGACCGTCCCCGGTGCGTCGGAGTGCGAACCGCAGGCTTCCATCACCCGCCGGGCGATGTCGAACGAATTGTCCAATTCCTCGCCCGACGTCAGATCACCGCGAAAGTTCGCCTGCTGCAGGATCTCTCGCCACGCCCAGGCGGTCGGGGCACCGTCGACCTCGGGGCAGTGTCCAATCGCCCCGGCCCAGCCGGCGGCGCCCAGACGGTCGACGAGTGAATCCGCGAACGTGCTCTTGCCGCCGCCGGCCTCCGCGCTCACCCACACGACGCGCAGACCGGTCGCGCTCGCGGTCTCGGCGTGCCCGAGCAGTGTCGCGAGTTCGTTCTCCCGTCCGGCGGGTTCGCGACGACCCGCCGACGCGGTGACGGGCGACACGCTCGGCGGTTTCGGCGTCTCCGGCACCGGCGGTGCGACCGGCGCCGCCAGGGTGGGCGCCTGCTGCAGGATGTCGCGTTCGAGCACTTGGATCGGCGGCCCGGGATCCACTCCGAGTTCGTCGGCGAGGTACGACCGCAGCCGACGCAGCGTCGCCAGGGCGTCTGCCTGCCGCCCCAGTCGGTACTGCGCCAGCGCGAGCAATCGGAAGTACTCTTCGCGGGCCGGTTGGTCGTCGCACTCCGCAGCCAGCACCTGCGCCACCTCCGCCGCGCGTCCGTGGTCGACCGCCAGTGAGGCCCACTGCTCGATCGCCGACCGGCGTACATCGTGGAGTCGGGCGACTTCGGGCTGTGCCCAGCTCTCACCCGAACAGGCGCCGTAGGGATCGCCGCGCCACATCCGCAGCGCGCCATCCAGCTCGCGGAGCCTCGAGGCGGGATCGTCCGCGTCGCCGCCGACGGTGACGACGGCCTCGAATTCCCAGACGTCGACGCTCGGACGGGGTAGCCGTAACGCATAACCCGGTTGCTCACTGACGAGCACGGTCGCCGGAGCGCGGGGCGGGCGAGACGGTTCGATGACGCGTCGCAGATTGGACACCTGCACCTGGAGGCCTGCCAGTGCCTTCGGCGGTGGTTCCCCGTTCCACAGATCGTCGATCAACCGATCCGTGGACACCACCCGACCGCGGCCGGCCACCAAGCGGGCCAAGACCGCCCGTTGCCGGCGCGGGCCCAGGTCGACCACCTCGGAATCGAGTTCGCAGGAGATGGGACCCAGCACCGAGATCCGGAGCGTCGAACCGGCACCATCGGCCGGACGCCCATCCCGAACCCCCATACCCACCCGATCCTCTCGTCGTCGACGTCAGACTATCGCTGCTGCTGGTCTCGCGTGCCGTTCGCGGCGCCCGACTCCTTGCCGGTAAACCCACCCGGCGGAACGTCGACGTGTTCCGCCTCCGGGGTCCGATCCCCGCCCCGCGAACCGACCACGGCCCACCCCCAGAGCGCCATCCACACACTCATGCCGCCGACCTGGATGCGCTGGGCGAGTCCGAGCCGGTAGTCGCCGACCAGGTTGTCCGCCAACAGCATCCAGACCGTGGCGAGCGCGACGATGACGAGCACCGCGTTCCCGACCCACCGGAGGACCGGCCATACGGGACCGTCCGGTGTGGTGCGTACCGCCGAGACGCCGGCGGCGACCATGACGGTGAAGGTGGCGAACACCGCGACCGTACTGGTGAGCGCGTGGATGTGATGCAGTTGCGGGAGCAGTCCGCTCGGTTCGCGCGGGCACCCGGGGTCGACTCCTGGAATGCACTCGATCGGGAGCAGGGCGTCGGCGATGGTCGCCGCGCCGAACACCGCCAATGCGAGAACGGCGGTGGTCGCGGTCCAACCCCGGAACACCGACGTCGCGCCCCCCTCCCGCTGGCCGAGCCTGTCGAGGTCACCAGGTGGCTTCGACTCGGCGCCTCGCTCCGCTCGGTGCCGGCTCAACCAGCGGGGGAAAGGCGGTCCCGGGACGAGCAACAGCAGTGCCGCGACGAGTGCGCAGACCCCGGTGGTCACGTCCCCGACCACGTAGATGTCACGGTGGGGACGGTTCGCGGCGTCCAGCTCGCTGAGGAACGTGCGCATCGGGTCCAGCGAGTCCGCCCACGCGAACTCCAGGACCCACGACGAATAGCACAGGCCCGCAACGGCGATCAGGATGCCCGCGAGCGATCTCCTCACGACGCGGGTGACGACTCCGGTGCGCCGATCGGCCGTCCCTGACGCAGCGGGAGTTCCTTCCAGGTGACCGTTCCGATGATCGCGAGCAGCGCGACGATCGACACCGCCAGGAACACCCGGTCCATCGAGTCGGCGAACCCCTCCTTGATGGGTTGGGCCAGGTCGGCCGGCAGCTTCTCGATGACCGAGGTGTCACTCATGACGCTGTCCGACGATCCGGTTGCGGCGCCGGGATTCTGAGCGGCCGCGATGAGCGAGTGCCCGAATGCGCTGACCTGCGGGTCGCTGCTCTGCGAGGCCTCTACGACCGCGGCCCGGTATTCGGGTTGGGCTGCCGCCGCGACCATCTCGTCCTTGATGTTCGGCCCCATGAAGGAGAACAACAGCGAGAAGAAGACCGCGACACCGAGCGTTCCACCGATCTGACGGAAGAAGGTGGCGGTGCCGGTGGAGAGTCCCATGTCCTTGGGCGGCAGGATGTTCTGCATCGCCAGGGTGATCGGCTGCATCAGGTTGCCGAGCCCGAAGCCGAGGAGCGCGGCCATCAGCATGACCAGGTAGAGCGGCGTCTCGGTGCCCACCAGGTGCAGCAGGAAAGTGCCCGCGGTGATCAGCACGGCGCCGATGATCGTGAAGATCTTGTAGCGTCCGGTGCGCGAGATCAGCTGGCCCGACAGGATCGAACCGGCCATCAGACCGAGCACCATCGGCAGCATCTGGAGGCCGGCGATCATGGGGCTCGATCCGCGGAGGACCTGGAAGTACTGCGGCAGCATCGAGATTCCACCGAACATGACGGCGCCGATGATGACCGAGATGATGATGCCCTGGCTGAACACCCGGTTGGTGAACACGCGCAACGGGATGAGGGCGTCGTCGCCCATGCGGTGCTCGATCCAGATGAACGCGGCGATGCCGGCGACGCCGATCCCGTAGCAGAGGAACGACAGTCCGGAGGTCCATCCCCACTGGCGCCCCTGTTCGGCGACGATGAGCAGCGGAGCCACGGCGACGGCGAGTGCCGTCGCCCCCCAGTAGTCGGTGCGCCCGCCGACGCCCTTCTGCTGGTCGTAGTTGAGCACCTTGTAGACCACGAACAGCGCGACGAGTCCGATCGGCACGTTGACCAGGAACACCCAACGCCAACCGGACACCCAGAGGATCGTCTCCTGGCCGGCGAACAGACCGCCGAGGACCGGGCCGAGGACGCTGGAGGTGCCGAACACGGCGAGGAAGTAGCCCTGGTATTTGGCGCGTTCCCGCGGCGGGACGATGTCGCCGATGGTCGTCAGTGCGAGGGTCATCAAGCCGCCCGCGCCGAGCCCCTGGAAGGCGCGGAACGCGGCGAGTTGATACATCGACGACGCGATCGTGCACAGCAGCGAACCGACGATGAAGATCGAGATCGCCAGCAGGAAGAACGGTTTCCGGCCGTGGAGATCGGACAGCTTGCCGTACAAGGGGGTCACGATCGTCGCGGTGACGAGGTAGGCCGTGGTCACCCAGGCCTGCAGGTCATACCCTTGCAGATCGTCGGCGATGGTCCGGATCGCCGTCGACACGATGGTCTGGTCGAGAGCGGCGAGGAACATGCCCAGCATGAGTCCGGCCAGGATGGTCAGGATCTGACGATGGGTCAGTCCGGCGCCGGCGACCTCCTCGTCGTGGTTCACCGTGTCGGCGGCCGAAGAGTCTGTCACTGTCGTCCTTTCGGGTCATTCGCATCTGTGTCCGGGCTGCGGTCCGGGCACGCCGGGTGCAGGGCTGCGTCGGCGGCATCGACGAACCGCCCGAGAAGTGTCACGAGGGTGTGGAGTTCGTCGTCGGTCCAGTCGGCCATGACATCGGCCATGGCGGCGCGACGCATCTCGCGCATGGCCACGACGCGATCCCGTCCGGCGGCGGTGATGACGAGCATGGTGGCGCGCCCGTCGTCCGGGTCCGCCTCGCGGCGGATCAGGCCGTGCTCCACGAGCTGAGCCACGTGCCGACTCACCGTCGACGGGTCGGCATTCATCGTCTCGGCGAGGTCCCGCGATCGCATCGACCGTCGCGCGAGCGGGAAGAGTGCCTTGAACGCCGCGGCCTCGAACTCGCCCTCACGCGTACGGAACGTCGTGTGGACCGCCCGTTCGCGGATGCGGACGAAGCGCAGAAGGGTCTCGAAGAGGTCGTCGATCGCGTGTTGATCGAGCACTGTCCTCACCGCCTACCCGAGAAGTTTTACTTGCCCTTTGCAATTAGTTGCAGAGCGCAACTAACACCGCTCGCCAGTGTGCGCGCGAACTCGGGAGAATGCAAACAGCGCCGAAGTCTTGCATCGACGGAGACAAAAGACGGTCGCCGACCTGCCAGGTCGGGGGTTGACAGGTCGGCGACTCATCATCGATGTCGCTCGCCGGCCGCTGTGCGTTACAGGGGAGCCGGCACCCGAGCGGGCTGAACCACACCGACGTCATGGGAGTGCGTTGCACCTCGCGGCCCTGAGGCGATGCGTCGTCGGACCCTGCCTGCGGTTAGCCTCGTGGGAGTCAGGAACCGTGACAGGAGCTCTTCGTGTTCGTTGTCGCCCACATCAGCGACCTGCATTTCAACGGGACGCGGTTCAATCGGGCCCGTATCCAGTCGACGTTGAGCTATATCAACGCCCGCGCCGCCGGGATCGACGTCCTGCTGGTCACCGGTGACATCGCCGATGAAGGTGCCGCGAGCGAGTACCGCGAGGCGTACGGGGTGCTCGAGAGTCCGCTGCCGATGCTCATCACCGCCGGCAACCACGATGTCCGGGAACCGTTCAGCGCGGCCCTGATCGGCACCGAGACCTCTGGTCCGATCAATCACGCGCGGACGGTGCGCGGGCGCGACGGCTCCGACGTCCTCTTCCTGATGTGCGACAGCTCGATACCCGGACGCAACGACGGTCGTCTCGACGACGCGACCATCTCCTGGCTGTCGGACCGGCTCACCGCGGCGTCCGTGGCGACACCGGTGTTCATCGCCTTTCACCATCCGCCGGTCGACCTGCTGATGCCGTTCATGGACTCGATCCGCCAGCGTGATGAGGGCCGTCTCGCCGCCCTGGTGGATCAGCACCCGAACATCGTCGCGTTCCTGTGTGGACACGCCCACACCCCGGCGGTGACCACGTTCGCCGACCGCCCGCTGTGCATCGCACCGGGTGTGTCGTCGACACTGAACCTGCCGTTCGAAGGCCGGGAGGTCGTCAACCGCGGTCAGCCGCCGGGGATCGCGTTCCATCTCTACGACGACGAGCGGTTCGTCACCCACTTCCGATCGGTGATGTTCTGACATTCAGGACGGTGCCGGCAATCGGCCGTTGCGCTTCGGCGCTCGGCATCGAAAGGCAGGCGAGCTACATCGTCGGCGACATCGCGCAACCGGTATCGCCACCGGCGGGGCAACGACGCGTCATCTGACGAACCCGCGCAGCAGATCGGCCATCGCCTCCGGCTGGTCTTCCGGGATGAGAGTCCACGAATCGTCGACGACGACCTTGGACGCGTTCGGGAAGAGCTCGACGAGGCGGTCCGCATGCTCAAGGGGCATCATCCGGTCCTCCCTTGCCCAGACCACGAGCACCGGGCGATCGAACCGCCGCATCATGTCCGACAGTTCGAGCAGCCTCCGGCGGGAGGGCGCGCCCGTGGCGAATTTGACCAGATCCCTTCTGATCGATGCGTTTTCGACAGCGGGGCGGAACCACTCGTCGAACAGCGAGTCCGGAATCCCCGACTTCGTCAGCGCGCCATACGCCCGCGTGCTGTGCCGGAAGAATCGAGTGCCCAGCATCCGGGTGAGAATCCACCCGCCGCCGGGCACTCGGCACAACAGCGCCGCGGGGCGCGCCGGCTCGGGAGGATAGTTGTCGAAAGCCGTGCACGATGCCAACACCAACCTCCCAACACGCTTGTCCCGGCCTTGGGAGATCACGAACTGACCACCGCCCCAGTCGTTCAGGACTAGCGTCACGTCATCGAGGTCGAGGGCATCGAGAAAGTCGGCAAGGATCGATGCCACACCCGTCTCGGTGAGGTCCGCGTCGGCGTGCATCGGCTCCGTGTGCGCCCCCATCGGGAGCGTCGGTGTGATGCAACGGAATTCGGGAAGCAGCGGGATCACCTTGCGCCACTGCCGCCCGTCCATCAGCAACCCGTGGCCGAGTACCAGGATCGGCCCGGGACCGCCGGTGTCTTCGTAGGAGATGGAGCCGACCGGCACGTCGACTGTGGGCACGTCGCCTCCTAGATAGATCGTTCTACTTAGAAGCAAGATAAGCTGACATCGGCACGATGCGCAAGGGATGGAGACGTCATGGCAGATTCCGCTACCCGCGACCGGATCTTGAAGGCAGCCGCAGAGCTGTACCGGCGGCAGGGTATGCCGGCCACCGGCATCAAACAGATCTCGGCGGCGGCTGAAGCGCCCTACGGTTCGATCTACCATCACTTCCCCGGCGGCAAGGAAGCGATCAGCGTCGAGGTCATCCGACGCGAAGGGTTGCGCTACGGCGCGTTCGTCGGCGCCCAGCTGGAGACGACCGACCCCCTGACCGGCATCCCGACGCTGTTCGAGAACGCCGGAAAACTGTTGGAGTCGCAGGACTACAGCGAGGCCTGCTCCATCGAGACCATCGCACTGGAGGTGGCGAGTACCAACGAGCGTCTCAGGCTGGAATCCGCCGAGGTTTTCGAGAGCTGGTTGACCGGCCTCGCAACGTGGTTCGGACAACTCGAGATCACCGAGCCGGAGCGTCGACGGCTGGCGTTGATCACCCTGACCGCGCTGGAAGGTGCGTTCGTGTTGTGCCGCACCCTGCGCTCCATCGAACCGATCGTCGTCGCCGGGCACGGCGTGCAGGCGGCCATGCAGGCGGCCGTCGGGTCGTAGCAACAGACCGACGATGCACAGTTGCGCTTCTGCTGCAAGCCGTTGCACCGCAGGGCCAGCACCATGTCACTTCACCGGACTCGGCCGCCCGGTGCGGCGAGATCGGCCCGTCAGGCCGACGATCCCGCCTTCAGGAGCTCTTGGAGGATCCGACCGCCGATTTCCGGGATCAGTCCGGGACCGGTCTCGGGCAGGTTCTGCGGCAGCAGCCCGGGCTCATGGGTCGCCGGGATACGCGCGGTCCGAGTGGCCTCCACACGTATGCCGGTCTGCTGCGCCTTGGCCAGCGGGGTCCGGTACTTCTCCAGGTCCGTCGCGGTGGTGAGAGTCCCGACGACGCGCAAGCCCATGGCACCGAAGTCCGCCGCCCCGCGCCGGATGTGGCTGGGCGACGTGACGAGAACGATGTCCCGGATTCCCTGTGCGCGCAGGATCTCGGCGGTGTTCTGCGCATTGGCCACCGTCGACCCGGACTTGTCCTCGACGAGGATCCGGTCCGCACCGACACCGTTGTCCACGAGCCAGGTCCGCATCGCGGCTGCTTCGGTGATGCCCTTCTTCGGCACCCCTCCGGTGACGACGATCGGCGCGGACGTCGTGAGCTCCGACTGCGCCTTGCCGGCGGACACCCGGTTGACGAGCTCCGGCGCCATCTTCCCGTTCGCAGTGAGCCCGAATCCGAGCACGACGATAGCCACCCGACCGGATACCGGCTTCGGCGTGGTGTCGGGGACGATCTGCGCCGCCGTCGCCACACCCGAGATGATGTTGCGGGCGGTTGTCGCCAGGGACGGGTTCATCATCGACAACCGGTTCAGGGCCGAGCGCCCCGCCACGACGTCGTCGACCTGGTCCGACCAGATCGCCTGGAGTGCAAGCGCGTCGGTATCGGCCGGCGCCACCGCGAGGACCTGCTGCAGGAGTTCGAGTCCGCCCGCGACATCACCTCCGGCGAACTTCGACTGCGCGCTGTTGTACAGGCCGGCCGGGTCCATCGCGGAGGCCGTCGTCACAACCGAGGCGTCCGGTCCGGGCAACGTCCCGACCGCCACCCCGCCGAGGGCGGCGACCGCGATCGTCGCTGCCGCCGCCAGTTTCCTGCGCTTCACTCTGGTCACACCAGTCACTCGCGTAACGGTACGAGAGGTGCACAACGACCCCGCACCCGTCCGATCCCAGATCGGTAACGGGTGCGGGGCCGGGCAGCGGCGAAGCTCAGCGCTTCAGGCCGGCCACCTTCAGCAACTCGGGGCGGCGCAGGACCAGACCGATCCACATCAGCACGCCGAGGTAGACCGCGAACAGGACCGTGTCGAACAGCGGTGCCTCGATTCGCATGTTGGCGGTGACCGCGCCTCCGAGGTAAGCCGTGATCCCCAGGGCGCCGAGGACTGCGGTGCGCGGGATGGCGAACACGACGAGACAGACCAGCAGGACGATACCCATGACAAGCGCCTGGTCGATCGGGAAACCGAGTTTCGCCATGGAATCGACCACCTCCTGCGGACGCGTCAGCTTGATCACGATGTCGAAGACCAAGAAGGCGCCGATCAGCACACTGATGACGATTCCCGTTGTGCGACGCCAGTTCCGTCGGACGGGTTGCGGATCGGCGGCGGCCGTGGCCGCCGGGTCGGCGGTGCCTGCGGTGACGGTGTTGCGGCTCATGATGTTCTCCTGGCGAGTGATGCGAGTATGTTGTGCAGGGATAGACACCCGTACTCGCCAGAACTCATCGCCGAACCGGCCCGGAGCCGTCTATCTCGACGACGATCGACGACTACGCCGCCGACCTGGCTGGGTCGGCGCGATAGGACCTGCTTTCCTTCCACTCCCAGACGGCGTAGAGCACCTCGGTGGTGTAACCGAGGTCCATCCGACCCCCACCGATCGGGACCGTCGCGTCGATACCTATCGCAGGGTTCGGTTGCCACCCACTCGGTTTCGACGTCAGCGGCGCCACCTCGATCTCGGCGCCGTCCGGGCGTTGAAACGTGAACCGCTGCAACCCATGCGCGATGATCGCAAACTCGCCCCGATGCAACGCCCGATGACACGACCCACACAACAAGATCAGATTGTCCGGATCCGTCCGCCCACCCGCCGACCAGAACACCACATGATGGGCATGCAGATGACGCGTCCGCCCACACCCCGGCACCTGACAACACCGATCCCGCACGAACAACGCCCGCACCAACGCCTTGTTCGGCGTCCGCCTCCGACGACCCACCCCCAACAACGCCAACTTCCCCGGCCGCCCGGGAACCCTACGGCTCACCACCTCCCGCGTCGACGCCCCACACCGAGCTTCGTCCACCTCAGCCTCCGACAACGCCGGACCATCATCGAGATGAGCCGACTCCACCCCCTCACCGGCATGAATCAGGATCTCCGCACCCGGCGCGAGGCCGGGCATCGAAATCCCGTCATGCACCATGTCGGCCATCGCCACCACCGCCGGCGCCACATTCAACGGCACCTGCCGCCACAGATCCCGACGCCGAGACGGAACCACCTCCGAATCCGGCACCGAACCCTCGGCTACCGAACCTGATTCAGTGTTCCGCGGAACACTCTCCACCGTAGGTAGATCCGGGTCATCGCAGGTCCGGGTGCGTTCGTATTCCGCCCGCACCGACCCAGCGAGGAACCGCGCACCATCCAACGGACTCAACCGCAACGACACCGACAACGACCCGTCATCGTTCCACTTCCACCGACCCGACGACTCCACCGGCGGCCGGCTTTCCTCCTCGACACCACGGTTACGGTCGATCCGGGCCATCGCCCGCACCGCCCGATCCAACTGACTCGCCGTGCACGACAACGCCAGATTCACCAACTCCTGCTCCCGCTCCGGCGTAGCCACCCGTGTCAGGGCGCGGACCTTCGAATACGACAGCCGACCTTCGCGAAACGCCGTGCGGATCATCGGCAATTCCCGTAGCGCCTTGGCGACCCTCAACTGCTCATGCGCCGTTCGCGGTGCAATGCCGGCCTTCCACGACAACCAGTGCGCCAGCGAGTGAATCCCCGGCCCCCGCCACGACTCCCGCTCATCCAGTTCCGCTATCAGGTCAAGGAAGTTCGCTGTCAGCGCCGTGATCTGAGCCGCATACCCCAGCACCCGCGCCTCGAGAACCTCATCCGACAACGACGCCGGATCCGCACCATCGAACATCGACGACACATCCCCAGCAGAACGAAAAGCACTGACCCCCACAGCAACCCCCTGAACCGATCGAGAAGTACAGCAACAAGGTATCGTCCGGCACCGACAATTTCACGGGACTCAACCTGAGGTCGAGAGTGTTCCGCGGAACACTCTCGAGTCACCTCATCAACCGCGCCACCTGCCGTCGCGCCCAGCTCCTACCGCCCCCGTTTCGGACCACCGATCACGAACGCGCGACGAGCCTCACGAGCGGATACTCGCGCGAGGACTTCTTCTGGTACTTGGCGTATCGGGGTTGCGCCTCGACAACCCGCTTCCACGCCGTGCTGCGTTCGTCCGCGCCGAGGACGACCGGCGTCACCGGCACCGGGGCCTCCCCGTGCCGCTCGACCGACACGCCATCAGGATGCGCGGTCAGGTTGGCGAACCAGTCCGGATTCCGCTTGCCGCCACCCGATGCGACGACCAGACAGTCGTCGCCGTCGGGGAACCAGCTGAGTGGTGTCTCACGCACGAGACCCGACCGCCGACCGGTCGTGCGCAGGATGAGCATCTCCATGCCCCACATCGATCCGGACTTCTTGCGGATGCGGGCGACGGTGCGCTCGTTGGTCCTTCGCTGATACCAGAGCGACAGGGACCGAAGTGACAGAGACATGTTTTCCTCCGTTGAGATCAGGCAATGCGCCGACAGTACGGCGTCGACGCGGCCGGCGGCTTCTCGATTCCTGACCGGTCGTCATCTCGACGAGAGTCACCGGATGAGTCCGGCAGCTACTCCTTCCAGGATCTGTTCGAGAATCGACTCCGAGGTGGCGAAGTTGATCCGCACGTACTCCGCACTCGATTCACCGAATCCGCGGCCGCCGTCGACGAGAACGCGACCGCGGCGACGAATCGTGTCCACCGGATCGTCGAGCCCATACGCCGAAACGTCCACCCAGCTCAGGTATGTGGCTTCGGGAAGGTGATGCACGGCCTCGGGAACTTCGCCGAGAAGGAATTCGTGTACCCGCTTCCGGTTACGATCCAGCACACGGATGAGGTCGGAGTGCCAGTCCGATGCCTTCTCCCACGCCGCGACATGCCCGACCACCCCCGGCACCGACACCGTCCCGTAGAGATCCGGCGGCTCCGCGTCGCGGCGGCCCAAGAGCTCCGACGACCCGTAGTGGACGACTGCGCAGCGCAACCCGGCCAGGTTGAATGCCTTGCCCGCCGAGGTGATCGTCACCGTCCGCGCGGCCACCTCATCGCCGAGCGATCCGAAGGGAATGTGGCCGTGCGGATGATACACAAGGTCTGCGTGGATCTCATCACTGATGACCAGGAGGTCGAACCTCTCCGCCAGTTCCGCGATTCGGGTAAGTTCCGCCCGGGAGTGCACCCGACCGGTGGGGTTGTGCGGATTCACGAGAACGAGCACGTTCGGCCGTCGACGCTCGAGCGCCCGCTCGAACTCGTCGAAGTCCAGACACCATCCCGACGACGTTCGGCGGAAAGGCACGTCGACAGTCTGCAGTCCCATCCTCGCCAGCGTCGCGAGGAAGGGAGGATAGTTCGGAGTCTGGATCGCCACCGCGTCGCCCGGACCGGCACTCAGCCTGAGGAGCAACTGCAATGCCTGGATGAGGTCGGTCTGCTCGCGCACCCGCGCGGGGTCGACGACCCATCCGTATCGGTCGGCCATTCGCCGGGCGAACGCATTACGGAGTGGTGTGCCACCCAACCAGTCGGGGTATCCGAGATCCCCCTTCTCGATCGACTCGACGAGCGCGTCGCGAATCGGCGGTGCGATGGGGAAGTCCATGTCGGCGACCCATGCCGGAATAGTTCCGTCGGCGCTCGCACGAGACCATTTGACGCCCGGCCGCCGGCGGAGTCGACTGACTTCGAGGTCATCGAAACCTGGATGCGCCGAACGAGTCCGGCTGCTCATGGGCATGGCCGATCACCGCCGACCTGCGGCCAGGGCCGTCAGCGCGTCGCGAGACAGTTCGATCTGTCCGTGATGCTGAGCGAGTTCCTCCAGCACGTGCAGGAGCACACCGATCGGCGACAGTGGACGATCCGGACCCTCGTAGTCGCTCGGCGGGGTGTTCCGCAGCGGCGCATCAGGATCGAAGCCTGCAAGGTCACCGTTCAGTCGGCCCTCCAGTGCGGCGATCCGCCGTCGGAGGTCGTCGATCGATCCGCTTGCCGTGAACTCGGCCGTTCGGTTGCGATCACTGGGTCGGCCGGCGATGAGGTGCCCGATCCAGTACTCGGCGACCTCGGTGCAGTGGAATGCGATGGCCCACGGCGGGTTCGCCCCGGAAAGGGGCGGTGCCTGATTGGCCTGGTCGTCGCCGATCTCGCCGAGCGCGTCGAGCATCCCCGCGAAGGCGCGATGCACGAAGTACAGGTATTCCTCGGTGTTCATCTGATGACTTTCTGTGATTCGTGTGGTGAGGATCAGTCGATCTGCTCGAGTACGGCGTTCTTCGTCTCGGGCAGCATTGTCAGGACGACGCCCGCGCCGATGGCGAAAAGCACGGCGCTGGTCGTGAATACGAGTCCGGTTCCGCCGAAGCCGAGCAGTGCCGGGACGGCGAGCGGACCGAACACGGAGCCGAGGCGACCCATTGCCGTGGCTGATCCGACGCCGGTGCCTCGGCTGTTGGTGGCGAACAGCTCCGGCGTGTAGGCGAAAATGGAGGAGAACATGCCGAAGAAGAAGAACTGCAGGAAGGAGCCGGCAACGATGAGCTCGACGGTTTCCGAGCTCTGGCCGTAGAAGAAGGCGGCGATTCCGGAACCTACGGTGTATCCCGCCAGGCAGTATCGACGCCCGAGACGCTCGATGAGATAGGCGGCGGACAGGAACCCGGGAATTCCCCAGAGCGCCATGGCCAGAACGAATCCGATGCTCTTCGCGACATCCAGACCGCTGTCGGTGAGGAGCTTACCGATCCACGTGGTCAACCCGTAGTAACCGGTCATCAGGCAGAACCACACCGCCCACACGGTCAAGGTGCGTGCTCGGTTGCGGACGTCGAGAAGCGCTCGCAACCCGCCACGCGCCGTGCCGGGTCCGGCGTCCGGAATCGGCGTGTAGTCGGGAAGTGGTTCGGCGGTGGCCTTCTGCACCCGCTGCTCGAAGGCGCTGAGCGTTCGTTCGGCGTCCGCCTCATGACCCCTGGCGATCTGCCACCGCGGTGACTCAGGCAAGTTCCTGCGGACGATCAACGCGATCACGGCGAGCCCGGCCTGCATGAGAAAGAAGCCCCGCCAGCCGAATTGCGAGGCGACCAGGAGATAGGAGAGCGCGCCGGCAGAGATGAATCCGAGCGGCCACGCCCCCTCCAGCAGGGCCGCATACCGGCCACGTTTCGACGACGGCATGAATTCGGCGAGAATTGCTGCAGCGACCGGGAATTCAGCACCCATACCGATTCCCAGCACGAACCGGAAGGCCAGCATCGATTCGTACGACCAAGCGAACGAGAGGCCGACGCTGGCGAGCCCCCAGATCACGATGCTGTACTTGAAGACACGCAGGCGACCGAACCGGTCGGCCAGCGCACCTGCACCGATGGCACCGAAGAACATCCCGGCGAAACTCGCACTCCCCAGTACGCCGGTCTGCGCCGGGCTGAGATCGAAGTGGTCGCTGATGGGTGAGAGCAAGAAGGTCATCGCCCCCAGGTCGATGGAATCAAAGAACCACGCAGTTGCGATGACCAGGAACAGGTTTCGCTGCACGGGCGACCAGGGCAGTCGCTCCAGGCGACCGGCGACTTCGGCTGGGGTGAGGGTCGTGGGCGCGGTCGTCGAGGCCGCGAGTGGTGGTTTCGTCAATGGATTTCGGTCTCTCTCGACAGAAGGAGACGGCGCAGCGGCGCACCGTAGATGACTTCCCGGGACTCCGTCACCGGCTTAACCGGTTACGGATTGCACCGAGTGTGTACCTTCGATTCGTCACCTGTCAAGGGGGTTACTCAAATTCGGATACGCGGCACTACCAGGTATTTCCGTCGTTTCAGAGCCGTCATGACGCCGTAACACGGATGCGCGGCCACCCGCGCCCGACGACCGTCCGGGGCGCAGAATCGTGAAGACCCGGCACCGGCGATGATCGACCGAGTAACGGGAGAACTTCCTCGCGGAGAGGATTCAGGTGGAGAGTTCCTTGTGGCGGCGTCGATAATCCGCCGCCTTCTTGCGATTGCCGCATTCGGCCATGCCACACCACCGCCGTGAGCCACCGCGCGACACGTCGACGAACAACCGGGTGCAGTCAGGGTTCGAGCACTCGCGCATCTTGGCGAGGTCGGGCGATCCGAGCAACTCGATGGCGTCCCGCGCGAGCAGACTCAATCCATTTCGAGGCGTCCCTGTCACTTTCGCCATTCCGTCGACGTTCAGCGTGACAGTGGGCAGAGGCGTGGCGGCAGCAGAATTGAGCACGGCAGCGGACTCGGGATCGAAGTTCATCCCGCCGGCGGACGTGTCGTTGCCGGAGCCGAGGCAACCGACCACGACGTCGTAGATCGCCTCACGAACCCGTCGGGCGTACTCGACGTCCACGGTGTCCGGATCGTCCACCAGATCGAAGAGTCCCGCTTCGAAGAACCACCGGGACAGGTCACCAGCGTCGCCGAGGAGTTCGGTACGCATGCTTCGACGCCACAGCATCGTGCCCGCGAAATCGAGGCTCGACCGTCCGCTGACGAACACAAAACCCGACACATAACCATCTTGACAGGTGACGGCTCTCGATTCAACGTATCGAGATGTTTCCCCGCCGAGAAACAGCCGAGGCCCCCGCAACCAGAACGGTTGCCGGGGCCTCAGGAGAAACGTGAAAACGCTAGAGCGCCTTGAGTTCCTCGATGACGCTGTCGACGCTCTTCTTGGCGTCGCCGAAGAGCATGCTGGTGCCGTCGGCGAAGAACAGCGGGTTCTCGATGCCGGCGTAACCCGAACTCATCGACCGCTTGAGCACGATGGTCGATCGCGCCTCGTCGACGTTGAGGATCGGCATCCCGTGGATCGGGCTACTCGGATCGTTGCGCGCCGCGGGGTTGGTGACGTCGTTGGCGCCGATGACGATGGCGACGTCGGTCCGGCTGAACTCGCCGTTGATGTCGTCCATCTCCTTCATCGAGTCGTACTCGACGTCGGCCTCGGCCAGCAGCACGTTCATGTGACCGGGCATGCGACCGGCGACCGGGTGGATCGCGTACTTGACCTCGACGCCCTTGGCCTCCAACAGCTTCGCCATCTCCTTGACCGCATGCTGGGCCTGCGCCACGGCCAGACCGTAACCCGGGACGACGATGACCTGGTTGGCGTACGCCATCTGGATCGCGGCGTCGGCAGCCGAGGTCGCCTTGACCGTGCCGCCGGCCGCACCCGGGCCGCCCGCGGCAGCAGCATCGCCGCCACCGAACGAACCGAACACGATCGCCGGGATCGACCGGTTCATCGCCTTGGCCATGAGGTTGGTCAGGATCGAACCCGACGCGCCGACGATCATGCCGGCCACGATCAACGCCGTGTTGTCCAGCGCGATACCCGCGGCCGCAGCCGACAGACCGGTCATCGCATTGAGCAGTGAGATGACCACCGGCATGTCCGCACCACCGATGGGGAACACCACGAACAGACCCATCACGCCCGCGGCGACCAGGACCCCGACCATCCACCAGACACTCGCGCCGCCACCGTTGGAGGCGTCGACACCGAGGTAGATCGCCAGCCCCAGCGCCACGATCAGCAGCACGATGTTGGCGGCCTGGAACAGCTTCGCGTTGGAGACGAAGGTCTTCTCCAGCCCCTTGGGCATGATCTCCTGCAGCTTCGCGAAGGCCACCAGCGATCCCCAGAACGAGACCGACCCGATGATCGCGGCGATCAGCGAACCAATCACCAGCGGCGACGCCGGTTCGACGTTGTGGAACGACGAGAACCCGGAGGTCTCGATGAACTCGGCCCACGCGATGAGCGCGACGGTGCCGCCGCCGACACCGTTGAACAGTGCCACCAGCTGCGGCATGGCCGTCATCTTGGTCTTGAGTGCCGGCGGGATACCCAGCGCCACACCGAGAACCAGACCGACGACGATGAGCACCCAGTTGATCGTGGGCACGCCCTCGGTCGAGTGCCCGTCGGAACCGACCGCCCCCTCGTTCCACACGTAGAGCAGGGTGGCGGCGACCGCCAGACCCATACCCACGGCGGCGATCCAGTTGCCACGCACCGCGGTCTTGGGCCCGGTCAGACCCATCAGGCCGTAGATGAACAGGGAGAACGAAACGATGTAGAGCGCGGTCACCAGGTAGCCGACGCCCTCACTCGGGGTATGCGCACCCGCCGCGAGTACCAGCTGTGACACAGAAGTCTCTGGGGAGCCGTTCACTTGGCCACCTCTTTCTTACCCTTGAACATGCCCAGCATCCGGTCGGTGACCGCGAAGCCACCGATGACGTTGAGCGTGCCGAACACCAGCGCGACGAACGCGATGATGCGCACACCCCACCCGGCGTCGGCGGGCAACTTGCCCAGCACGACCAGCGCGCCGAGCACGACGATGCCGTGAATGGCGTTGGTGCCCGACATCAACGGGGTGTGCAGGGTGTTGGGGACCTTGGAGATGACGGCGAAGCCGACGAACCCGGCGAGCACCAGGATCGCGAGATTCGCGAGTAGACCGGCATACATCAGGCAGACACCTCCTGCTCGGTACGGGTGACACACGCCGCCGCGACGACCTCGTCGTCGAAATCCGGTGTGATGGAGCCGTTGTCGTCGAGCATCAGCTCGATCAGCGCCAGCAGGTTCTTCGAGTACAGCTCGCTGGCGTGCTCCGGCATCGTGGCCGGCAGGTTCAGCGGAGCGGCGATGATGACGTCGTGTTTGACGACGGTCTGACCCGGCTCGGTCAACTCGCAGTTACCGCCGGTCTCACCGGCGAGGTCGACGACGACACTGCCCGGCTTCATACCCTCGACCGCGGCCGCGGTCACCAGACGCGGAGCCGGACGACCCGGCACCAGCGCAGTGGTGATCACCACGTCGAAACCCTTGATCGCGTCTTCGAGAGCCTGCTGCTGCTGCGCGCGCTCGTCGTCGGTGAGCTCACGGGCGTACCCGCCCTCACCGGCGGCGTCGATGCCCAGATCGAGCCACTGCGCGCCGACCGAACGGACCTGCTCAGCAACCTCGGGACGCACGTCGTAACCGGTGGTCCGCGCACCCAGACGCTTGGCCGTGGCCAAGGCCTGCAGCCCGGCCACACCGACACCCAGGACCAGCACCGTCGCCGGCTTCACCGTGCCGGCCGCCGTGGTCAGCATCGGGAAGAACCGCGTCGACACATCCGCGGCCACCACGACCGACTTGTAACCCGCGACGTTCGCCTGCGAACTCAGCGCGTCCATCACCTGGGCGCGCGAGATACGCGGAATGGCTTCCACCGCGTACGCCTCCACGCCTGCTTCCCGCAACGTGGCGATCTGATTGTCGGCGTTGCGCGGCGCGAGAAAGCCGATCAGCTTCTGCCCGCTCCGCAGCTTCGCGATCTCCGCATCCGACGGCGGCGACACCCTCAGGACCACATCGGACCCATATGGATCGCCGATCGTCGCACCGGCCTCGGTGTACGCCTCGTCGGGGATCAGAGCGCCGAGACCGGCCCCCGACTCCACCACGACGGGCACACCCTTGCCCACCAGCGCGGCGACGACCTTCGGGACCAGCGCCACCCGGCGCTCTCCCTCGGCCGTCTCGCGCACGACACCCACTGTCATCTATCTCACCTGTCTGATCCGGCGCCATCGAGCAGCGCCGCGGTTCGGCGCGCCAGGACTCGGCGCGTCTTTGTCAACGAGGTGACCTGCCTCCACATCGTGCAGCTCCGCCATGTGTGGGCGCAGCGGACGACCTGACGCAGGTCACGAGGTGCTCGGATGGGACAGGATGGCTGTCACCCGGCTCACATAAAGGTGCGATGAACATAACATGCGCTCTCAGCGACAGCTCAGGTGAGTCAGATACCTCACTCAACCCTTGACGCTGCGGTTTTCGCTATTTCTGGACACATGTCTGCACAGGTGTCGTCCCGCTGGCCTGCCAAGGCATTTCGGGCTCGGGCTTCGCACCGCCTCAGACGATGGTGTAGGTGCGGTCGTCGAGTCCGCTCGCGCCGTCGGGTGCCGGTGCCTGATAGCGCTCGATCTGCGGCTTGCCCTGCTTGTCGATCGCCCGGCACTCGAGGGTGTGGTTGCCCTTGGTCGCCTGCCAGGCGAACCGCCATTGCCGCCACGTGTCGATGTTGTACTCCGTCGTCAACTCCGCGGGTTGCCATGGCCCCTGGTCGACGCGCACCTCGACGCGCTCGACGCCCGTGTGCTGGGCCCATGCGGTGCCGGCCACGACGACCTCCCCGGCCGGATGCTCGGTGCCATCGGCCGGACGGTCGAAGCGCGACGCCATCTTGATCGGGCCGAGCGCCGACCACCCGCGTGTCGTCCAGTAGGCCTTGGCCTCGGAGAACCGCGTGATCTCCCAGTCGATGACCCATTTGGTCGCCGAGACGTACCCGTACAGTCCCGGCACCACCTGTCGGACCGGGTATCCGTGCTCGAGGGGAAGCGGCGAGCCGTTCATCCCCACGGCGAGAAGCGCGTCGCGCCCATCGGTCACCGCCGAAATCGGTGTGCCGCAAGTCCATCCGTCCACACTCGTGGACAGCAACATGTCCGACCCGGGCCTCACCCCGGCGAGGTCGAGGACCTCGCGCATCGGCACCCCCAGCCACTTGGCGTTGCCGACGAGGTCGCCACCGACCTCGTTCGACACGCAGGCGAGCGTCACGATCCGCTCGGTCATCGGCATGGCGAGCAGGTCGTCCCAGGACAGGGTCACCTCGCGGTCTACGTCCCCGTGAATCCGCAGTCGCCACTCGTCGGTCGTGAGCGTCGGAACCTGCAACGCGGTGTCGATGCGGTAGAAGTCGGCATTGCTGGTCATGAAAGGGGTTGCGCCCGAGAGCTCGAGCTGCGCCCCGGCCGGGATCGGCGGCGCCTGGCTCGCCGCGCGCGGCAACAGCACTCGGGCGCGGTCGGCGACGACGCCCGCAGTGTCGGCGAGCACTCGCCGGGCCACGACACCGACGACGACCGCGGCGGCCGCGATACCGCCGGCGGTGAGCACGAAGCGGCGCGAGAAACCCGACCGCACTGCCGATGTGGGCTCGTCGCCCGCAGCGTCGGGATGCGCCTCGGGGGACTCCGCCCCCTTGGGACGTAGCTGCGCGATGAGGACGCGCAGCACGACGATCCCGACGACGCCGGCGATGATCGACGGCAGTGCGTGCATCCATCCGGCATCGGGACGGTTGAGTGCGGCCAGCATCCCGACCACCCCGAAGGCTCCGATGATCACCGAGCCGAGTGGAGGTCGTCGTCGTTCGAGGTATCCGCATGCCGCCGCGAGTACCGCGATGATGATGCCCATCCCGATGAACAGTGCGAGCTTGTCGTTGACGCCGAACGTCTCGATGGCCCACTTGCGTACGGCCTCGGGCGAATGGTCGACGACCGACGATCCGACCGCGAAGTACGGGGAGGAGTCGGGCGAGATCGGGACGGCGGCCAGTTCGCCCGCGGCGAGAGCCGCGCCGACGGCGACCACGCCCGCCAGCGCAGGAGCCGGCGAGGATGCGTGACGTGTCGTGATGGAGGCCATATCCCTTGGTACCGGAGAACCCTGTGAATATGCCGTGCGTCTGATGGTCCGAGACCGGCCGGTGACCACCGACGGCACCCCGTCGACGAATCGTTATCAAGACTAGAACAGGTTCTAGTTTGTCCGCTAATCTGAGCGGCATGGCTACCAGCACCGAGATCCCCGAGACCGTCGCACTCGATTCGGTGAGCGAGTTCTCCGACGAGGTCGACGTCGTCGTGATCGGATTCGGCATCGCCGGCGGATGCGCCGCCGCCGAGGCCGCTGCCAACGGCGCGCGTGTGCTGTTGCTCGAGCGCGCCGCCGCGCCCGGCGGCACCACCTCGCTCTCCGGTGGGTTCTTCTACCTCGGCGGCGGGACCGCGGTACAGCAGGCCACGGGCCAGGACGACTCCGTCGAGGAGATGGAGAAGTACCTCACCGCCGTGTCGATCGAACCCGAGGCCGACAAGATCCACGCCTACTGCGTCGACAGCGTCGATCACTTCAACTGGCTCGAAGGGCTCGGCTTCACCTTCGAGCGCAGCTTCTATCCGGAGAAGGCCGTGATCCAGCCCGGCACCGAGGGACTGATGTTCACCGGCAACGAGAAGGTCTGGCCGTTCAAGAACCAGGCCGTCCCCGCACCGCGCGGCCACAAGGTCCCGGTCCCCGGGGAGACCGGGGGCGCGAAGCTGGTCATCGATCTGCTCGTCACCCGCCTCGATGAGCTGGGTGCCGAGGTCCGGTACGAGACCGGCGCCCGCCAGTTGGTCGTCGACGAGCAGGGTGCGGTCGTCGGCGTGATGTGGAAGACGCCCGACGCCGAGGGCGTCATACGCGCGGACTCGGTGATCATCGCCGCCGGCGGTTTCGTGATGAACCCCGACATGGTCGCCGAACACACCCCGCATCTCGCCGAGAAGCCGTTCGTGCTCGGCAACACCTACGACGACGGCCTCGGCCTGCGCATGGGCCGATCGGTCGGCGCCGCACTGAAATACATGGACAAGGCGTTCATCACCGCGCCGATCTACCCGCCCGCCAGCATGGTCATGGGCGTCATCGTGAACAAATTCGGCGAGCGGTTCGTCACCGAGGACTCCTACCATGCGCGGACATCGGGATTCGTTCTCGAGCAGCCGGATTCGGTGGCTTATCTCATCGTCAACGAGTCGCACATGAACGAGAAGCAGAACTACCTGGTCCCGTTGATCGACGGCTGGGAGACCATCGAGGAGATGGAGCGGGACCTCGGAATCCCCGAGGGCAAGCTGCAGGCGACCATGGCCCGCTACAACGAGAACGCCGCGAAGAAGGAAGACCCCGACTTCCACAAGGCACCCGAGTTCCTCGAGCCCCAGGACACCGGACCGTGGGCGGCATACGACCTGTCGCTCGGCAAGGCGATGTACGCCGGGTTCACCATGGGCGGTATGGCGACGTCACTCGACGGCGAGGTGCTCGACGAGTCGGGCACCGTCATCCCTGGGCTCTACGCCGCCGGGGCCAGTGCCACCAACATCGCGCAGGACTGCAAGGGATACTGCAGCGGAACGCAATTGGGCGAGGGCTCCTACTTCGGCCGGCGCGCCGGGCGGCACGCGGCGGCACGGGTCGCCACCAGCGCCTGACGGTCGGGCACCCGATCGAAAACCGCCCGCCGGCGGACCACAGACGACGAAGAGTCGTCGGCGTCGCCGGCGAGGGCGGTTTCCACTCAGCGCCGCGGCGTGAACCCGCGGAGTCGCAGGCTGTTGCCGACGACGAACACCGACGAGAGCGCCATGGCCGCGCCGGCGATCATGGGATTCAGCATCCCCGCGGCGGCCAGCGGGATGGCGGCGACGTTGTACCCGAAGGCCCAGAACAGGTTTCCCTTGATGGTGCCGAGGGTTCGACGCGCCAGAGCAATGGCATCGGCCACCGCGCGCAGGTCACCGCTCACGATCGTCAGATCGCTGGCGGCCATCGCGACGTCGGTGCCGGTACCCATCGCGAGGCCGAGATCCGCCTGCGCAAGCGCCGCGGCATCGTTGATCCCGTCACCCACCATCGCCACCACGTGGCCCTGCTCCTGCAGTTCGGCGATCACCTCGAGCTTCCGCTTCGGACTGACCCCGGCGGTGACGTCGTCGATGCCGACACTCGACGCCACGGCCCGAGCGGCGCCCTCGTTGTCGCCGGTGAGCAACATCGGAGTCAGACCCAGTCGCCGGAACTCGGCGACCGCCGCGGCCGACGACGGTTTGACCTGGTCCGCGACCACGAGAACCGCGACGGGAACAGGTTGTCCGGCAGTCTCTTCGGAGGAATTCTCAGCGATCAGGACGACGACCGCGGTCGCACCGTCGGATTCCGCGGCGACCACCGCATCGTCGAGCGACGATGGTAGCGGCGCGTCGACCGTGTTCGGCGACACCACTGTCACGAACCGGTCGCCGACGACTCCGGCGACACCGGCGCCCTGCGTGGACACGAAATCTCGAACGCGGGCGTCGATGTGGTCGCGTCCCGCGTCGACGATGGCCGCCGCGATCGGGTGTTCCGATCCCGACTCCACCGATGCCGCCCAGCCCAGGACCTGTTCGCGCGCATAGCCGTCGGCCACGGTGATCCCGGACAGCGACATCGCACCCGTCGTCACGGTGCCGGTCTTGTCCAGCACGATCGTGTCGACGCGTCGCGTCGATTCCAACACCTCCGGGCCCTTCAGCAGGATGCCCAGCTGCGCCCCTCGCCCGGTACCGACCATCAGGGCCGTCGGAGTGGCGAGTCCGAGCGCGCACGGGCACGCGATGATGAGGACCGCGACGGCGGCGGTGAACGCGAAGGTCACATCGCCACCGGCGAAGTCGGTCGTGGACGCCACCCCGAGCCAGAAGCCCAGAGTCGCAAGCGAGATCGCGATCACGATCGGGACGAACACCGACGAGATCCGATCGGCCAGTCGCTGGACGTCGGCCTTGCCCTCCTGCGCCGCCGTCACCATGCGGGCCATCTGGGCGAGCGCGGTGTCGGAACCGACAGCGGTCGCACGCACGACGAGCAGACCGCTGGTGTTGACGGTCGCACCGACCACCGAGTCGCCGGAGGTGACCTCGACCGGTACGGATTCGCCGGACACCATCGACGCATCGACCGCCGACGCACCGTCGACGACGACTCCGTCGGTGGCGATCTTCTCACCGGGCCGCACGACGAACTCGTCGCCGACCGCCAGCTGCGCGATCGGGATTCGGGACTCGGCACCGTCGGACCGTCGGAGGCGGACATCCTTGGCCCCAAGGTCCATCAGCGCGGCAAGCGCGTCACCGGCCCGCCGCTTGGCGCGCTTCTCGAAATAGCGGCCGGCCAGTAGGAAGGTCGTGACGCCGGCCGCGGCCTCGAGGTAGATGTGCGACGACCCGTCGGTCCGCTGGGGCAGAAGGTCGAAACCGTGTGTGAGCCCGGGCGTGCCCGCGGTGCCGAGGAACAGCGCGTACAGCGACCATCCGAACGCCGCGAGGGTGCCGACGGACACGAGGGTGTCCATCGTCGTGGCGCCGTGGCGCAGGTTGATCCACGCTGCGCGGTGGAACGGGTAAGCGCCCCACACGACCACCGGCGCGGCGAGCGTCAGGGACAACCACTGCCAGTACGTGAACTGCAGCGCCGGGATCATCGCGAGCGCGATCACCGGCACCGAGAGGACCGCGGAGACGATCAGGCGCTGCCGGAGACCGTCCAATTCGGGATCGCCGGACCCCGCTCCCGGGTGTTCCGGAGCGTCCGCCGACGAATCGGTCAGGATCGGCGACGCGTCGTAGCCGGCCGCGCGGACCACCTCGACGAGGTCGCCGGGCACCAGACCCGCAGGTACCTCGACGTGGGCACGTTCGGTCGCGTAGTTCACCGACGCGGTCACACCGTCGATCTTGTTGAGCTTGCGCTCGATGCGGTTGGCGCAGGACGCGCAGGTCATGCCGGTGATGTCGAGGTCGACCAGTTGTCCGGTGCTCGCGGTCATGGGTGACCACCTTCATGCGGGTCGGATGTCGGTTCGCCGGTGACGACGCCGTGTGACGGTGCGTCGTGAGTCACCGGCTCCACGTCGGGGCCCCACGCGCGCCCGACGCCGAACGCGATCACGAAGACCGCGATCAGCGCGACGACGTAGGCCAGGGGCCCGGTGACAACGGATCTCATGGTCAGACCAGCGCGTAGCCGGCTTCGGTGACGGCGGCAGCGACCTCGTCTCGACCGAGTTCACGGTCGGCCGCGACCCGCACCGAGCCGTCGTCGACGGTGACCTCGACGCTGGTCACGCCCGGCAGCGCCTCGATCTCCTCGCGAACGGACGCGGCACAGTGGCCGCAGGTCATGCCGGTGACGGTGTAGGTGCTGGTGGTGCTCATGCGGGAACTCCTCGGATCGTCGAAGTCAACGGGGATGGATCAGGAAGGACGGTCAGGACTTGACCAGGCGGGTGATCGCGGCCATGGCCTCGTCGACCTTGGCCTTGCCGGCCTCGTCGCTCTCCTGCGCGGCATGCACGACGCAGTGAGCCATGTGCTCTTCGAGGAGCCCGAGGCTGACCGCTTGCAGCGCCTTGGTCATCGCCGACACCTGCGTCAGGATGTCGATGCAGTAGGTGTCTTCCTCCACCATCCGCTGCAGACCGCGCGCCTGACCTTCGATGCGCTTCAGGCGGCGCAGATAGTCATCCTTCCGGCCGATGTAGCCGTGCTGGTGCTCGTCCATGATTCTCCCGTCCGGATACCCCTCAAGGGTATGCCCGACCAGGTATACCACCGCCGAACCCGAAACGGTACCCCCCTACCGTATGCGGAACGAACCCGTTGTGCTCGGAGCAGCCCAACTACTGCTCTCTGAGAACCAGCGGTCTCGTGGCTTTTCGGATACCCCTACGAGCGGAGTGCTGCGGCCAGTTTGGCCAGGGCGGCGGCGACCTCGTCGAGTGCGTCCCCGATGGCGGCAACACGCGCCGCGTCGAATCCCGGAGCGGTGGGGTCGGGCACGCGCACGGCCGGGACGTTCCGCGGCGCGATGCCCGTCGTCTCCGAATTCGGGACACGGACGGACGGGCCGGCCTGGCCGCTGCCTGCCTGTCCGTCGAACGATCTGCCGGGGTCCGGCGCCGGCGAGTAGGCGACGTCGTAGCCGTCGGTCCGGTGGCGTCGGCCGTGGTAGTCCTCGGCGGCCAGCGGCTCGGCATTGGTCGACCGGCGTCCGCCGCGGTACTCGTTCGGTTCGGGCTCGGCCGCCGGGGGTTGCGTCGGCAGGGCAGCCGGGTGCGAGTCGGGCAGGCGGTGCGAACCCATCCGTGACGAACCCATCTGCGGCGGCTGACGCAGCGGGTCGACGGCGTGATCAGGCGCGACGGTCTGCGGGTTGGAAGCGCTCGCGCCGGTCATCACCGACGGTGCGTGGCCGTTGCTGCGCGCATAGAAGTGCGGGCCGCCGTGCCCGGCGAAGAACACGCATCCGGCGCCCTCCGGGGACGGGACCGGGCACGGATTGCGTTCGATGAGCGACTGCGCGCGGTCGTCGAAGTCGTTCCACTCGAGCCACAGCCGGCGGTCGTGCCGCGGGTGGGTGCTCGCGTCGGTGGCGTGATTACCCCGATGGCCGATCGCCAGACGGCATTGCAGCAACCAATCGGAGTCACCCGACAGCCCCAGCGCCGCGCGTTCGGTCGGCCGGCACACCACCGTCGACCAACAGCCTTCGCCGTTCATACGGACTCCCCTTCATGCCTTGCATCGCCGCGAGATCTTCGCGCGACCACACCCGTGTGGAGCGCACGGTCGTCTTCTCGTACCCGTCGGCTTCCTGCCGCCCGGTGGCAAGCCCCCCCGGCATGCGCTTCTGCGGTGGCCCTCCCCCGGTGGCCACGGTGTGGTGAAGATCCCGCGGGTCAGTGTACGAAGCGGGCCGGTCCGGTGCCACCCTCTTGGCCCCGCGCGTCCGAACCGAGGAACGCGAGGATCCTCGCGTTCACCTCGTCCGGCTGGTCGAGGTGCAGGAAATGGCCCGCCCCGGCGACGACCGCGGCCGCACTGCCCGCCGGCAACACCTCGCGGACCGTGTCCGCAAGACGCGACTGCATGCACCCGTCGTCTGCACCATGCAAATACAATGTGGGAGAACGTGGTTCGCCCAGCCAGTCGTTCCGCAACGCGGCGTACCGAGGATGGGTCCGCAGCCTGCGGAGTGCGCGGTAGTACCCGAGCGCAGCTGTCCGATGGGCACGTGTGGGCAGCGCCGCGAGCGCGTGGTCGACGTCCAGTCGGTGGTCGGGCCGGACAGGAGTCGCCGCCGAATCGAGCAGCCAGCGGCGCCACAGGAGCGGGATGAGGCGGTCGAGAGTCCGTTCGGGCAACCACGGCAGCTGATTGAACGCGATGTACCAGCTCATCACCGCCTGACGCGCGAGCGTCTTGACGCCGTCGACCCCACCGCCGATCGAGCGCCGGACCGCCGGAACCGGCGGGACCGACATCGAGATCACCCGCGCGTACGGATTGTCGTCGCGGTGCGCCACCGCGTTCGCCGTCATCGCGCCCCAGTCGTGCCCGATCAGGACGGCGTCGGGGCCGGCTCCGACCGCGCGATGAACCGCCAGCGCATCGTAGGCCAGCGCCGCAACGTGAAAGTCGTTGTCCTCCGGTATCTCCGACGGTGCGTAACCGCGTGTGAACGGGGCGACCACGCGGTACCCGGCGCCGGCGAGTTCGGGCCCGAGGTGCCGCCACGTCCATGCCGAGTCGGGAAATCCGTGCAGGCACACGACCACCGGACCGGCCGCGGGACCCCACGCGAGCGCATGCAGGGTGATGTGTCCGAGCTCGAGGGTGATTCGTTCCGGGCCCCCGGGAACAGGGGCGCGGGAATCCGGGTCGTCGTGATCGGGGCCGCCCTCGGGCCCCGAACCGTCTGCGGAGATCTGGGTCATCGGGGTCAATCTATCTCCGACAGCACCCCGGAGGCGTCGACTTGACCGGTCCGCTCAGCCGGGCAGGCCTACGGGACGGGCCTCCCGCAGTTCGCCGTCGATGATCCGGAACACCCGCGACTCCGCCACATCGGCGGTCAACGGGAAATCCGTGCGGACATGCGCTCCGCGGGATTCGGTACGCGCGGCAGCGGCGGCGACGACCGCGGACGCGGTGAGCGTGAGTGCCGCGTCCTCGATGTCGCGTACCGAGTCGGCCGTCCGACGCGGCGCGGCGGCGAGCGTCGCGGCGACTTCGGTGAGACCTGCGGCCGACCGTCGTAGCGCGACGTGTCGCGTCATCATGTTCTGGAGCTGCTCGCGGTCCAGGACGGGGACCGGCCGCTCGACCTTCCGTTCGGCGCGTTCGGGGACCGGGATCTCGCGACGCGCGACTGCCACGGCGGCCGCGCGACGGCCCATCACCAGGCCTTCCAGCAGGCTGTTCGATGCCAGCCGATTGGCGCCGTGCAGCCCGGTCCGCGCGACTTCGCCGGCCGCGAGCAACCCGTCGACCGCGGTGCGGGACGACTCGTCGGTCACGACCCCGCCGCACAGATAGTGCGCGCCGGGGACGACCGGGATCCGTCCGGACGCGGGGTCGAGGCCGGCCGCGCGGACACCTGCGGTCACCGTCGGGAAGCGTGTCTCGAAGTCGCCGACGTCGGCGATGTCGAGATACACGCACGGGTGCCCGGTGAGCTCGATCGCGGTCTGCACCGCGTCGGCCACCACGTCGCGGGGAGCGAGATCGCCCATCGGGTGGACGCCCGCGGTGACCGACCGGCCGTCGACGTCGACGAGCCGTCCGCCCTCACCGCGCACCGCCTCGCTGATGAGGGTCCGCCGACCCCGCGCGCCCGCGGTGTAGAGCATCGTCGGGTGGAACTGGATGAACTCGAGATCGGCCACCTGCGCCCCGGCGCGCAGTGCCAGCGCGATGCCGTCGCAGGTGGCGCCCGCCGGATTCGTGGTGGCAGCGTACAGGTGCCCCGCCCCGCCGGTCGCGAGGAGCACGGTCGGGGCGAGGACCGACGTGGGACGGCCGTCGCGCAGGCACGCGACACCGACCGCCCGGCCGTCGTCGAGGTGGATCGCGGTGGCGATCGTGTCGTCGAGGAACCGGATCGGCGGCACGTCCCCGCGGGCGGTCTGCCGGACGGCCTCGTGCAGCGCGCGTTGGATCGCGGCCCCGGTCGCGTCGCCGCCGGCGCGGATGATGCGCCGGCGGGTGTGGCCGCCCTCACGGGTGCGCAGGAGCAGACCGTCGGCGTCCCGGTCGAATTCGGCACCCCAGTCGATGAGGGCCGACACCGAGTCCCAGCCGTCGGCGAGGATGAGGCCCGACGCCGCGGCATCGGTGAGACCGCCACCGGCGGCGACCGTGTCGGCGAGGTGGCGGTCAACGGAATCGGCGTTGTCCGAGCTTCCCGTCTCCGCGCCGGGCATCACGACCGCGACACCACCCTGCGCGTAAAACGTGGACGTGGGTTGCTCCGCATTCGTCACGTCCCAGCCCGGCCCCTTGTTGAGCACGACGACCTGGAGCCCCTCGTGGGCGGCCCACAGCGCCGCCGTCAGTCCGGCGATTCCGGCACCCACCACCACGAGGTCGGCGCGGACCGTCTCCGCGGTCCCGGTCAGTCCGCGAGTGAACCCGCTCATGTCAACCGCCTCTCGCCGCGGCTCAGGGTGCCGCCGGCCCTCCGGGCAACACCCCGGATGTGTTTTCGATTCCCAGTCGAAAACCCTACCCTGCGATTGCGCCACCCGAAATGCTCGGCGGCCCGCCGGCTCCGATGTTTGATCGTCTCCGGCCCCGATGTTTGAGCGCCTCCGGCAAGGGCAAACCCGGTCAGCATGAAAACCCTCTGGTTCGACCCCGCAGGTGAGGCGGCCCCCGAGTACCTGCCCGATGTTCGCCCGGAGACGATGCCCATCGACGTCGTCGACAGATTCGACCAGGTCATCGTCGGAGGTGGCATCACCGGTCTGACGACCGGCCTGCTGCTGGCCCGCGCGGGCCAGTCGGTCGCGGTCCTCGAAGCCCGGCACATGGGTGCCGCGGCGACCGGCCACACCACCGGCAAGCTCTCGCTGCTCCAGGGCACTCGACTGTCGTCGATCGCGAGCCGCCACGGCCACTCGGCCGTACAGGACTACGTCGACGCCAACCGCGAGGGACAGGCCTGGTTGCGTCACTATCTCGAACACCGCGGCCTGCAGGTCGACGAACGCGCGGCCCTCACCTTCGCCGCCACCGCGTCCGGCGCGAAGTCGGTGGAGAAGGAGTTCGAAGCCTGCCGCGCGCATGACCTCCCCGTCGAACACGTCGACTGTCCCGAACTGCCCTTCGACGTCCGCACCGCGATTCGCCTCGACGGTCAGGCCCAGATCGACCCGATGGTTGTGCTCCGTGCCCTGACCGACGACCTGCGCGCACACGGCGGCCATTTCTACGAGGGCGTCCGTGTGCAGGGCCTCCGCCACGGCTCACCGAACGTCCTCTCGACCGACGCCGGTGACGTCCGTGCCGACTCGGTGGTCATCGCCACCGGACAGCCCTTCCTCGACCGTGGCGGCTACTTCGCCCGGGTCCATCCCCAGCGGTCCTACGCCGCGGCGTTCACCGTCGACGGGGACATGCCCGGCGAGATGTACCTCGGCTCCGACAACCCGTCGGTCTCACTGCGGACGGTGTCCCGGCCCGGCTACGACCGCGAACTGCTCATGGTCGGCGGCTTCGGACACGAGGTGGGCCGGACGAAGTCCGAGCGACAGCATGTCCTCGACCTGATCAGTTGGACCCAGAAGCACTTCCCCTCGGCGCAGATGGTCGCGCGCTGGTCGGCCCAGGACTACACGACGATCGACGAATTGCCTTATGTCGGACCGATTCTGCCGGGCGTCGACTCGGTGCAGGTGGCGACCGGCTTCGCCAAGTGGGGCCTGACCAACGGCGTCGCCGCGGCGCTCGCGATGACGGGACGCATCCTCGGTTCCGAACCGCAGTGGTCCACGACCCTGCGCCCGTGGCGCACGACCGAGATCAGCCGCCCCGGCTCGCTGGCCTCGGCGGTGTCGGCCAACGCGCAGGTCGCGGGATACATGGCCGCCGGCTACCTGTCGCTGCTGAAGCCGACCGACGATGCACCGAAGGAAGGCGACGGCAGCGTCGGGCGTTCCGGCGTGAAGCCCGAGGGCGTGTGCACCGTGCAGGGCCAGACGCGGTCCGTCGCGCCGCTGTGCACACACCTCTACGGCGTGCTGCGGTGGAACGACGCCGAGCAGTCCTGGGACTGCCCGCTGCACGGTTCGCGATTCAGCCACACCGGCGAGGTCCTCGAAGGTCCGGCCACCCGGAACCTGGCCTCGCACAACGACTGAGCGGGACACAGCGGACCGTCGTCGGGCCCGACGACGGTTCGCCTTGTCAGGTCCGGACGACGGCCGGCGCCGAACCGGCAAGCGCGGCCTCGCCCAGCATGCGTCGGAACACCGGACCGGTCAGCGTCGCGATCGGGCGCTGCACCGCTCCGGCCAGGACGCGGACACCGACGTCGAGTGCTCGCGCGTCGAGGCCGACCGGAATGCGGTCCCGGCCGCTCAGGACCCCGTGCAGGATCGCCGCTGCCGCGGCATCCGGCCGCGTACCGGGCAGGCGACGGTTGAACCCCCGCGTCACGAAGTCCCGCACCCCGGGCGTCACGTACAACGCGCGGGCCGCGATCTCGGTGTGCACGACGCCGGGATGGACACTGTGCACCCGAACGTCGGACCCTTCGGCACGTAGCTGTAGCTGGATGGTCTCGGAGTAGCCGCGCGCGGCGAACTTCGAGGCGGAGTACGCCGACTGCGTGGGGCAACCGAGGAATCCGAAGGCGCTGGAGGTGTTCACGATCGACCCGCCGCCGGCCGCCTGTAGATGAGGGAGGAAGGCCACGGTGCCGTTCACGACGCCGCCGAGGTTCACGGCCATGATCCGCCGCGCGTATTCGTCGTCCTCCTCGAGAACGCCCGCCACCATCGTGATCCCGGCATTGTTGAACACCATGGCCGGCGGGCCGGACCGACCGACGACGGCGTCGGCATATGCGGTCATCGCATCGGCGTCGGACACATCGACCTCGTCGAGATGCACCCGGGCACCGGCGTCGCACAACCGCACCGTCTCCCGCGCCGCCGGAAGGTCGACATCGCTCAGGAACACCTCGACACCCGCACGACCGAACCGCCGCGCGAGTGCCCGGCCCATCCCCGCCCCGGCACCGGTGATCACCACCGGCCGCCCGGCGCAGCGCCGACGAAGCCGGCCATCGGAGACCTGCGGATGCCACAGTCGCGCGGGCGGAAACGCCGGGTCCAGGCGCAGCGACCGGAGTTCAGACCAGTTCGTCACCCGTGCGGACTACCCGCTTGCCCCGGCGCTACACATCGCACAGAATCGCCGGGCACGGCTGCACCTCGACCCGCGCGTCCACCGCCCGCGCATCGTCGGCGTTTACGGTCGGGGGCCGCGGGTAACCCGCGCACCGGACAGCGTGGCGTACCGGCCCGGAGCACATCGGCCGGGTGAGATCGATACGGACGAGGGGAGTCGACCGTTGAGTGTGTCGGATGCAGTGGTCGTCGGGGCCGGCCACAACGGGCTCATCGCCGCGATCCGGCTCGCCGATGCGGGCTGGGATGTCACGCTCCTCGAAGCGCAGCCCGAGGTCGGCGGCGCAGTCCGGAGCGCCGAGATCACCCCCGGTTACGTCACCGACCTGTTCAGCGCCTTCTATCCGCTCGCGGTGGCGTCGCCGGTCTTCGCCGACCTCGACCTCGCCGATCACGGTCTGGAGTGGAGCCGCGCACCGCTGGCCTTCGGCCACCCCGCTGGGCCCGACGACGTCAACGCGCCGGTCGTCTTCCCCGATGCCGCCGACACGGCCGCGCATCTGGCCACCTTCGACGAGCGTGACCGGCGCGCCTGGCTCGACCTGGTCGAGCAGTGGCAGCAACTCCGGCCCGCGATCCTCGACACCCTGTTCGGTCCGTTCCCCCCGGTCCGCGCGCTGTTGTCGCTCCTCCGCTCGCTCGGCACGGCCGACGCCCTACGCCTGGCCCGGTTCCTGATCCTGCCGGCCGATCAGATGGTGCGTGAACTCTTCGACAGCGAGAAATCCGGTCTGCTCATCATCGGCAACTCCCTGCACGCCGACATCCCGCTCCACGCACCCGGCAGCGGATTGATGGGGTACCTGCTGACCATGCTCGGCCAGGACACCGGTTATCCCGTACCCGTGGGCGGGGCGAGCGCGCTGCCCGCGGCCCTTCGACGCCGCGCCGAGAGCGCCGGGGTGACCGTCGTCTGCGACACCCGAGTCACCCGGATCGACGTCCAGGGCGGGCGGGCCACCGGGGTCGTGGACAGTACCGGCCGCCGATGGCCGGCGAAGCGCGCCGTGCTCGCCGACGTGGCGGCGCCCACGCTCTACACCGAGCTGCTGTCGGCCGACGACGTGCCCGCGCGCGTCCTCGACGACCTGCGAACCTTCACCTGGGACACCCCGGTGGTCAAGGTGAACTACGCCCTGCGTGAGAAGATCCCTTGGCGCAGTACCAATCTCAGCGGAGCCGGCACCATCCACCTCGGCGCCGACGCGCGCAACATCGCCTACGGGACCGCCGACATCGAAACCGGCCGTGTCCCGGAGCATCCGTTCCTGCTCTTTGGCCAGATGACCACCGCGGACCCGGGCCGGTCCCCCGCGGGCACCGAAAGCGCCTGGTCCTACAGCCATCTCCCGCGCGGAGTGACCGACGACGAGGCGGCCCAGCTGCTGGCTCGCAGGATGGACGCCGTCCTCGAAGCCCACGCGCCCGGTGTCTCCGACCTCATCGTGGGACGGCACGTCCAGACCCCACACGACCTGCAGGCCGCCGACGCCAATCTCGTCCACGGGACGGTCAACGGCGGTACGGCACAACTGTTCCAGCAGTTGATCTTCCGCCCGACGCCGAACCTGGGCGGTGCGTCGACGCCGGTGGATCGCCTCTACCTGGCGGGGTCGGGAGCGCACCCCGGTGGCGGGGTCCACGGCGCCTGTGGCAACAATGCCGCGCGTGCCGCCCTCGCCTCGGACGGGTTCCGCGGATTCCCGCGAAGAGTATTCGACCGCAACATCATCCGACGACTGACCAAGACCGACAACAACCACTGAACGGAGCAGCGGAGCATGAACCGAGTCGAACGTCATACGAGTGCCACACCGGCGCAGGTCTGGTCGGTGCTGTCCAACGGCTGGCTGTACGCCTCGTGGGTCGTCGGGGCCTCCCGCATCCGCAACGTCGACCACACATGGCCGCAACCCGGATCGAAGATCTATCACTCGGCGGGGGTGTGGCCGGCCCTGCTCAACGACGAGACAGAATCCGTCGAGTCGAAGGCCGGGCTTCTCGAATTGTCGGCCGCCGGGTGGCCTTTCGGTCGCGCACGAATCCGCATGACGATCGAGAAGGACGGTGACGGTTCCCTCATCGGCATGGAGGAGTTCGTGGAGACCCCGCCGCTGAGATGGATTCCGCCGACCATCCAGGAAACCGTCATGTCACCGCGCCTCAACGAATGCCTGAAACGGCTGGCGATGCTCGCCGAGAACCACGCGGGCTGAGAGGGTTGCAACCGGGTCGGTGCGGGTACGCCTTGCGGCATGACCACAGCACTCGCCATCAACTGCACCCTCAAACCCTCTCCTGCTGAATCGAGCAGCGAGCTCATCGCCCGACACATCCTGGACGCGGTCGCCGAGCAGGGCGTGACCGGGGACATCGTCCGGGCGGTGGATTACGACATCCGGCCGGGAGTCGAACGAGACATGGGCAACGGTGACGAATGGCCCGCGCTCTTCGAACGGGTTGCCGCCGCCGACATCCTGGTCATCGCGACCCCGACGTGGCTGGGCCACATGTCCAGCGTCACCCAGCGTGTTCTCGAACGTCTCGATGCCGAGATCTCCGAGACCGACGACGCCGGCCGCCCCGGGATGTTGGGCAAGGTGGCGATGTGCGGTGTCGTCGGCAACGAGGACGGCGCCCACAAGATCATCGCCGACGTCTTCGGCGCGCTCAACGACATCGGGTTCACGATCCCCGGACAGGGCAACACCTACTGGAACGACGAGGCCATGGGCGGCCGCGACTACAAGGACCTCGACTCGGTTCCCGACCCCGTCGACTCCGCCACCCATGCCGCCGCCCGAAACGCGGCACACCTCGCCCGACTGCTGTCGCAGAACAGCTTCCCGCCGTACGAGTGAGCAGCGGATCTTTCGGACGACCTTGATCGTCTGCCGATCGTTGCCTGATGTCCTGCGGCTCAAGCCTTCTCGTCGTCCGCGAGATGACCGGCGTCCTCGGAGGCCTGGCGGCGCAGCCGCTCCCGGTATCCGTAGGTGGCCCGCAGGACGTCGTCGTAGCTGTCGGCACTCGAGCCGAGGGCGCCGGCGAAGATCCCCATCGACGTCGCCAGCCATGCCAGGTACACGTAATTGCGCAGCCCCACCGGATATCCGAGCTGCGAGGCGAGGAATTCCTCCTCGATGACGATGAGCGCCGCCGTCAGTGTCGCCAGGAACAGCCCGGCGTACAGCACCACCGCGCTGAACACGACGGTGCACACCGTCGCCATGTTGTAGAGGCGCGCACGCGGTTTCGCGGTGACCGTCACCCGTTCCCACAGGCGATTGTTGACGATGAGCCACAGCGAGGCGAGCACCAACGACAGCAGGGTGATGGCTGCGAGACGCCACGCACTCAGCGCATTGGCCATCGACCAGATCGTGGAGAAGAAGATGCCGAACGACGCCGCTGCGGCGGCTGCGGCGGTCATGCCGGTGAGGGTCGGGATCAGCCGCCACGGCCGATTTCCCCGAACCATTCCGGCCATCAACTTCAGACGACGCGAATAACCCTCGGCGCACACGTATTCGGTGTCGCCGTCGCCGATGACGACGATGCCGCGCTGCTCCTCGAACTCGCGCATGGACCCCGCACCGGTCACCGCCTCGGCGATGGTCGCGACCAGGGTTCGCAGTGCTCGCCGGGGAGCGGGTCCGAGAGCTGGGAGCGAGACGACGGCGGCGTTGCGTTCGCGGTCGAGTTCGGCCAGCACCACAAGGTTTCGTGGGCTGCGATCGTTGCCGTCGGCGTCCCGCGGCTTGTACAGCCGCGGCATTTCGGTGACGAACACGACCACCTCGTCGGCCGAGTCATCCGTGCCCCAGACGGTCTCCAGATCACCGCGCGGCGTCATCTGCAGTGTGGTGTCCCTCGTGACGGTGTGCCCGCGGTACTCCAGTGACAGCTCGTCGGCGATCTGCTCGAAGCGGTCCTCACCGCGCTCGATCAGGGCGGCCGGAAGCCCGTGTTCGGCGACGATCCGCAGCGCTCCGGCGCGCCGCGGATCGTCGTTCTCGGTGGTCATGTGCGTCTCTGCCGTCATGATCAGGCGGGGGCCTCAGTCCGGCGGCTCGGACTCCCCCGCCGCAGGGGATTCCGGGTTGTCCTCGTCGTCGCGGGCGGTGGCGGCGGAGGGGTCCACCTGCTCGTCCGTGTCGGGTTCGTCGACGGTCCGCTCCTCGAGTTCGTCGACCTTGCGTCGAGCATCATCCGGCGTCGCCTCGGGCGTGCCGGTTTCGGCTGGTTCCATGGGCAATTCCTCAGACATCAGATTCATCGATCCTTCGGTCGGTGTCTCGCGATGGAGCCTCTGTCGCATGTCCGTTTTCCCGGTGACGACATGACGTAAACGCGATCACGCCCCGGTCGCCACATGTGTATCGGCCACCGGCTTGGGCTCGGCCGAACCGCGTTGACGCAGAACGACCGACAAGACGGCGATCGCCGCCACCAGCACTCACCCCGTCTCAGTCGTCGGCGGACGTCCTCGGCGCATAGCGAAGGACCGCTCCGATCCCGTCGCGCGGGGCAACGCGTTCGTCGATCCGGACCAGAGCGGCTCCGGTCAGGACCGCGGCCACCGGCAGGGCCTCGTCGGCACGCAGCGTACGTTCCGGGGCCAGGCCCAGCTCAGAGAGGTTCTCCGCCGTCGGCGCGATCGTGGCGAGGCCCCCCGCGGCGTCTCCGCCGTCGAAGACCGTCGCATCGCCGAGGTCGCCGATGATCAGCGTCTCGACCTCGCCGTTACGCAACGCCCCGCACACGGCCGTCAGTCCTTCGACCGCGACGGCCGGGCGATGCCCGAGTCCTGCCTGCAGACTCTCCGCCGCGTCGGCCATCGTGCGATTCTGGCGCAGCTCGAGTTCGGTGGTCACCGCCTTGCGGACGTCGTCGTCGGCGATGCCGCTGTCCCGGGCGCCGAGTTGGAGGTCGACCAGTCGCTCGGCGAGCCGCTCGGGAGCCGTTGAACGCAGATCCGACATCGACGAGAGCTCACCGATCACGAACACGAGCTCGGGGTTGTCCGAGTCGACGATCGCGGTCAGCCGGTCGGCGATCTGACGAATGTTCTTGCGGTTCTGCTCGTCGCTGCGCTGCTGCGGGTCCCCATACCCGGGCGATTCCGCACCGGCGGCGTGGTGGATCGGATAGCCCTCTCCCTCAACGCTTTCGCGCATCAACGAGGATCCGCCGGCTTCGAAGAGCTCGATGTCGGCGCCGGCGTGATCGACCGCGGCGATCACGTGTCTCGGGGCACTCGTGCCGTGTTCGACCAGCGGAACCAGGTAGGGCACCGGCGAATACCGTGCCACGGATGTGACCGGTGGTCGGATGAGGTGTTGGTCGAGGAGGACACCGTCGGGACCGGCGATCACCGCACGGCCACTGGGCCCGACGGCCGGCGCCCCGTCGAGCAGGGCATTGCCGATCGACTCCACCACCGCCGCGTCGGCCCCCGCCGACTCGAGTTCCTCCCGCAGGGCTCGCCACCGGAGTTCCATCGTGTGGGCGGCGTCCTCGGTGTTGTGCGAGTCGTCGATGTAGATGGTGGCGAACGGACCGGTTGCAGTTGCCAGCTCGCGGAATCGGGTCGAATTCATGCGCGGCCTCCTTGCCTGTCGTCGGGGCACGTCGACTCCCTCGACGGGTGCCCACCGGATTCAGGCCGCAAACATGACGCACACCCCTACAGCGTCGAGGTGTCGATCACGAAGCGGTAGCGCACATCCGACGCCACGACGCGGTCGTAGGCCTCGTTGATCCGGTCGGCGGAGATCACCTCGATCTCGGCGCCGATGCCGTGCTCGGCGCAGAAGTCCAGCATCTCCTGGGTCTGCGCGATGCCGCCGATCATCGAACCCGCGAAACTGCGCCGCTTGCCGATCAGCGCGCCCGCCGGGACCTCGATCGGATGTTCGGGGAGACCGAGTTCCACGAGTGTGCCGTCGAGGGCGAGCATGCCCAGGTACTTGCCGATCGGAAGATTCGCCGACACGGTGTTCAGGATCAGGTCGAAGGTGCTGCGGAGTTCCCGGAAGGTCTGCGGGTCGCTGGTCGCGTGATAGTGGTCGGCGCCGAGCCGCAGACCGTCCTCCATCTTCTTCAGCGACTGGGACACCACGGTCACCTCCGCACCCAGTGCGTGCGCGATCTTCACGCCCACGTGGCCGAGCCCGCCGAGTCCGACGATCGCGACCTTCTTGCCGGGTCCCGCGCCCCAGTGCCGCAGCGGTGAGTAGAGGGTGATGCCCGCACACAACAACGGTGCGGCCTCGTCGAGTGCGATGCCGTCCGGAATCCGGAGGACGTAGTTCTCGTCGACGACGATCGAGGTGCTGTAGCCGCCGTGCGTCGGCGACCCGTCGCGTCCGACGGCGTTGTAGGTCCCCACGTTGCCTCGCTCGCAGTACTGCTCCTCGCCGAGGCGGCACGGTTCGCACTCACGGCACGAGTCGACGAAACAACCCACGCCGACCCGGTCACCCACGGCATACCGGGTGACGGACTCGCCGACGGCCGCGACCGTCCCGGCGATCTCGTGGCCGGGGACCACCGGGAACCTCGTCCCGCCCCACTCGTCGCGCGCCGTGTGGATGTCGGAATGACAGATCCCGGCGAACGCGATGTCGATCGACACGTCGTTCGGACCGAGATCACGCCGCTCGATGGTGGTCGGTTCGAGCGGGCGATCGGCTGCCGGCGCGATGTAGGCGTTGACCGTGGTGGGCATGCAGAACTCCTCGGTGTGATGCGGGGGTCGGGGCGAAATCGGGGTTCGGGCACGATTCCGTGAGCGGGAATGCTCGTCGTGCGAGACCTGCTCAATGACACGAACAGATGCGGGCCGATGCATGTGTCCGATGTGGCCAGTGTGCCCGCCGACCCCGCCGCATCGCCATAACAGCACGTCGCAGGGCCGCGTAGGCGATCCGCCGTCGCCCCGTGGGGCTGGATCCGCCGCTAATGATCGTTACAATGACCGACGGTGACGATCAACAGCTCAGTCGACGACGGTCAGCGCACGCAGTTGCACCCGGTGTCCCCGATCGCCGAGCTCACGCGATTCGGGACGACCACCGCTCACGCGGCTGCGGGCGTCGGACGCTTCGTCCTCCACACGGCAGGCGACGCTTTACGGGGTCGCCCACCCGGCGCCGCCCGCGTCGCGCACGAGATCCGGACCACGTTCGAACACCTGGGTCCGACCTACGTGAAGCTCGGCCAGCTCATCGCCTCGAGTCCCGGCGTCTTCTCCGAATCGATGTCCACCGAGTTCGAATCACTCCTGGACCGCGTGAAACCCGCCGACCCCGCGCTCATGCGTGCACAGTTCATCGCCGAACTGGGCCGGGCGCCCGAGGAAGTCTTCGCCACGTTCGATCCGGTGCCCATCGCGTCCGCGTCGATCGCCCAGGTGCACACCGCGACCCTGCAGGGCGGCGAGGAGGTGGTCGTCAAGATCCAGCGTCCGGGCATCGCCGACCGCCTGGCGCCCGACGTCGCGATCCTCGAACGCCTCGCCGGCCTCGTCGAGATCTCCGAGTACGGGCGGATGCTCAGCGCGCGGCACGTGGTCGAGGACTTCGCGGCCGGCCTCGACGCCGAACTGGACTTCCGCATCGAGGCCGACACCATGCGCGAGTGGTTCGCCTGCCTGCAGCCGGGCCCGTACGGCGACCGAGTCCGCGTGCCGCACGTCTACGACGACTTCACGACGCAGCGCGTGCTGACCATGGAACGAATCCACGCCATCCGCATCGACGACGTCGCGGCCGTACGCGCCGCAGGCCACGACGGAGTCGCGCTGTGCCGCAACCTCCTGCTGTCCCTGCTGGACTCGGCATTCCACGGCGGGTTGTTCCATGGGGACCTGCACGCCGGGAACGTCCTCGTCGACGACGCGGGCAAGCTGGTCCTCCTCGATTTCGGCATCGTCGGGCGTTTCACCCCGCGCACCCGGCGCATACTCCGCCAGCTCGTCGTCGACCTCGTGGTCCGCGGGGACTACGAGTCCGCCGGCCGGGCGATCTTCCTCCTCGGCGCCGTCCACAAGCCGGGTTCGACGTCGCAGGGCGCGGAGGACATCAAGAAGGTGACGACTCCGTTGTCGACCACCGACCTCGGTTCGATGTCATACACCGACCTCGGGCGGCAACTCGCCGCCGTCGCCAAGGCCCACGACGCACGGCTCCCGCGTGAACTCGTCCTCGTGGGTAAGCAGTTGCTGTACGTCGAGAAGTACACGAAGCTGCTGGCGCCGCGGTGGAAGGCCATGTCCGACAAGGAGATCTACGGATACATGGCCGGCATCCTGAAGGAGGCCGAACGCGATCGTCGAGCCGCCCCGGGCTGACTCCCCGCCGCGGATCCCGGCATGTCGGACCGACTGTGGCCAACTGTGGCAAACGCGACAGTTAGGGTGGGAGCGATCAGCTGATTCCAGGAGTCATACATGAGACGTTTTGTGCCGGCAGTGCTGGCCTTCTTCGGCGCTGCGTGTATCGCGGCGGCCATCGCCATACCGCTCTACCTCGTGCCGCAGTTGAAGGTGGTTCCGCTCGATCTGGACATCACCTCTGACGCGACCACGGTGGCGGCGGACGGTTCGACCGGAGAGCGCTTCCCGGCGGTGATCTTCGACCGTTGCTCGGTGTCCGAGGATCGTGCCCGCACTCTCGAGGCGCATCTCACCCAGCAGCGACGCTCGATCATCATCGAACCGTCGGACAGCCGCCAGGCGAGCCTGCAGTCGGCGCAGACCGTGCGCATCGACCGCCTGCGCGACGCCGAGGGAACCGAGACCGAACCCAGCTTCGCGGCTGCGGGCGAGACCCGCACCTGTGAGGACGGTCTGCTGACCGCGACCATCGACCGCGTGTCGGTGAACCGCAAGACCTCGGCACCCAACGGGGCGGTCAGCTCGCTGCAGCTCGAGGCGGTCCCCGAGGGCGGCAACGTCAACGACGTGTCGGTCGCCATCGACAACCGCACCGGATACCAGTACAAGTTCGGTTTCGACGTGCAGCAGCGCGACTACCCGTACTACGACCTCAACACCCGCCAGGACTGCGCGGCGAAGTTCGAGGGCGAGGAGACCATCGACGGGATCAACACGTATCACTTCGTGTGTGATGTCCCGGAGACCGATCTCTCCAACCTCCCCAACGCGCAGGGTGAAGCAGCTCTGGGCACGATGCTGACGATGCCTGCCCGCTGGTGGGGCATCACCGGGCGCGGAGTGCGGGCGAACGACCCGATCACGATGCACCGGTACGCCGCCGCGACCCGCCACGTGTGGGTCGAGCCGGAGACCGGGACCATCGTCGACGGTCGTGAGGACCAGCACCAGTACTTCAAGTCGCCCGACCAGAGCGACGCCACCCCGGAAGCGGTGCGCGAGTTCCGGATGGACGCCCTGAAGGGCACCTTCAAGTGGACCGACGACACCGTCTCCAACCAGGCGAGCAAGGCCAGCGGCTACGTCGACCAGCTGAAGGTCGGCGGCTTCTGGGTGCCGATCATCCTCGGCATCGTCGGGGTGATCCTGCTGATCGCCGCCGCGCTGCTGCTCTTCCGCGGACGCCGCGACGACAACCGGGTCGATGACACCCCGCCGCCGACGACACCGCCCGCCGACGAGCGCGACACCACGCTGATCAAGCGCGACGCACCGCCGGCCGGCGCAGCACCTGCGAGCGCCAACCCGTGGGAGCGGCCGACCGAGCAGATCCCCAAGGTCGGTGACACGCCGCCGCCCGACGACTCGGCCACGCGCACCTTCCGCAAGCAGCCGCCGCCCGAATAAGCAGCGACGCAACGACCACCGCGGGCGCATCCGGTACCACCGGATGCGCCCGCGGTGTTGTGTTTGTGGTTAAGGGGCGGTGACACACCCCTCCGTAGCCCGGCCCACCCAAGTGACCTCGACGGACGCGCGGGCACGCTTCGCGTGCACGAGCTGCTCGGCCAGCAGGGGTTGCGCGCGGCAGAGTGTCTTCCGCTCCCTGAGGAGCGCCCGGAGCTTGCGGAGGGCGCGGCCAACCCCGCTCCCTGAGGAGCGCCCGGAGCTTGCGGAGGGCGCGGCCAGCCCCGCTCCCTGAGGAGCGCCCGGAGCTTGCGGAGGGCGCGTCACGAAGGGTCGGCGACAGAGGTTGCGAAGACCCTTCGTGACGCTCGCAAGCTCGCTCCTCAGCCTGGATCCGTGGATGGGTGCGGGGTGTCGATGACAAGAAAATGCCCTCTGAGCTGGAATGATTGGTGGTGTTGAGACAACAAAACAAACCAGTCAAAAGGCATTTTCAGTGAAAGTATCGCACACGTTCTCCGCCGAGTCCGCGGTCTTCGACGACGACAACCTGGTGTCGCACGCCGGGCTGGTACCGGTCATGGCGGTGGCTGAGTCGACCGGGTTGGCGTCCCTGCTGGGCGAACGGGTCGATCTCGGCACCACCCAGGTCGCCTCCGCCGGGGCCAACCTCGAGGCGAAACTGTTGACCGTGATCGCCGGATTGTGTTGCGGCGCTGACAGTATCGACGACCTCGGAAGGGTCCGCAGTGGTGGGCACACCCGCCTGTTCGACCGCGTGTACGCCCCAGCCACGATCGGACAAACGCTGCGCGAGTTCACCCCCGGACATGCCCGGCAACTCAACGCGGTGATGACCCACACACTGCCGGCGATGTGCGCCACCGCTGACCTGCTGCCCACCGACGGGTCCCAGGTATTTGTCGACATTGACTCACTACTACGCCCGGTCTACGGCTACCAGAAAGAAGGCGGCTCCTACGGGCACGCCAAAATCGCCGGGCGTGAACTCCTGCGCAAAGGGTTGTCCCCGCAGGTCACCACTCTGTCCGCAGCCGGGCATGCCCCGGTGATCGCCAACGCCTGGCTACGCGCCGGGCGCACCGCTTCCGGGAACGGGGCAGCGAGAATGATCGCTGAAACCCTGACCACCGCACGCCGGTGTGGGG
>NZ_LZMP01000012.1:0-94772 GCF_001691435.1 Gordonia sp. UCD-TK1 | reverse complement strand
CGCCGCGGCGGTCGCGGCCTCGGTGGTCGCCGTTCTCACCGTCTCGGCGGGTGGAACGCTGGGGGAGTTCGGCGAGGTCGTCGTGACGGTGTCGGCGGCCGGGGTCTTCACGCTGGGTTGGATCGCGGTCGTCGGCCTGCTCATCGTGCTCGTCTACGCCTTCCTGCCGTCGACCCGAGCGGCACGTCTCGCTGTCGGCGATGAGTACTTCGAGGATCCACTCGACCTCGGTTACGAGGACGAATACGTCATCGTCACCGATCTGGACGAGGACGACGAGTACGCCGAGTACTCCGAGGTCGAGGACGACGAATTCGAGGACGGCGAGTACGAGGATGCGGAGTACGACGACGGCGAGTTCGACGACGGTGTTTTCGGGGACGCTGACCTCGCGGACGACGACGCGGAGTACGTCGCCGAGTCGGACCCGGAGGACTCCGATCTCGACGCCGCATCCGGGCGCGCGCCGGTGAAGAACCGCGTGTACGACGATGATCTCGACGTGGCGGACCTCGCCGTCGACGTGGATCACGACCTCCATCCCGGTTCGCACGGGACCTCGCGGCAACGCTGACAGCGCGCTTCCCGGGCGCGCCCCGGCGGCGCCACCCGGCGCGGGCGGCCCAACGTGCGGCGATTAGTCTCGACGACGTGACATCCCCGACGGCACCTGGTCGCACCCCGCTGGTGGTGATGGCGTCGGGCACCGGTTCGCTGCTGGAGTCGCTGATCGCGCGCGCCGGTGACCGGGATGCCCCGTTCCGGGTCGCGGCGATCGTCGTCGACCGCGCGTGCCGGGCGCAGGAGGTCGCGCAGCACCACGACATCCCGCTCATCACCTGCCGTGTCGCCGACCACGCCGACCGTGCGACGTGGGATCGTGCGCTCACCGACGAGGTCGCCGCGATCGACCCGGAATGGGTGGTGACCGCCGGTTTCATGAAGATCCTCGGCCCGGCCTTTCTCGGCCGGTTCGGCGGGCGCGTCGTCAACAGTCATCCAGCGCTGCTGCCCGCGTTCCCGGGCGCCCACGGGGTCGCCGAGGCGCTCGACTACGGCGTCAAGGTCACCGGCGCGACGGTGCATCTGGTCGACGAGGGCGTCGACACCGGCCCGATTCTGGCGCAACAGGTGGTCAGCGTCGTCGACGACGACACCGCCGACACCCTGCACGAGCGAATCAAGACGGTCGAGCGCGTGTTGCTCGCCGACGTGGTGACCGCACTGGTCACCAGAGGAGTAGTCATCGATGGACGAAAGGCCCGCATCCCGTGAACGCACCCAGCTCTGACAGCTCTCGCCGACCGATTCGGCGCGCGCTGGTGAGTGTCTACGACAAGAGCGGTCTCGCCGATCTCGCGACGGCACTGCATGCTGCCGGAGTGGAGATCGTGTCCACCGGGTCCACCGCGAAGACCATCGCCGGCGCGGGCGTGCCGGTCGTGGAGGTGTCCACGCTGACGGGCTTCCCCGAGTGCCTCGACGGCCGCGTCAAGACCCTGCACCCCAAGGTGCACGCGGGCATCCTCGCCGATACCCGTAAGTCCGATCATGTGGCTCAGCTCGACGAACTGGGCGTCGCCGCATTCGATCTCGTCGTCGTCAATCTCTATCCGTTCACCGAAACGGTGGCGTCCGGTGCGACTCCCGACGAGTGCATCGAGCAGATCGACATCGGCGGCCCGTCGATGGTGCGTGGGGCCGCGAAGAACCACCCGTCGGTCGCTGTCGTGGTCGATCCCGATGACTACTCGCTGGTGACCGAGGCCCTCGCGGCCGACGGGTTCTCGCTCGTCGACCGGAAGAAGCTCGCGGCCAAGGCTTTCCGGCACACCGCCGACTATGACGTCGCGGTGGCGTCGTGGATGTCGAGTGTGGTTGCGCCCGAGGACGAGTCGCAGTTCCCGGCGTGGGCCGGTGCGACCTGGACCCGCTCCGCGGTGCTGCGTTACGGCGAGAACCCGCACCAGCCGGCCGCACTGTATGTCGGCAACGCGGGGGCCGGCGGGGTTGCGACCGCCGAGCAGCTCCACGGCAAGGAGATGAGCTACAACAACTACACCGACGCCGACGCCGCGTGGCGCGCCGCCTACGACTTCGATGCCCCGGCGGTCGCGATCATCAAGCACGCCAACCCGTGTGGCATCGCGATCGGCGCCGACATCGCGGAGGCGCATCGCAAGGCGCACGCGTGCGATCCGGTCAGTGCCTACGGCGGCGTGATCGCGGCGAATCGCGAGATCACCGTCGCGATGGCCGAGCAGGTCGCCGAGATCTTCACCGAGGTCATCGTCGCGCCCGGCTTCGCCGACGGCGCGCTCTCGGTGCTGACCCGCAAGAAGAACATCCGCGTCCTGGTGGCCACCCCGCCGGCCGCAACCGGGATCGAGACGAAGCCGGTGTCGGGCGGACTGCTGATGCAGCAGCGCGACGTCCTCGACGCCGACGGTGACAATCCGGCCAACTGGAATCTCGTGGCGGGCCCGCCGGCCGACAACCAGACCCTCGCCGACCTCGAATTCGCCTGGCGGGCATGTCGATCGGTCAAGTCCAACGCCATACTTCTGGCCTCCGACGGGGCGTCGGTCGGCGTCGGGATGGGCCAGGTCAATCGTGTCGACTCCGCACATCTGGCCGTGCAACGCGCCGGCGATCGGGCGGCGGGGAGCGTCGGGGCGTCGGACGCGTTCTTCCCCTTCCCGGACGGACTGCAGGTACTGCTGTCGGCCGGGGTGAAAGCCGTTGCGCAGCCGGGCGGTTCGATTCGCGACAACGAGGTGATCGAGGCGGCCGACGAGGCGGGCGTGACGCTCTACCTCACCGGGGCGCGTCATTTCGCTCACTGAGCTCGCTCTACTGGTCGTCGCCGGTTTCGGCGCCGGCCTGATCGGCTACATCACCGGGCTGGCCTCGATCGTCAGCTATCCCGCACTGCTCGCGGTCGGACTCAGTCCGATCGCGGCCAACGTCACGAACACGGTCGCGCTGGTCGCCGTCGGGGTGGGCAGTACCGCACAGTCGGGACGCTCCCTCCTCGACGGTGACCGCAGGCGGCTGATCATCGGCGCGATCGCCTCGCTCGTCGGCGGCACGGTCGGGGCGGTGCTGTTGCTGTCGACGCCGGCCGAGGCGTTCGAGGCCGTCGTGCCGTTCCTGGTGGCGATCGCCGCGATCGCCCTGCTCGCGCAACCGGTTCTGCGGCGGTGGGCCACCTCGCACGTCGAGCGTCCCTGGGTGTTCATCCTGGGCCTGACGCTGATCTCGGTGTACGGCGGGTACTTCGGGGCGGGCGCCGGCATCATGATCCTCGCCCTGATGCTCGTGGTGACCAGCGAACCACTGTGGCGCGCAGCGTTGTCCAAGTCGTTGTTCCTCGGCATCGCCAACACGATCGCCGCCATCGGTTTCATGATCTGGGGTCCCGTCGACTGGTGGGCGGCGCTCGCCATGGCCGTCGGCTGTCTTGCCGGCGGGTGGTGCGGCCCGCCTGTCGTGAAACGGCTGCCGCCCGGGCCGCTCCGGATCGTGGTCGGGGTGTGCGGGCTCGGGCTCGCGGCGTGGCTCGCGGTCAGCTGACGTCGGCGTGATGAGCAGGCGGTTGTCGTCGGTGTGCCCGCCGCAGCCCCTGCTCCCTGAGGAGCGTCCGGAGCTTGCGGAGGGCGCGTCAGCCCCTGCTCCCTGAGGTGCGTCCGGAGCTTGCGGAGGGCGCGTCAGCCCCTGCTCCCTGAGGTGCGTCCGGAGCTTGCGGAGGGCGCGTCAGCCCCTGCTCCCTGAGGTGCGAGGAGCGCAGCGACGAGCCACGAAGGGTCCGGCGACCGGCAAACTTCAACTCGACCGGCAGACTTCGATCGAGGTCTGGCAGTCGAGTTGAAGTCTGTCGGTCACAAATCGGGGCAGGTATGCGAGACAGACCCGCCAGCCGAGGGTCGGGGCACGCAGCGATGCAGGTCTTTCGTGATCCACTGGGCGCAGTTATCTAAAAAGAACTTCGGCCTGCTGCGCTACCTGACATCGATTTGCCGTAGTCGGAAGTATCGCTCCCCCTGACGGGGCGGCAGCCCATTTGGCTGGTCACGGCGGCCGTCAGGCGGCAGATGGTCCAGGTGCGAGGACGAAGTAGCGGCAAGGGTTTCGCAGTACAGCCCCGTTCCCTGTCCACGATCCGACCGGGAACGGAGCCGACTGCAGTGTCACTGTGGAGTTGTCAAGGGACGGATGCGGTCCCGGGTGTGGCCCGGGTGCGGAAGGTGCTACGCGAAAGTCTGGTGGTCTGTGGCGGCAGCGGTCAGGCGGCGTCGTCGAGTCGCATGGTGCGTCTGTTGTAGGCGGGTAGTGGTCGGCGCTGCGGATCGATGGTCGCGGGTGGGACGAGCCAGGGATGACGGTCGAAACCCATCACGATGTCCCAGCCGTGGTGGTGGACCTGGGTGTGGCAGCGTTGGCAGAGCAGGCAGCCGTTGTCGAGGTCGGTGGGTCCGCCGTCGGCCCACGACTTGATGTGATGCACCTGCGTATGGGACGGCGGTGCACCACATTTGACGCAACACGCGTCGCGCACGATCACTGCTTTGCGTAAGTGTGCCGGATACAACCGACGGGCGTGACCCATCTGCAGCGGTACGCCCTCACGGTCGAGGACGATCTCCGTCAGCGAGCCGTCGCACGACGCTTGTTTCGCGGTGGCATGGCTGACCGATCCGGTCCACGGCAGCGTCGCCAGGTCTCCGGTCGCGGGGATCGTCAGCATCAGTTGCGTGCGTGGGCTTCCGACGGTGTCGAGGGTGGCGCCGATCGCGGCTTGGTCGAGGATCAACTCGAAAGCGTCGGCGCGGCGTTGCTCGGCGGTGCGCCGGTCCTCGGTGCCGTCGGGTTCGGGCCGTGGACAGGACCGTTCGTCGATCATGGCCTGGAACTTCTCGCCGACGATCTGGGTGAGGTCGGCCCGGATTTCGACGCGGCCGTCGTCGGTGGTGTGCGCGTTCACCGAATTCAGCGATGGGTCGTCGGCTGCGGGAACACCGGTGTCGGAGGCATCGACAAGGTTGTTGGCGATCGCGCGAGCATGCTTGAGTACTTGCGTCGGCGCCGCCCCGGACAGTGCCTGGGCGACGAGTTCGAGCTCATACCGTGAGCGCTTGTCGTCGGAAAGCGCCTCACCACATCGTTTCTCGATCTCGTTCATGCCTCGGACGATGGCGTCGACGATCTCGCCGGACAGCTGCCCATCGGCGGCATGACGCGCCAAAGCGGGCAGGTTGGGCAGCGCGTCGACACTGCGCATGGTGCGGAGGGCGGAGGCCGGCGCATGTCCTGACTCGATCAGCAGCTTCTTGGTGGTGCTACCGGCTTTCTGTGCGACTCCGAGAGCGTCGAGTTGCGCTGTGTGCGTCGCGATCTGGTGATCGGCAAGGTTGCGGATCAGGCGCAACGTGTCGAGGGCGTCGAATGTTGCTCTGCCCGTGGGATCGTCGACGGGTGGGGTGGTCTCGATGAGTTGATCGAGGAAAGTGGCGAGCTCTGGCATGACTCCAAGGTACCGGAACGTGCGTTCGATTTCGAGGAAATTCCACAAGCCGAGAACCGCGAATTCATCGACTGTGCAGCGTGTTTCGTCTTTTGTGCGTCGATTCGCGTTGAGTGGGCGTGGATTGTTGACAGAGGTGTACTCCAGTCACACTCGTCCCGCATTTCGGTTCACGTTCGATCGGATTGATTGCGAGCGGTTTTGAGTTCGACCTTGGTGTAGACCCTTCGAGGCTCGTCGCTTGCGCCCGTCGCGCCTCAGGGGACGGAGGGGGTCGGTGCTTGCGCTTCTCCCGTCTCGGGGAGCGGGGGAGGGTTCGTTTCTTGCACCTCAGGGAGTACGACCTGGCGGCCGTCGTGGACTACGAAAGATCTCCAGGTAGCGAGCTTGCCAGCGTCACGGGGGGTTTCGTAGCCTCCGTCGCCAGGACCCTTCGTGACGCGCCCTCCGCAAGCTCCAGGCGCTCCTCAGGGAGCAGGGCTTAAGCGCCCTCCGCGAGCTCCAGGCGCACCTCAGGGACCAGCGGTTTTGCGGTTCTTTCGGATCAGGGAGCAGGGGCTGACGCCCTCCGCAAGCTCCGGACGCTCCTCCGGGCGGGCGAATGAGGCTGTAGCTCTTCTGGATCAGGGAGCGTGGAGTATCTCGTTGCCTACGCTTCCCGCACCTAGCGGCGCGGAGGCGCCTGTCGTGCACCTCGGTCGCAAAGGGTTTGTCGCTTAGGGCGGCTGGATGTATGTGAGATTCTGGCTGATCGGGGGTGTGAAGAGATGACGAACAGCAACACGGTGCGGTCGGGTGGCGATGACGCCGGTGGCGAGACACGTTCGAGACTCTTCGGTTTCGAGTACGACGGGGCCGGTCACCGCGCGGAGGTCCTCGACTACTCCGGATGTGATGTGACGAAGGTGATCTCGGACGCGGATTACTTCTTCACCGATCAGGACAAGTTGTGGTCGCTCGCTGTCGGCGACGATCGAGCCGACCATGAGCGATTGGTGTGGCTGTCGGGGTACGACTATCGGGAGCCCGCTCGAACACGGGTCGAGCGGGCAGGGCGAGCCGAGATGCAACTGCGATATCTAGCCTCCCGCTCCGCAGAGTCACGACCGGTGGTGCTTCCCGACGGCCTGCGACTCATCCGCATGTTTCCCGAGTGGGGCGCCGGACCACTCTGGGAGAACTTCACCGAGAACTACCCCGCCGACCCATTGCGCCTGGGCCTCGACCCCGAGCTGGCATCGGAGCTCACCGAGTGGAACGACGTGTGGAACGCGCGTCCACACGACGCCGACCTCGACGACGAACCCGGATGGACAGCCGCCGGAATCGCGCTACACGCTCGCGTCCAGTCCGCGCTGGCCGGCGTCGCCGAGGTGGCCGCGCAGTTCGTGTTCTAGGCAACTTCCACACGGACGCGACCAGCGAAACCCCACGCCACAAGCACATCGCGCCGGATTCGTATGCATCCGGCGGGAGTTTTCCTCTCGGAGAGGAAAACTCTGGTCGCCGGGGTTCGCGATGTCTAGACATGCACGGTGACCTTGTTTGTGGACATCACCCCGGACGAAGCGGGTGGTGGGGCGGAGCGCACGTCGCCCGGCGGTTCGTCTCGCGCGCGATCACTGTTGACCCGGGTGGGACTCCCGTTGCTCTCGGTGGTGCTGTTCGCCGCGGTGTGGCAGGTCGTCGCCGTCAGCGGGATCTGGAGTGAGACCTTCGTGCCGCGCCTGGGCACCGTGTGGCAGGCCTTCGTCGACATGTCCACGACGCACGACGGAATCCGCGGCTATGCCGACTATTACTGGTGGGAACACCTGTACATGACGCTACGCCGGGTCTTCGCAGGTGTGGCGATCGGCGTGATCCTCGGCGTGCTGCTCGGTCTGGCGATGGGAACGGTGGGGTGGTTCCGACGCCCGCTCGAACCGTGGCTGACGTTCCTGCGCGCTCTACCGCCGCTGGCCTACTTCTTCCTGTTGGTCATCTGGCTCGGCATCGACGAGGCGCCGAAGATCACGCTGCTGGCATTGGCCGCGCTACCGCCCGCGGCGGTGGCGACCACCGCCGCCGTCAGTGCCGCGCCGGTGAGTCTCATCGAGGCGGCGCGCGCGCTCGGGGCCTCGCGGTCCGAGGTGATCCGCGACGTCGTCGTACCGTCGGCGCTGCCCGAGACCTTCACCGGCGTACGGCTTTCGGTCGGCATCGCGTATTCCTCCGTGGTCGCGGCCGAGCTGTTCAACGGCATTCCCGGAATCGGTGGCGTGGTCAAGGACGCCAGCAACTACAACAACACCCCCGTCGTCCTGGTCGGCATCATCGCCATCGGTCTGTCCGGACTGATCATCGACGGGCTCCTACGAACAATCGAGCACCGAGTGGTGCCGTGGCGCGGAAAGGCCTGAAAGACATGACAATCACACGCAAGAGGGCCGGTTCGTACCGGCTGCGCCGGTCGCGCTTCGGTGCGGTGCTCGGGATGATCGCCGCAGTGGCGCTGGTGCTCGCCGGTTGCTCGGTCGACAACTCCGGAGACGACAGCAAGCCGACGATCCGGCTTGCCTACCAGTCGTTCCCGAGCGGCGACCTGATCGTCAAGAACAACGGGTGGTTCGAAGAAGCGCTGCCGGACTACAACATCAAGTGGACCAAGTTCGACTCCGGTGCCGACATCAATACCGCGTTCGTCGCCAAAGAGGTCGACTTCGCCGCCATCGGGTCCAGCCCCGTGGCCCGCGGACTGTCCGCGCCGCTGAACATCCCGTACCAGGTGGCCTTCGTGCTCGACGTCGCCGGCGACAACGAGGCCCTTGTCGCGCGCAACGGAACCGGCATCGAGACCGTCGCCGATCTCAAAGGCAAGCGGGTCGCGACAGCGTTCGCGTCCACCGCTCACTACAGCCTGCTCGCCGCCCTGAACCAGGCCGGCGTGAACCCGAAGGACGTGGACCTGATCGATCTGCAGCCGCAGGCCTCGCTGGCGGCCTGGCAGCGAGGCGACGTCGACGCGGTCTACACCTGGTTGCCCACGCTCGACGAATTGCGCCAGGACGGAACGACTCTCATCGCCAGCCGGCAGTTGGCCACCGCGGGCAAGCCCACGCTCGACCTCGGTGTGGTCTCCAGTGAGTTCGCGACGGCGAACCCGGAGGTCGTGAACACCTGGCGGCAGGTCCAGGCCCGCGCGCTCAACCTGATCAAGGACGACCCGCAGGCCGCTGCCGACGCCGTCGCCGCGCAGCTGGGCACGACCCCGGAAGATGCGGCCAACCAGTTGAGGCAGGGCACCTTCCTCACCGTCGCGGAGCTGACCAGTCCGACGTGGCTCGGTACCCAGGGCAACCCGGGCAATCTCTCCGAGAACCTGCACAGCGCGGCGGTGTTCCTCGCCGAGCAGCAGCAGATCCCGGCCGCACCGCCGATCGAGACCTTCCGCGAGGCCATCTACACAGAGGGATTGCCGGGTGTCCTCGAACAGCAGTAGTCCGCCGGACCGACCCGAGGGGCGCCGCGGCTCGATCCGTCTGCACAACGTGTCCCAGAGGTACGGGACAGGTGCTGACGCCGTGACCGCGGTCGGCCCGGTCGACCTGGACGTCCCGCCGGGCGAGTTCCTGGTGCTGGTGGGTGCTTCCGGATGCGGCAAGTCCACCCTCCTGCGACTGATCGCCGGGTTCGAACCCGCGACGGCGGGGAGGGTGGAGGTGTCTGGAGCCGCCCCGGTGCCCGGGGTGACCTCCGGGGTCGTCTTCCAGCAACCGCGCCTGTTCCCGTGGAAGACGGTGGGCGGCAACGTCGATCTCGCGCTCAAGTATGCGAAGGTCCCCAAGTCCGAACGGGCGGCACGCCGCGCCGAACTCCTCGACCGCGTCGGTCTGGACGACACCGCCGGCCGGCGCATCTGGGAGATCTCCGGCGGGCAACAGCAGCGCGTGGCCATCGCCCGTGCGCTGGCGGCCGATACGCCGTTGTTGCTGCTCGACGAGCCGTTCGCGGCGCTGGACGCACTGACTCGGGAACGGTTGCAGGAGGATGTGCGGGCGGTGAGCGCGGACAGCGGACGCACCAACGTCTTCGTCACCCACAGCGCCGACGAGGCCGCGTTCCTGGGGAGTCGGATCATCGTGCTCACCAAGCGACCGGGACGGATCGCACTGGACCTCACCTCGACGTTGCCGCGCACCGGCGTCGAACCCGACGAACTGCGCGGTTCACCCGAATACGCCGCCCTGCGCGCCGAGATCGGTGCCGCGGTGAAGGAGGCCGCCGTGAAAGATGCCGAGGTGAAGGACGTCGCGGTCGCATGAGTGGCCGGACCTTTTCCTCAGCGTGGGCTCAACCCTGTCCGGTGGCGCGGCGGGCGGTTAGAAAGTGGGGGTGTCCTCCGTTCCAGCGTCGTCCGCCACCGCAGTGGCTTCGACTCGGCTCGTCGACCTCGACGCGCTCCTTCGTCGCTTGCTCGGCCCGGCGGCTCCGCTCCTCGCCGGCTCAACCAGCGGAAATACGCGAGGCGCGTTCGGTTCGGTCAGCGGACACCAGGGCACCCTCCACTCGATGAACTGGGCGGACGGATCGCACCACGGTTCGCCGCCGGCGCACCCCGCTCCGACCCCCGCCTGCATCGACCTGGAGAACAATCCTCATGACCACCACCTCTCACCCCGTCGCCACCACGCACCGTCCTGACGCCGGAACCATCTCCGGCGGAGTCGAATTCGACATCGACGAGTTCGGCCCGAGTTTCGGCGCCGAGATCCGCGGCGTCGACGTCGCGTCCGCTTCCGATGCGCAGGTCGCCGCGCTTCGGCAGGCGCTGATCGACTACAAGGTCATCGTCCTGCGCGATCAGCACCTCGACGACGCGGCGCACATCCGGTTCGGAAACCGGCTGGGAGACCTGACCTTCGGGCATCCGGTGTGGAACAGCGGCGACGTCCCCGGCGAGGTCTACTCGCTCGACAGCGCCGACAACGGCTTCGCCGACGTGTGGCACACCGATGTCACCTTCATGCCGCGTCCGCCGATGGGCTCGATCCTGCGTCCGGTTGTGTTACCGCGCAACGGCGGTGACACCAACTGGGCGGACGCCGAGCTCGCGTACCAGTCGCTGTCGGAACCGGTCCGGCGGATGATCGACGGACTCAGCGCGGTACACGACGGCAACCGCGAATTCGGCTACTACCTCAAGCAACGACGCAACGGCCGCGGCAACACCTGGGACGGTGAGGAGGTCACCGAGCTGGTGCCGGTCACCCACCCGGTGGTGCGCATCCATCCCGAGACGGGCCGGAAGTCGTTGTTCGTCAATCCCGGTTTCACGTCGCACATCGACGGCGTCTCCGAGGCGGAGAGCCGCGGCATCCTCGACCTGCTCTACGCACACCTCACCAAGCCCGAACACATCGTCCGGCACCGTTGGCGTCTCGGCGATCTCGTCCTCTGGGACAACCGGAACACGCTGCACTACGCGAACCGCGACTACGGCGACGCCCGCCGGGTGATGCACCGGATCACCCTGCGCGGCGAGGCGCCCATCGGACCTGCCTGACCGCAACCTCCCGACGATCCCGAACTCCCACCATCGGCCACCCGGCCGGCGGTGGGAGTTCTCGTATGCCGCTCAGTGCGTCGTCCACGAGCCGGGACCAGCTTATTCAACCGAGGGGTTGACAAGGTCGACGATCCGGCGCACCATCGTATTCAACCAAACGGTTGAGGAGGTCGGATGGCAGACGAGTTGTCCAAGGTGTTCGCCGCACTCGCGGACCCGACGCGGCGCGACATGGTTGCGCGGCTGGCGGTCTCGGATGCGACGGTCAGCCAACTCGCCGAACCGTACGACGTCAGCATCCAGGCCGTCTCGAAGCACCTGAAGGTGCTGCAGGATGCCGGCCTGGTGACCCGAACCCGGGAGGCCCAAACCCGTCCGGTCCATCTGGAAGCAGAGGTGTTCGACCTCATGACCACATGGATCGAGCGGTACCGGAAGCGGGCGGAGGAGCGCTACCAGCGCCTCGACGCGTTGCTCGCCGAGATGAACGACGGCCCCGAGGCCCAGCATCCGACGGTGTCGGACCCCGAGGTCGAACAACCACTCCACAAGGAAGGAAAGGTGTCATGACCGCAACGCAGACCCGCTATCCCGAGGCCGCCATCGAGGCCGACAAAGAGGTCCCCCTCATCCGGATCACCCGCGACTTCCGCGGAACTCCCGCCCAGCTGATGAAGGCCCACACCGACCCCGAACTCTTCGTCCGGTGGGTCGGGCCGGACGCGATCAGCAGCCGGGTCATCGAGTGGGATGTCCGCGACGGCGGCAGCTGGAGCTATGTCTCCACCCACGAGGGGCAGGAGTTCGGATTCCGCGGGTGCTTCCACACCGTGGGCGAAGACAAGATCGTGCAGACGTTCACCTTCCTCGACATGCCCGATGCGGTGTCGCTGGAGACCCTGTGGTTCGAGGATCTGGGCGACGGCACGACGCGGCTCCACGCCCAATCCCTGTGCGACAGCTTCGAAGCGCGCGACGGTTGGCTCGCCTCGGGCATGGAGGTCGGCGTGAACGAGGGATACGCCGCACTCGACCGCATGCTCACCGAGGGCGAGATCTGATCGTGTCCGGCGTGACCCTGCCGGAACTGGATGCATCGTCGCGTCACCGAGAGGTGGCCTCCGACTTCGCGGAGGCCATCGCCGACGTCCGCGACTGGGAGGCGCCCACGCCGGTCGACGGGTGGGTGGCACGCGACGTCGTGGCCCACCTCGTCGACTGGTTCACCGGCTTCCTCACCGCCGGTGGGGTGGCCCTGCCCGCGGGACCCGCTGTCGCCGACGACCCGGCCGGGGCGTGGTCACAGCACGCCGCCTCGGTGCAGGCACTCCTCGACGGACCGACCGCCGAGGACACGTTCACCCACCCGATGGCGGGCGAGCATCGACTCGTCGAGGCAATCGACCGGTTCTACACCGCCGACGTGTACATGCACACGTGGGATCTCGCCCGATCCCAGGGCGTCACCCCCGACCTCGACCCCGGATTCGCCGGACAACTGCTCGAGGGCATGGCGTCCATCGACGACATCCTCCGCAATTCGGGTCAGTACGGTCCGAAGGTCGAGGTGGACGCCGATGCCGACCCGGTGAGTCGCCTCATGGGATTCATCGGCCGGGACCCGCGGTGGACGCCGGCGACGAGGAGTGATGACGAGCACGCGCTCGACAACGCGGAGTAGCCTCGATGAGGTGCCAGACGACAACTTCACCACGCATGGCTCCCAGTCGACCGAAACCCGGCATCCGTCACCCCGAACCCTGGGTGAACTGCGTGCCAGCGGTCACGTGCAGCGCAGTGTGCGCGACGAGATCCGCAACAACCTCCTGTCCGCACTCCGCGAGGGGCGCGACCCCTGGCCGGGCATCGTGGGCTTCGAGGCGACCGTCATCCCGCAGTTGGAACGGGCGCTGATCGCCGGCCACGACGTCGTCATGCTCGGCGAGCGCGGCCAGGGCAAGACCCGCATCCTGCGCACCCTCGTCGGGCTCCTCGACGAGTGGACGCCGGTCATCGCGGGTTCCGAGCTGGCCGAGCATCCCTACGAACCCATCACCCCCGGGTCGATTCGGAAGGCCGCCAACCTGCTCGACGATCTGCCGATCGAGTGGCGTCACCGTTCGCAGCGCTACAGCGAGAAGCTGGCCACGCCGGACACCTCCGTGGCCGACCTCGTCGGTGACATCGACCCGATGAAGGTCGCCGAGGGTCGCAGCCTCGGCGACCCGGAGACGATCCACTTCGGGCTCATCCCGCGCTCGCACCGCGGCATCGTGGCCATCAACGAGCTGCCCGACCTCGCCGAGCGCATCCAGGTGTCGATGCTGAACGTGATGGAGGAGCGCGACATCCAGGTCCGCGGGTACACCCTGCGACTGCCGCTCGACGTCCTGGTGATGGCCAGTGCCAACCCCGAGGACTACACCAACCGCGGCCGGATCATCACCCCGCTCAAGGACCGCTTCGGCGCCGAGATCCGGACGCACTACCCGCTCGAGCTCGACGACGAGGTGTCGGTGATCGAGCAGGAGGCGGATCTGACCGCCAGCGTCCCGACCTTCATCACCGAGATCCTGGCGCGGTTCACCCGCTACGCCCGTGACCACCCGTCGATCGACCAGCGATCGGGAGTTTCCGCCCGCTTCTCGATCGCCGGTGCCGAAACCGTTGCGGCCGCGGCGCTTCACCGGGCGACGGTGACGGGCGAGGACCAGGCGGTGGCACGCGTGGTCGATCTCGAGTCGGTGATCGAGGTGCTGCGCGGCAAGATCGAGTTCGAGTCCGGCGAAGAGGGCCGGGAACTCGAGATCCTCGAGCACCTGATGCGCAAGTCCATCGCCGACGCGGTGCGTGCCCACCTCGGCGGCGTCGACATGGCGCCGCTCGTCGCCGCCCTCGAGAACGGCGAACCGGTGGTCACCGGCGACCGGGTGCGTGCCGACGACCTGCTGGGTTCCATCCCGTCGCCGGACACCACGTCCGGCGTTCTCGACCAGATCGCCGAGCGCCTCGAAGCGGACTCGGACGGGGAGCGTGCCAGCGCGGTCGAGCTAGCGCTCGAGGGACTCTTCCTCGCCCGACGGATCGGCAAGGAGGCCGACGAGACCGGGCAGACCATCTACGGGTGACCCTTCGTGGCTCGCTTCGCTCGCACCTCAGGGGGCAGGGGCTCGCTGCGAGAGCGAGAGTGCAGGAACCGCCTTTGCTCCCTGAGGTGCGAGGAGCGTTAGCGACGAGCCACGAAGGGTTCGCGACAAACGAGGAGAACACATGGCGCGCAAGAGCTTTCACCGTTCGCGCTACCAGCGGTACAGCGGCGGCCCCGATCCGCTCGCGCCGCCGGTCGATCTGCGCGAGGCGTTGGAGACGATCGGCGACGATGTCATGGCCGGCGCGTCGCCGCAGCGGGCGCTCCGAGAACTGCTGCGTCGCGGGACACCGAACATGCGCGGACTCGACAAGTTGCGCGAGCAGATCAACCGTCGCCGGCAGGAACTGCTGAAAAAGCGCAACCTCGACGGCACCTTCGCCGAGATCCGCGAACTCCTCGACCGTGCGGTACTCGAGGAGCGCAAGCAACTCGCGCGTGATCTCGACGACGACGCCCGCTTCGCCGAGATGCAGATCGGGAGTCTGCCGCCGTCGACCGCCCAGGCCGTCGAAGAACTGTCGGAGTACAACTGGCGCAGTCCGCAGGCGCGTGAGGACTACGACAAGATCAAGGACTTGCTCGGCCGGGAATTGCTCGACCAGCGCTTCGCCGGCATGAAGGAAGCGCTCGAGGGGGCGAACGAGCAGGATCGGCAACGAATCTCGGAGATGCTCGGCGACCTCAACGAGCTCCTCGCCGCGCACAACCGGGGCGAGGACACCACCGAGGCATTCGACGAGTTCATGGCCAAGCACGGTGAGTTCTTCCCGGAGAACCCGCGCAACACCGAGGAACTCATCGATTCCCTCGCCCAGCGCGCGGCCGCGGCCCAACAGTTCTACAACTCGCTGACCCCCGAGCAGCGCGCCGAGCTCGACCAGCTGGCGCAGCAGGCGTTCGGGTCGCCGGACCTCATGAACCAACTGGCGCAGATGGATTCGCAGCTCCGGGCGGCTCGACCGGGTCTGGACTGGGACGACGCGCAGTCGTTCTCCGGCGACCAGCCGATGGGACTGGGCGAGGGGGCCGCGGCACTACGCGACATCTCCGAACTCGAGGCGCTCTCCGAGCAGCTGTCACAGCAGTATGCCGGCGCGCAGATGGACGACATCGATCTCGACGCGCTCGCCCGGCAGCTCGGCGGCGACGCGGCGGTCGACGCGAGAATGCTGGCCGAGCTCGAGAAGGCGCTGTCCGAGCAGGGCTTCTTCGACCGCACCGCAGACGGTCAGCTCCGGCTGAGTCCGAAAGCGATGCGCCAGCTCGGTCAGTCGATCTTCCGCGACATCGCCGAGCAGCTGTCGGGCCGCCGGGGCGATCGCCAGACCCGCCAGACCGGACTGCTCGGCGAGCCGACCGGCGCTTCCCGGGAGTGGGAATTCGGCGACACCGACCCCTGGGACGTCACCCGGACCGTGTCGAATGCGTTGCTGCGCACCGTGTCCGAGACACACGAACCGGCGCTCGCGACGTCGGAGATGGCGCGATCGGGAGTGCGTATCGACGTCCGCGACGTCGAGGTCTCGGAGACCGAGAGTCGTACGCAGGCAGCGGTGGTCTTGCTCGTGGACACGTCCTTCTCTATGGAGATGGAGGGCCGCTGGACGCCGATGAAGCGCACCGCGATCGCCCTCAATCATCTGATCTCCACACGCTTCCGCAGCGACGAACTCCACCTCATCGCGTTCGGAAGGTATGCGCGGTTGATCGACATCGCCGAGCTCACCGGTCTGCAACCGCGGATGGAGCAGGGGACCAACCTGCATCACGCACTGTTGCTCGCCCAGCGGCACCTCCGGCGGTTCCCGAATGCGCAGCCGGTGGTCCTCGTGGTCACCGACGGAGAGCCGACCGCGCATCTCGATCCGAGTGGGGAACCGTTCTTCTTCTATCCGCCGCACCCGCAGACCATCGCGCTGACGGTTCGGGAACTCGACCATGTCGCGCGAATCGGCGCCCAGGTCACGTTCTTCCGTCTCGGCGAGGATCCCGGGCTGGCCCACTTCATGGATCAGATCGCCCGCCGGATCGGCGGACGCGTGGTGGCGCCGGACGTCGACGGTCTCGGCGCCGCCGTGGTCGGCGACTATCTGCGGGCCCGGAAGGGGCGTCGGCGCGGCTGATCGACGCCCCGTCGATGAGCGCCGCGGCGACGTCGGCGCGAATGTGTCGGCGCGAGAATGTCAGACGGTCTTCGGCTTTCGGCCGGCGATGATCCAGAGCACGATGCCCACCAGTGCGAGCAGGCCGCCGAATCCACCGCCGACGACTGCGAGCAGCAGGCCGCCGACACCGCTGAGGATGCCGGACGCGTCGATGGATGCGACGACGGCCGGCGAATCGCACTGGAACGAGTAGGTGCCGGATTCCACGACCTCGAACGAATCGAACGATTCGACCCCGGAACCGTCGAAGGTGAACTCGGTCGTCGAGTTCGTACCCGACGCCAGCGCAGCGGGACCGGTGATCTCGCAGGCGGGTACGCCGTTCGTGCTGCTGCTGAACAACTGGAACTCGTCACCGGCGTCGTAGTACTGCTCGGCGGTGGGGTTGACCTCGAACGCCTTGTCGGCCACGTTCCCGATACCGGCGATCGCCATGACCACCCCGACGGTGACCGACAGGACCAGGATCAGCACACCGAGCAGGGTCAGGATCTTGCCCCACCGTCGCAACCCGGCCCGGTCCTTGCGCGGGGCGGGCGGCGGCGGGTAGCCCGGGTACGCGGGTTGTCCGTAGCCGCCCGATGGCGGGTGACCGCTGCCGGGGAAGGGCGACTGCTGATGGTTCGGTTGGCCGTACGGGGACTGGCCCGGATCGTAGGGCTGACTCATGTTCGCCTCCGATGTACGCCGGTCGGCCGTCCCGCCCGGACGTGTTGGATTATGCCGCTCGGCCGGGTCTTTCGTCGGGCAGTTGGCCGGAGGGCGTCGTCGGTGCGAGGTACCGGCCCGACGACTCCTCGGGGTCGTCTCCGGGGAAAGATCAGGGTGGTCGTGCCGGACTCGGACAACTAGGGTTTCCAGACGTGACCCAACCCGGCGATTCACCGATGCCCGACGACCGGCGTGCCCGACTCCGCGCTGCGGATGCGGACCGCGAACTGGTCCACGAGATCCTCTCCGCCGCCATGGCGCACGGCAGCCTGTCTCCGGTCGAGTACGAGGAGCGAGCCGGAAAAGCGGTCCTCGCCAAGACCTTTGGTGACCTCGACGCCCTGACCGACGATCTCCCGGTGGCACAGCTCGGCGTCGCCATGCCTGCGGCCAGCCTGTCCCCGGGCCCGCGGGTGACGGGCGGCAGCGCGGACACGGCCGTCCGCCACCGGTTGGCCATCATGTCCGGGAGCGAGCTGTCCGGGACGGCGGTGGTCGCTGATCAACTCACCGCCACCGCCATCATGGGCGGGGTCGAACTGGACCTTCGCGAGGTGGAGTTCACCGCGCCGGTGCTGACGGTCCAGTGCGTGGCGATCATGGGCGGGGTCGAGATCAAGATGCCCGACGGAGTGACCGTCGAGATCGGGGGACTGGGCATCATGGGCGGATTCAGCGGGCGGTCGCAGAAGGCGTCCCGGCCCGGCGCGCCGGTGGTACGGGTGACCGGACTGGCGCTGATGGGCGGCGTCGACGTCAAGTACGTGCCCCGGGAGGAGCCCGACGCCTGAGGAAGTTCAGGCGAGCAGCAGGGCGATGATCATGATGATGGGTATCGACGTGAGCGTCGTGATCAGTGCCGTGTCCCGGGCGAGGATCTGGCCGCGCCGGTAACGGGTCGCGTACACCAGGACATTCTGTGCGGTCGGCAACGCCGCGATGACCACCTGCGCGAACAACGCCTCGCCGGTCTGCCCGAATCCCCAACGGGCGATGGCGTAGACGGCCAGCGGCATGACGATCATCTTCAGCACGCTTGCCAGTGCGATGTCGCGGCGGGGGCTCGCACCCTTCTTGAACACCGCGACGCCGGTGAGCGACAAGCCGAATGCCAGCAGCGCCGCCGGCACGGAGGCGTCACCGAGCATCTTCAGCGGGGACATCACGGCCGCGGGCGGGCTCCAGCCGATCAGCGAGACCGACAGACCGGCGAGTCCGCCGACGACGATCGGATTGGTGATCGGCGCGACGAGCGAGTCCCGCAGCAGCGATCTTCCCGAATCCCGGTCCAGCGCGGTGAGATCCAGCGCGAGCAACGCGATCGGTGAGTAGATCAGGATCTGGAACAGCAGCAGCGGCGCGATGAACGACGCGTCGTCGAGAACGAAGATCGCGATCGGAAGACCCAGATTGACGCTGTTGACATACGACGACGACAGGCCGCCGATCACGAGTTCGGGAACCGCGCGTCGAAACCACAGTTTGGCGACGACGACGTACACCGCACCGATCAGAAACGCGCTGCCGCCCGCGATCACCAGCGTCGAGGAGAAGACGACCGACAGATCGGAGGTGACCATGGAGTGGAACAGCAGCGCCGGTGTGAAGACGAAGAACACCAGGCGGGAAAGGACTTCGTGGGCGTGGTCGCCGATGACACGCGTGCGCCCGAGGAGATATCCCACCCCGACTACAATGAAGATCACCGTGAAGCCGGAGATGACGCCAGACACCGGTTGAGTCTAATCGTTAGGCTGGTGAACACATCGTGTCGGATCTACATGGGGGTTGTGCGTGAGTTATCCACCGGGACAGGGCTCGGGCCAGGGCCAGGACGACTGGGGTACGGTGCCGAGCTCGGGGTCCTCGGGCAACTCGGGTCCCAACCTCTCCAAGGGTGACCAGGGCCAGGGTGCCGCACCGGAGTACGCGCCGACCGAATACGGCCAGACCTACCAGCCGGGTCCGTCGTCGGACCCCTACGGCCAGAACGCCTACGGCCAGAACGCCTACGGTCAGAACCCGTACGGTCAGGAGCAGTACGGGCAGAGTCCGTACGGATCGCCGGCCGGCAACCAGGGCTACGGGACGCCGAGCCAGGATCCCTACGCACAGCCGCCGGGTGGGTCCTACGGTCAGGTCAACGATCCCTACCAGGCGCCGGCGTACGGCGGCGCGTACGGGTCGCAGAACCCCTACAGCGCGGCACCCTACGGCGGCGGTTACGGATACGCGCCGCCGCAGAAGACCAACGGCAAGGCGATCGCGGCCCTCATCTGTGGCATCGTCGGCGTCGTCTCGCTGATCGCCTGCTTGTTCTTCTCGTTCTTCCTGTCGATACCGGTCGGCATCGCGGCCGTCGTGCTGGGGTTCATGGCGCGACGGGACATCGAACAGTCCGGTGGCACGCAGAGTGGTTCGGGGATGGGCCTGGCCGGGATCATCACCGGCGCGCTCGCCATCGTCGGTGGCGTGGTGTGGGCCGTTCTGTTCATCGTCCTGATCGTCGCCGGCGACACGAGCTCCTCCACCTACTACTACTGAACGAATATCGGGCCGATCCGGGGTCGTGTTCATCGACTCCGGCCCAGTTCGGAGCCCTTTCTCACTAAGCTGTGCGTGATGCACGGCCGGTTGGTCGTGCACGCATCTCCCCGCGTTGTCCCGCTGCGGCACAGCTTGTGAAAGGCATCCGATGACCACTCCGACCGGGGGTAGCGATCCGACGGATCCGGCCCAGGCACCGCAATCCCCACCGTCCGGCCCACCTTCGGACACCTCGGCAACCGACCCGTCGCCGTGGGAACCGACCCAGAAGGCGGCGGTCCCCGACGCGGTGCCGGACTCGGTGCCGGTGACCTCGACCCCCGGGGCCGGACCGGATGACACGGAGATCCCCGAGTCGCACAGTCCGGCCGACGGCGTCACCCGGGTCATCCGCACCGGTGGACCGTCGAATCCGTCCGCTGCACAGCCGGTTCCGCCGCCACCCGCGCCCAGTGGCCCCGGGGGTCCGGGTGGCCCGGCCCCGTCCGGTTACGACGCCACGCGCGTGATCTCGACGCGGTCCCCGGCGGGACCGCCACCGGGACAAGCCTCACCACCTCCCCGGCCGGGATTCGGTCAGCAGCAGGGTTACGGACAGCAGGGCTACGGACAACCGCAGGGTTACGGACCGCCGGGTCAGGGGCAACCCGGCCCCGGCCGGCCGGGATACGGCCCCCCGCCGGGGTACGGTCAGCCCCCGCAGGGTCCGCCCCCGGGCCGGCCCGGGCAACCGTTCGCCACGGCCGGTGATGCCCGATCCGCGGAATCGGCATCCGCCGACTCCCGCCCCGAAGGCGGCCGGCCCGTCGACGCCGACGGCCCGTCGACCAACAAACTGGCCGTGGCCGCCCTGGTGGCCTCCCTGCTGGGTCTCCTGTGCGTCGGGGTCGGCGGCCTCGTCGGGCTGGTGCTCGGCATCGTCGCGCGGAGACAGATCGCGGCGTCGGGTGGCAGGCAGACCGGTGATGGGGTGGCGCTCACCGCGGTCATCATCGGGGCGTTCATCATCGTCGTGTGGGTTGCATACTGGGTGGCCATCGCGTCGACCGACCTCCGATCGCCGTGGGGCTACCTCTGAAGTAGGCGGCCCCGGGCAAGTGCGGATCGGCCATTTTGGAATCGGGCGTCCTCGCCAGGTAGTCTGGTCGGGTTGTGTGCCGCGGCCGCGCCGGGTCGAGGGGTGCACTGATGGGGCCGATCCAGTGATGCCAGGCGTCACCACCGGCCACGCAGACCACAGTAGGAGAAGGGCTCAACCATGGCTGTACCGAAGCGCCGGATGTCGCGGGCGAACACCCGTAGCCGTCGTTCGCAGTGGAAGGCGGAAAACCCCGCACTGCAAGAAGAGAAGGTGAACGGCGTCCCCGTGCGGATTCCGCGTCGACTGGTCAAGGCGGCTCGCGCCGGCCTCATCGACCTGGATCGTCGCTAGCCTCGTTCGGTCGCCGTACCGGCGCCGCACTGTCATACCGATGACCGCCCCTGGCTCGCCCGGGGCGGTCATTCGCGTGCTGACCGACTGGCCTGTCCCCGGATAGCGAGGTGATCTCGTGGTGCTCGACGTGCTCAACTTCGCGGGTATCGCGGTGTTCGCGGCGTCGGGGGCGATGCTCGGGGTCCGCAAGGACTTCGACATGTGGGGGATCATCACCGTCGGCGTGCTCACCGGGGTCGGCGGTGGCGTATTGCGCGACGTCCTGCTGGGGATCACCCCGCCCGCGTCGATCAGCGGGTGGGGTCCCATCGTCACCGCAACTGTCGCCGGCCTCGTCGTCTTCTTCTTCCATCCCGCCTTCACGGCACTGCACCGGTCGATACTCGTGCTCGACGCATTCGGGATGGGGCTCTTCGCGGCCACGGGTGCGAGCATCGCCCTCGACGTCGGGGCGAGCCCGTTCGCCGCGACGACCGTCGGGCTCCTCACCGCGGTGGGTGGCGGCGTGCTCCGCGACATGATCTCGAACGAGATCCCGCTCCTCCTCACACCCGCCGACCTCTACGCCGTACCCGCGGTACTCGGTGCCGCCATCGTCGCGGTCGGCGCGACGTACACCTCGGCGGCGCACTGGATCTGGCTCGTCGTCGGATCTGTCCTCGCGACCGCGCTGCGCCTGGTGAGCCTTCGGTTCGCGCTGCGGCTCCCGACCGCACGACGCTGACCTTCCCGCATACCCACCCTTTCTCCGTGAACCCACCCGGTCCGAGCGCGGTGGATCTACGGAAAAGGGGTGGGTTTGCGGGTCACTCGACGCCGCCGAGTCGAAGCGCCTTCTGGATCTGCGCGTAGAAGCGCGCCTTGTCGGCGAGGTCCGGCCATGTCCACCGCACGACGGTGTACCCCTGCGCGCGCAGCCTGTCCTCACGCGCCTTCTCTTCGACCACCGTCTGCCACGCGGGCTCGTCGCCCAGGCCGCCGCTGTACTTGATCATGCCGTCGAATTCGCCGATCACCCTGTTCGCCAGCAGGAAGTCGACGCGAGCGATGAACACGCCGTGGTCGTCGAAGATCTTGACCTGCTGTCGTGGTGTCGGCAGGTCGGGGAACTCGAGCATGACGGCGCGACTGAGGGATTCGCCGATGCTCTCCGACGATGCGTTCGCGTGTGCCAGCGCGCGTCGGAGCATCTCGACCCCCTTGAATCCTCGGCACGAGTCGAGGATCTGTCTCATCCGGTCCGGATCGGCGTCACGTCGAAGCGCGGCGTCGAGCACCGCGAGGGCCTGCCGGTTGGTTCCCAGTCGGGCGACATCACATGCCGTGCGCTCGATGGATGTCACCGTGACCCCGTCGATGACGTCGATGTCCTGCGGCTTGACGGTGGCCTGATGTCTGACGATGTGCTTGGCCCGTTTCCCGACTTTCGGCGACGTCACATGGACCTGCGACAGGTCGGGCCACAGCATCGGCAACCTGTGCATGGCAGCTGACGAAGCGTGACTGAAGATCCGACCGGGTCGTCCGGCCCTTGCCGCAGCAATGACGGTCAAGCGGTGCTTCTCGACTGCCTGGAGTTCGCTGACCGCGGTGAAGTCGGCCAACGCGCCCGGCCAGAGCCGCACGAGGGTCTTGTTGCCGACCATGTGCTGCAACTGTTCATCGCTGATGTGGGTGCCGGCGGCTTCTTTGCGGAGAATCAGGCCATGCGGATCGGTGGGTAGGTCCATACGAATCAGACGCATGAATGCGCCGTCCGGACCCACGTTCCGACAAACCCACCCCTTCTCCGTAAACCCACCCGGTCCGAGCGCGGTGGATCTACGGAAAAGGGGTGGGTTTGCGAGTGGGGGTGGACTACTGCGCGATGTACTTGTTGACCGCCCGGTTCAGGAAGTTCGGGATGAACTTGGCGGCGTTCTGCAGGAACAGGGTCTGCGCGCCGACGGAGTAGCTGGTGCGGTGCAGCAGTCTGTCCTGACGGGTCGGGTGCACCGACTCCCAGATCTTCTCGGCGACCTGTTCGGGGGTGATCCGGATGCCCAGGGTCTTCGTCGATTTGGCGCCGCCGGTGGCGAGGGCGGTCTTCGCCCACAGGGGCCAGATGCTGACGACGCGGATGTCGTCGTGCTCCCATTCCAGTTCGAGCGCCTCGGTCAGGCCCGCGACGAAGAACTTGGTCGCCGAGTAGACCGCGATGCCGGGCTGGCCGTAGATCGCCGACGCCGATCCGATGTTCACCAGGTGCGCGCCCGGCGTCTTCTTCAGGTACGGGTATGCGGCCTGGGCACCGAGCGCGACGCCGAGGGCGTCGATGTCGATCTGACGCTTGATCTGGTCCGGCGTGATGTGGTCGATCTGGCCCTCGTGGAGGATGCCGGCATTGTTGTCGAGGACGTCGAGCGTGCCGCCGGTGTGAGAGGTGAACTCGGCGAGGGCATCGGCCCACTGCTCCGGCTCGCGGACGTCGAGGGTGCCGGTGATGAAGTCGGGATGGTCGGCCTTCACCTTCGCCAGCGCGTCGGCATCGACGTCGTAGACGCCGACTGTCCACCCGTCGCGGCCGAAACGCTCCGCGGTGGCGAGACCGATTCCGGCAGCGCCGCCGGTGATGAAGATGGAGGGCATGGAGAACTCCTTGCAACTGAACGGACGGCTTCGACGCCGCTGACCTGCGAGGACGATCCTCGGCGCTGAACTTACCGGTGAGTATATTCGTCGATTCGTTTACTCGGTCGCACGGCGGTGCTATCTTGACAACACGCATTGTCATTACATCGATCATTGTCACGATCGACGACGACCGGGAAGCGAGTTCTTAATGACCGCCGCGATGGAACGATCCGAGAATGTCATCAGTCTCCGGGACCAGGGCACCGAAGAGGTCTCGGCACGGCTGTTGGCGTCGGCCGCCCGGCTGTCGCGCAACGCGATGACCGAGATCGACTGGTCGAAGCCGATGGACCCCACCAAGTACGGGTGCAGTCCGGAATGGTCGTCGCTGTACGGGACCGCGTACTGGGACGAGCTCACCGAGGAACAGCGGATCTCGGTGACGCGCCACGAGTTCGCCTCGATCATGAACATCGGGATCTGGTTCGAGATGATCCTGCAGGAGATGGTCATCCGCGACCAGTACCTCGGCGACTACCACGGTTCGGAATTCCAGTTCGCGCTCACCGAGGTCGCCGACGAGTGCCGGCACTCGCTGATGTTCGCCAAGGCGTCGGAGAAGATGGTCGGTGCCTCCTACCACCCGTCGAAGAAGGTCTCGCGCCTCGGCAAGATCTTCATGCAGACCGCGAAGAACGAGGTCGCCTACGCCGGCATCCTGGTCGCCGAAGAGGTCCTGGACGTCTTCCAGCGCGGCTGCATGCGCGACGACCGCGTGCTCGACTTCATCCGCACGGTCAACGAGATCCATGTGCTCGAGGAATCGCGCCACATGAAGTTCGCGCGCGAAGAGGTGCGTGACTCCCTGGAGGGCGTCAGCTGGGCGCGCCGCCAGTTCAGTGCGTTCGCGGTCGCCGTCGGCGCCTACTTCATCGTGACGAGTCTGGTGCAGCCCAAGGCCTTTGCCGACGCCGGACTCGACGTCGACCGCGCGGTCCGGGAGATGCGCACCAACTCGCACTTCCACTCGATGATCCGCAGCAGCTGCGCGCACCTCATGGAATTCCTCGACGAGGTCGGACTGCTGACCAAGCCCGCCATGCGGTACTACCGGAAAGCGCACATGCTCTGATGTTCGTCATCACCCAATCGTGTTGCAGTGACGCAGCATGCGTCGCCGTGTGCCCGGTCAACTGCATCCATCCGACACCCGAGGAGCGCGGCTTCGGCAGCTCCGACATCCTGCACATCGACCCCGAGGCGTGCATCGATTGCGGCGCATGCGCCGATGCCTGCCCCGTCGACGCCATCTACCCGGCGGACAAACTCGGCACCCGGGACAAGGTCTTCATCGACATCAACGCGGACTACTACAAGATCAACCCGGAGGTTCGCTCGGGCTGGGCGCCCATCGGTGACGACTCCGCGTCGTCGATCACTTATCCGGACGTGCCGAAACTGCCTGCGGGACTTCGGGTCGCGCTGGTCGGAACGGGTCCCTCCGGCGGGTACGCCCTGCGCACGCTGCTCGACCGCACCGAGGCGCAGGTCACCGTCATCGACAAACTCCCCACTCCCGGCGGGCTCGTGCGCGCCGGCGTCGCCCCGGACCACCCGGGCACCAAGGGCGTGCTCCGCGGGTTCGACCTGCTCTACCGCGACCCGCGCGTCACGATGCTGACCAATGTGACCATCGGGGACGGCGCCGACCAGATCACCCCGGCCGAACTCGCGGAGCATTTCGACGCGGTGTTCTACGCGGTCGGTGCCAGTGAGTCACGGCGCCTGGGAATTCCGGGTGAGGACCTTCCGGGTTCGACGTCGGCCACCGATCTGGTCGCCTGGTACAACGGCGTGCCCGGTGTCGATGCCGGGCCACCGCTGCGCCGCGGAACCGCCGACGACCCGGCGACGGGTCGAGCGGTCGTGGTCGGTACGGGCAACGTGGCCCTCGACGTCGCGCGAATCCTCGTGTCCCCGCCGGATTTGTTGGCCACCACCGACATCGCCGACCGTGCGCTCGAACTGCTCGCCGAGCAGAATGTCCACGAAGTGGTGCTGCTGGGCCGTCGCGACCAGGCGTCCGCGGCCTACACCGCGGCCGAATACCGTGCGCTGTCGGAGATCCCGGGTGTCGAGGTCGAGGTGATCGAGGACGCCGAATGTGCCGATCTCGCCCGGTTCCGTCATCCCGCCGACCCGAAGCGCCGGCGGATCGTGTTCCTGTTCCACAGGAGTCCCGAGGAGATCACCGGTGATTCGCAGGTCGAGTCGATCACGGTGCGCACGGGGGAGGGGCGTCACCACGTCGCCACCGATCTCGTGGTGCGCTCGATCGGCTATCGCTCCACCCCGATCCCGGGTCTCACCTTCGACGACGCGCGCGGCGTCTTCAGCAACGTCGACGGCCGCCTCGTCGACGAGACAGGTGCGATCGTGCCGGGCGGATATGTGCTCGGCTGGGCCAAGCGCGGACCCAGCGGCGGCATCGGCGCCAACAAGATGTGCGCGACGCGGACCGTCGAGGACTTCATCGCCGACGCCGCGGCGGGCCGGCTGCCGCGGACCGAACGCGAGCCCGGAGCCTTCGGTGCGTTGGTGCGCACACGCGTCCGGACGGTGATCGGCTACCGCGGGATGCGGGCCATCGACCGTCGCGAACGGCGTCGCGGCCTCGAACAGGGCCGGCCCCGTGTGAAGTTCACCCAGGTCGCCGAGATGGTGGGCGCCGCGGGATGGCGTCGGACCTGACGGCCACCGCTCCGGTTTCGGGCCGGGGTGCCGCTCTGCCGTGCCACCATCGAGGTTCCGACGCGTCGAGGAGGGCCTGATGACGACCGATTCCGACCAGAAGTGGCGAGAGCGATCATTGTTCCTCGTTTTCCTGTCCGCGCTGGTCACGCAGAACGCCATCGCGATCCCCTACGTACGACAGAACGGGCCGGGGTCGGTCAAGGACTTCTTCGTGGGGGACATCCTGAAGACGACGCCCGGACGGTTCGCGATGGTCGACCTGACGTTCGTCGTCATCGGCTTCCACGTGTGGGCGCTCGCGGAGGCCCGCCGCCTGCGCATCCTGCCGTGGTGGCTGGCGTCGGTCGTGCTGACCTTCGGCGTCGGCATCGCCACCGCGATCCCGTTCTTCTTCCTCGCCCGGGAGCGTGCGCTGGGGTCGCGGTAGCGGCGTCGCGCGCGCCCGCTGGCGCTCTCGCGGGCGGGCCGGGCCGGTGAGAACCAGACAACGTCGCCGTAACACCGAGGCAAGTCGCATTTCATGCGCCTCGCGGATAGTGGCGGCATGTCGAGCACTCCACAATTCCTGCAGGGTGTCTACGCGTTCTCCGGGTCGGGCCTGTCGAAGCCGGGACCGATCGATGCGTCGCTGACCTTCGTCGTCCCGCCCGGGATGACGGCTCAGCCGTTGTACTTTCGCGGCGGCAACAGCTGCGACGAACTCATCTGTGTGACCCTGGTTCGCGACGGCACGCCGATGCGGATGTTCCCGATGGGCGCGAGGTCGTCGGTCAACGTGCCGTTGCGGGTCGTCGAAGACGTGGAACCCGACACCACGCTGGAGCTCCTCCTCGCCGCGCCGGAGGGCGCGAGCGGTGAGGTCGTCGTCGACTTCGGGATGGTCATCTTCTGATGGGGGACGAGCACGTGACGCCGCCGGTTCCCACGCGTCGGTTGGTCGTGGTCGGCAACGGCATGGCCGGCGCGCGCACCGTGGAGGAGATCATCTCCCGCGGCGGCCGGGAACAGTTCGCCATCACCATGATCGGCGACGAGCCGTACGGGAACTACAACCGGATCATGCTCAGCCACGTGCTGGCCGGGGAGACCGCGGTCGACGACGACGACCTCATGCTCAACCCGATGGCGTGGTACCGGGAGAACGACGTCACGCTCCACTCCGGTGATCGCGCCGAGTCGATCGATCGGTTCGCCAAGACGGTGACCTGCGCGAGCGGACGGGTCATCGAATTCGACGTGCTGATCATCGCGACCGGGTCCCACACGTTCTTCCCCAACATGGACGGACTCCGCGAGTCCGACGGCCGGCTCGCACGCGGCGTGTTCGGCTTCCGCACCATCGAGGACACGAACGGCATGCTGCAGATGGCCGAGTCTCGCGACAACGTGCGCGCGGTGGTGATCGGCGGCGGGTTGCTCGGACTCGAAGCCGCCTACGGACTGCAAACCCAGGGTGTGGCCGTCGACGTCGTGCACTCGCCCGGGCACCTGATGAACCAGCAACTCGACGAGCGCGGCGGCAAGGTGCTGCGCAACCAGATCGAGGCGCTGGGGGTCGGTGTCCACACCGGCAAGCGGACGACGGCGGTGTTGCGCAACGACGACGGGACCGTCGCGGGAGTCGGTTTCACCGACGGCGATTCGCTGCCCGCCGACATGATCGTGGTGACGGCCGGCATTCGTCCCAACGTCGAGATCGCCCGCGGCGCAGGTCTGGTCGTCGAGCGCGGCATCGTCGTCGACGACCAGATGCGTTGCGAGGACGAGGCCTTCATCTACGCGGTCGGGGAGTGCGCGCAGCACCGCAGTGAGGTGTACGGTCTCGTCGCACCGCTGTGGGAGCAGGCAGTCGTGCTCGCCGACGTCCTCACCGGCGCGAATCCGGCTGCCGAATACCATGGTTCGCGACTGACCACCAAGTTGAAGGTCGCCGGTGTCGACGTCGCGGCCATGGGGGTCAAGGGACCGGAACGCGAGGACGACGAATTCGTCCAGTTCTACGAACCACGCAACGGCGTCTACAAGAGCGTCGTGGTCCGTGACAACAAGCTCATCGGAGCGATGCTGCTGGGCGACATCTCGAAGGTCAACTTCCTCACGCAGGCCTTCGACGACAAGGTACCGCTTCCCGACGAACGCATCTCGATGCTGTTCGACCTGGGCACCCCCAGCGCCGAGACCGGGGCGGCCGAGCTCGCCGACGACGTGCAGGTGTGCAACTGCAACGGGGTCACCAAGGGCGACATCGTGGCCTGCGTGGCGTCGGGATGCACGAGCGTCGGCGAGGTGTGCGCGAAGACCCGCGCCGGCAAAGGATGTGGTTCCTGCAAGGGGCTTGTCGCCGACATCGTCGAGCTCGCAGCGGGGGACGAGCTCACCGCCGACGCGTCCGCCGATTGGTACGTCCCGGCCATCCCGCTGACGAAACCCGAACTGATAGATGCCATCCGACGGCAGGACCTGCGGTCGGTCAGCGAGGTGTTCGACAAGCTCGCACCCGGCGGCGAGGACGCGACGGCGAAGATGCCGCTCGCCTCGCTGTTGCGGATCATCTGGGGCTCGGAGTGGAAACGCGAACCCGGTGCATTGTTCGTCAACGACCGGGTGCACGCGAACATCCAGCGTGACGGCACCTTCTCGGTGGTGCCCCAGATGAAGGGCGGGGTGACCTCACCCGAGCAGTTGCGCAAGATCGCCGACGTCGCGGAGAAGTACTCGATCCCGATGATCAAGGCGACCGGTGGGCAGCGACTCGATCTGCTCGGCGTGAAGAAGGAAGACCTGCCGAAGGTCTGGGAAGATCTCGGCATGCCGTCGGGGTACGCGTACGGCAAGAGCTTCCGGACGGTCAAAACCTGTGTCGGCACCGACTATTGCCGATTCGGTCTCGGCGACTCGACGCAGCTCGGCATCGACATCGAGACGCGCTACCAGGGTCTGGAGTCGCCGGCGAAGCTCAAGCTCGCGGTGACCGGGTGTCCGCGCAATTGCGCCGAGGCGCTGTGCAAGGATTTCGGCGTGGTCGCGATCGGTGACGGCAAGTGGGAGATCTACGTCGGTGGCGCCGCCGGCGCGCACATCCGCAAGGGCGACCTGCTGGCCACCGTGGATTCGGCCGACGAGGTGATCCGGTTGTGCGGCATCTTCATCCAGTACTACCGCGAGCAGGGCAAGTGGCTGGAGCGGACGTACGCATTCGTACCGCGCATCGGCATCGAGGAACTCCGCGCGATCATCGTCGACGACCGTGACGGACTGGTCGCCGGGTTGCAGGAGGGGATCGACGCCGCGGTCGAGGCCTACGTCGATCCCTGGCTGGACCGCGCCGAACCCAAATCGCCCGCGCAGTTCACCTCGGCGCTTCCGCTGCTGCCGCTGCCCCGGGTGCCGGTCCGATGACCAGCGTGTCGGCAGACGCCGGCGTCGTCGTGGGGCAACTGGACGACCTGCAGGTCGGCGAGAGCCGCGCATATGCGATGCAAGACAGGCAGATCGCGGTGTTCCGCCTGACCGACGGGACCCTGCGCGCCACCGACGCCGTCTGCCCGCATCGCGGGGGACCGCTCGCCGACGGCCAGTTCGATCTGGGCAAGGTCGTGTGTCCGTTGCACCAGTACGCCTTCGAACTGGCCGATGGCCGATGCACCTCGGACGGTATCGACTCCATCGGCGTCTACCGCGTCGAGGACCGGGACGGGGACATCGTCGTCTGGTTGGGTGCTCCTGCGGGCGTTGGTGACAAACGAATGCTCCCTGAGGTGTGAGGAGCGATAGCGACGAGCCACGAAGGGCCTGGTGAGAGGCGTTGCGGAGCCCTTCGTGGCTCGCTTCGCTCGCACCTCAGGGAGCATGAGTTCGGTCGCCCAGGAGTGGTCTTTCGTGGCCCACGACGTCCGTCAGCCCGGAGACCCGGAGGTGTGAGGAGCGACAGCGACGAGCCTCGAAGGGCTGGTGACGGCACGGGGAGCTCTCTCCTGCACAACTGTTCACAAAGCCTCGTGTCAATGTCAGCGTGGGCGACCGCCCCTGCGCCCTGCCCGGGCGCGAAGTAGATCGATATCGCCGTCGATCAGTGCCTTCTTCTTCGCACGAGACCAGCCGTGAATTCGTCGCTCGATCGCGTAGGCGTCGTCCAGTGACAGTTCAACCGACCACGCCAGCCTCACCGGCTGGCGGTGAGCAGTGAAACCAACCTGCGCCGAGCTGTGTTGGCGTAACCGATTGTCGAGGTCGCGCGTGCTTCCGACGTAGTACTTCCCGTCCGCGCACTCGAGGATGTATACCCATGCCATCGCAGTATCGTCGAGGGTTCTGGCAGCCCGTGGAACGTATGTACCCTTGCCTGTGGAGAGTTCGCGGCAGCTCGCGTCGCCTGTTTACTCCGACTTGCGGTGCCCTTCGTGGCTCGTCGCTTGCGCTCCTCGCACCTCAGGGAGCAAAGGGAAGCGTCGCACCTCAGGGAGCAAAGGGAAGCGTCGCACCTCAGGGAGCAAAGGGAAGCGTCGCACCTCAGGGAGCATAGGGAAGCGTCGCGCCTCAGGGAGCGTGTGGGGTCACCCTCCGTAGGCTCCGGGCCTCCTCAGGGAGCGGAAGGCGTTGCGAGGGCTTGTCAGTACACGTCCCGCACATAGCGTTTGTCGGCTGCGAGTGCCTTGACGTACGACTCCGCGCTCGCGGGGGAGCGGCGACCGTACTGCGCGACAATGCCTTTCAGTGTCGCGTCGACGTCCTTGGCCATCCGTGTCGCGTCGCCGCAGACGTAGACGTGAGCGCCGTCGTGCAGCCACTGGTAGAGCTCCTCGCCGTGTTCGCGCATCCGGTCCTGGACGTAGATCTTGCGATCCTGATCGCGCGAGAACGCGACGTCGAGGCGGGTGAGCAGTCCGTCGCCGAGCATGGTCGTCAACTCGTCGCGATAGTAGAAATCGGTCGCCGAGTACTGCTCGCCGAAGAACAGCCAGTTCTTCCCGGTGTGCCCCAGGGCCTCGCGTTCGCGAAGGAAACCGCGGAACGGGGCGATGCCGGTGCCGGGGCCGATCATGATCATCGGGGTGTCGGGATCGGCCGGCGGCCGGAAGTGGCTCGTGGAGGTGACGAACACGCCGATCTCGTCGTCGGCGCGGTCGGCCAGGAAGGTCGAGCAGACACCACCGCGCGGCGTGCCGAACAGGTTGTAGCGCACGGCCGACACCGTCAGTTGGATCTCGTCAGGACTCTCCAGGGGACTCGATGAGATCGAATACGACCGGGGGACCATCGGTTTGAGGACCTGCATCCACTCCGAGGCGTCGGCGGTGACGGGATGATCGGCCAGCACGTCGACCGACTGTCGCCCCCATGCCCAGTCGTTGAACTGCTGTTTGTTCCCCGGTGCGATGAGCGTCCTGAGATCGGCGGAACCGGTACGGTCGGCGACGAAACGAATGAGATCCGGTGTCACACGAGCGAATTCGATGCGGTCGCGCAGGGCGATGTGCAACGCGACCTCATCGCCGCCCACGGTCACCGACGCGTCGGCGTCGAGGCCGGTGCGGTCGAGGAACTCCTCGACGAGCGTCGGGTCGTTGCGCGGCCAGACCCCCAGCGCGTCCCCGGCCTGGTACGACATCGTGCCGGCGGGCAGGTGGAACCCGAAGTTGCGCACGTCCTTACCGGACCCCTCGGAGTTGAGCTTGACGTTCCGCACGAGCGAGGTGAGCAGCGGCTTCTTCCGCGAATAGGCCGGCGCGGAACGTACCGAGGGTGCCGCCGCGGAGTCGGCCGGTTCACTGACCACGGTCACCCGGTCGCCGGTCACCCCCGAGGTGGGTGCCCGGTTCGACATGCTGATCGCCCGGATGACCTCGGTCAGCCAGCCGCCCGCCGTCTCCTCGAAGTCGGGTTCGCAGTCGACGCGATCAAGCAGGCGGCGACCACCCAGTTCACCGATGCGGGTGTCGAGTTTGCGTCCGTGGCCGCAGAAGTCGTCGTAGTTGGAGTCGCCGAGCGCCAGCACCGCGTAGTCGACGCCGGACAGGTCGGGTGCGTCCTCGGAGTTCAGCGCGTCCCAGAACGACGTACCGTTGTCCGGCGGATCGCCGTCCCCGGTGGTCGAGGTGACGAACAGGGCCGTGCCCTTCAGTTCGCCGACCTCGACATCGTCCATCGACCGGGCGTCGACCCGGAGGCCGCTGGCCTTGACGCGCTCGGCTGCTTCTGCGGCGAGCTCCTCGGCGTTGCCCATCTGCGAGGCCCAGAGCACCGTCACCGTGTCGGTGTCCGGTTCCGACGACGATGAGTCCGACCGGGGGACAGCGGGATCGGGTGCGGCGGCCGCGCGGGAGTACAGGCCGGCGAGAACACCTGACACCCAGACGCGGAGCTCGGCACCCAGCGGCGCATCGGCCGGGAGCACTGGACTGCCCGCGGGTGAGTCGCCCACGCCGGCCACCAGACCGGCCAGGTAGAGGCGCTCGGCGGGGGTCATCGCAGGCGCCTTGACACCCGAGACCCCCAGTGCCTCAGCAAGTTTAGGTGAACCCGCGGCGACGACCGGCGCATCGTCGACGTCACCGCGCGAACCGGGCACCCGGATCAGGGTCACCGCACACACTTTCAGCTCCGGCTGCTGCGACAACGGATCCACCGCGTCGGAGGTGACGGCATTGATCGCCAGGTGTTCGCCGAAGACGTCGTTCCAGTGAAACGGTACGAAGCAGTTGCCGGGTCGCACGCGGTCGGAGATCCGCGCCGGCAACACCGCCCGGCCGCGACGGGACGCCACCTCGACCTTGTCCGCGGCGGTGATGCCCAACCGGTCGGCATCGTCGGGATGTATCTCGACGAAGGGCTCCGGGTTGAGTTTGTTGAGCTTGGCCACCCGGCCGGTCTTGGTCATGGTGTGCCACTGATGGGGCAACCGGCCCGTGTTCAGCAGGAAGGGGTAGTCGTCGTCGGGCATCTCGGCCGGGTCGAGGTGGGGACGGGCGAAGAACTGGGCGCGGCGGCTGGGGGTGGCGAACGCGAGGCGCGGCGTCGACCCGTCGTCGAGGCGGTGGAGCGTCTGACTGCGACCGTCGTTGAGATACCGGATCGGGTTGCGGGCACCGGTGTCCACCGGATCGGGCTCGCCGTCTTCGGCCGGCGGGCACGGCCATTGCATCGGCGTGCGGCGGAGCCGGTCGTAGGTCACCCCGCGCAAGTCGTAGCCGGTGTTCGGGTTCGCGAACCGTTTGATCTCCTCGAACACCTCCTCGGCGCTCGCATAGTCGAAGGCGTCGGCGTACCCCATCTCGGCGGCGATGCGCGCGATGAGCTGCCAGTCCGGGATCGCCTGTCCGGGGGCATCGAGCGCGGGTTCGAACAGGGTGAGGTTGCGTTCGGAGTTGACCATCACACCGGTCGACTCCGACCACAGCGTCGCGGGCAGCACCACGTCGGCGTACTGGTTGGTCTCGGTGTCGACGAAGGTGTCCTGGGTGATCACGAGCTCGGCGCGCTCGAGTCCCTCGATGACGGTCTTGCGATTCGCCACCGAGGCAACGGGATTGGTGCAGATGATCCAGCACGCCTTGATCTCGCCGTCGGCCATCCGGCGGAACATGTCGATGGTGCCGCCGCCCACGTCGGTGCGCAGGGTCCCGGCCGGAACACCCCAGACACCTTCCACGAACTCACGGTCCGCCGCGGATACGACGGCGCGCTGGCCGGGCAGGCCCGGGCCCATGTAACCCATCTCGCGTCCGCCCATGGCGTTCGGCTGTCCGGTCAGGGAGAACGGTCCGCTGCCGAGCCGGCAGATCGCGCCGGTGGCGAGGTGGAGGTTGATGAGCGCGTTGGTGTTCCAGGTCCCGTGGGTGGACTGGTTGAGGCCCATCGTCCAGCAACTCATCCAGTTGGCTGCGTTCCCGATGAGCTCGGCCGCGGCCCGCAGGTCCGACGCCGCGATCCCGGTGATCGATTCGACGACGTCCGGCGGGTACTGGGCGGCGAAGTCGGGGATCTGGTCGAAGCCGTCGGTGAACGACTCGATGAACTCGGTGTCGGTGTGGCCGTTCTCGATGAGCAGGTGCAGCAGTCCGTTGAGGAAGGCGAGGTCGGTCCCCGATCGGATCTGCAGGAACAGGTCCGCTTTCTCGGCCGTCGCCGTGCGTCGAGGATCGACGACGATCAGCTTCGCCCCGGCCTTGACCCGGTCCATCATGCGCAGGAACAGGATCGGGTGACAGTCGGCCATGTTGGCGCCGATGACCAGGAAGACGTCGGCGTGGTCGAAGTCCTGATAGGAACCGGGCGGCCCGTCCGATCCGAGCGACAGTTTGTATCCGGTCCCCGCGCTCGCCATGCACAGTCGCGAGTTCGACTCGATCTGATTGGTGCGCAGGAATCCCTTGGCCAGTTTGTTCGCAAGGTACTGCGCCTCCAGCGACATCTGGCCCGACACATACAGGGCCACCGCGTCGGGCCCGTGCTCGTCGACGATGTCGCGCAGGCGTCGCGCGGTGTCGCTGACGACGGCGTCGAGTTCGGCGGGCCGGAGCTGGCCGCCCCGGTCGTCTCGGACCAGCGCGGTGGACAGGCGCCCGCCGGCGGCGAGCATGTCCGCGGTGGTCGACCCCTTGGTGCACAGGCGCCCGAAGTTCGTCGGATGATCGSGCCGGCCGATCGTCTTGGTGACGCGGTCGGAATCGTCGTCGAGCTTCATCTCCATGCCGCAACCGACACCGCAATAGGCGCACAGCGACATCACCGATCGGGACACGACAGATCGAGTCGGGGCAGACAGGGTCACGGGTTCCAGCGTCGGAGGTCGATGTTTCGCGACCCGAAGCCCGGCGTTACGCATCCATCAACTTGACCTCACAGAACTCGGTCCCCGATGTGAAAGAGCGCCGGAACCGCAGGTGAACGCCGACTCCGTCACTTGAACGGGTGGGTTTCGGCGTTGCTCAGCCGGATCTCAGCCGGGGTGGATAAGACTGTAGCCATGCGCATCCTCGTGGTCGATGACGATCGGGCCGTCCGGGAGTCGTTGCGACGGTCGCTCACCTTCAACGGCTACAGCGTCGAGACCGCGGGCGACGGCATCGAGGCACTCGAGAAGATCCTGGCCGACCGGCCCGACGTGGCGATCCTCGACGTGATGATGCCCAGGCTCGACGGCCTCGAGGTGTGCCGCCGGCTCCGCTCCGCCGGTGACGACCTCCCCATCCTCGTGCTGACCGCACGCGACTCGGTGTCCGAGCGGGTGTCCGGCCTCGACGCCGGAGCCGACGACTACCTCCCCAAGCCGTTCGCCCTCGAGGAACTCCTCGCCCGGTTGCGGGCGCTGTTGCGCCGTGCCTCGCCGGACGAGGACGCGGATTCGGAGACCCTGACGTTCGCGGATCTGTCGCTCGATCCCGTCACCCGCGACGTCACCCGCGGCGAGCGCTCGATCAGTCTGACGCGCACCGAGTTCGCCCTGCTCGAGATGCTCATGGCCAATCCGCGCCGGGTGTTGTCGCGCAGCCGCATCCTCGAAGAGGTCTGGGGCTACGACTTCCCGACGTCGGGTAATGCGCTCGAGGTGTACGTCGGCTATCTCCGGCGCAAGACCGAGGCCGACGGCGAACCGCGACTGATCCACACCGTGCGCGGGGTCGGGTACGTCCTGCGGRAGACGCCGCCCTAGTGATCGGCAAGTCGTCGAACTCGACGTCGAGGCACCCGAAGACCCGGGATCTCCTCCGCGACCGCCTCACCCGGGCGATCACGGGGCACACCACCGGTGTCGGGTCGGACGAGAAGGAGATGCGGGCGCCGATGCCGCTGATGCGCGCGGTGTCGCTGCGGACCCGCGTGACGATCCTGTCGGCGACCGTCGTGCTGGTCTCGGTGAGTCTGATGGCCGCGGCCGCGTATTTCGTCGTGTATCGCGCGATGTACAACGATGTCGACCAGCAGCTCGAGAGTCGCGCCGACGGGATGGCCGCGCTCGCCCGCGCGGGGGTCCTGCGTACGCAACCCGAGCAGCTGGTGGCCGGAACGGTGTTCTCCACCAACATCTCCATCGCGCTGGTGACCCCCAGCGGCGAGACGTATCTCATCGGTCAGGTGCCGTTCGACGACGTTGAACGCGGCATCGTCCGGTCGCCGTCCGTGCCCGGTTCCACGCAGCAGAGCCTGCGTACCACGCGCAATCAGCGTGTCCTGACACGCAAACTCGACGACGGCAACACCCTCGTGCTCGCACAGAGCCTCATCCAGACCGACCGAGTGCTCAAGCGTCTGGCCTGGGTGCTCTTCGTGGTCGGTTGCGGCGGGGTCGCCCTCGCCGCCCTGGCCGGGACGACGGTGGCGCGAGCCGGGTTGCGGCCGGTCTCCCGTCTCAACCGCGCCGTGGAGCGGGTCGCGCGAACCAACGACCTGACGCCCATCCCGGTGACCGGCAACGACGAACTCGCCAAGCTCACGGTCAGTTTCAACGCCATGCTGCGCGCCCTCGACGAGTCCCGGGATCGGCAGGCACGTCTGGTCGCCGACGCCGGACACGAACTGCGGACCCCGTTGACCTCGTTGCGGACCAATCTGGAGTTGCTGATCGCCGCGAGTCGTCCCGGGGCGCGGGCGGTACCGGAGGAGGACATGGTCGATCTCCGTGCCGACGTGATGGCGCAGATCGAGGAATTGTCCACGCTCGTGGGCGATCTCGTCGACCTCGCCCGCGAGGACGCGCCGGAGGTGGTCTACGAGGAGGTCGATCTCGCCGAAATCGTGGAGCAGGCCCTCGAACGAGTTCGACGCCGCCGCAACGACGTCGAGTTCGAGGTGGACGTCGCCCCATGGTTCGTGTTCGGCGAGGCACATGGACTGTCGCGGGCGGTGCTGAACGTGCTCGACAACGCGGCGAAGTGGAGTCCCCCGGGCCGTACGGTGCGCGTCGGCCTGACCCAGGTCGGGATGTCGACCGCGGAGCTCACCGTCGCCGATGCCGGTCCCGGAATCCCCGAGGAGGACCGAGGTCTCGTCTTCGAGCGGTTCTATCGGTCGACGCAGTCGCGGTCGATGCCGGGATCGGGTCTGGGACTGGCGATCGTACGTCAGGTGGTCGAACGACACGGCGGCACCGTGGTCGCCGACACGTCGCCGCTCGGGGGAGCGCTGATCCGGATGACCCTGCCGGGCCGGGCAACTGCGGCGGAACCATCCCCGCAGGTGATTCGTCAGTAGAGGAGAAGCGGGTGGCGCCGGGCCGACGACTCGGTTGTCGACGACTGCGAACAGCCTTGAACTCGCCCGGTGTGACCTGGTCTCGGATCACCTAGGGTTGACCGAAGGCGCAGTTCGGGTACGACGATGCCGAGGTGTTGCGGTCCCGGCCCGGCCACTGACAACAAGCACCGGCGCATGGCCGGGCCGACGAGGAAGAGACGAAGATGACGACTGGCGGTTCGCACGGTGACAGCTCCTACGGGGGCGGTCAGCACGGCGGTGGTCAACACGGTGGTGGTCAACACGGTGGGGGCCAGCCGGGCGGGGGCCACCGCGCGGCGTCCGGCAACGAGGCGTCGGGACAGGGCGGGCCGTTCGGTCCGCCGTCGGGCTCCTTCCCCGCACCGGGCGGCCAGGGCTACCCGGGTACCAACGCGCCGACATCGTCGTACGGCAGGCCCGGGACGAGTCCGTTCCCGCCCCAGGGCAACTTCGGTCCGGGTCCCTCGTACGGACAGTCGGGACAGCCGCCGTTCGGCTCCCAGCCCGGCTTCGGGAACCAGGGCCCGGACGGCCCCTCGGCCGCACCCGCCAAGAAGAAGAGTGGCGGACGCCTCGTGGCGCTGGGGGTGGCCGGACTCGTCCTGGCGTTGGTCGCGGGCGGTGTGGGTGGCGTGGCCGGATACAACCTCGCCGAGTCCGACGGTGGTTCCAGTTCCAGCAACGGTCCGCTGGGCGGCGATCCCGGCAACGACAACACGACGCCGGTCGCCGCGCCGGCCGGTTCCGTGCAGGAGGTCGCGGCCCGGGTCACCCCGTCGGTGGTCTCCATCGAGGTCGCGTCCGGCGGGGCCATGGGTTCCGGCTCGGGCGTCGTCCTCAGCGAGGACGGCGTCATCATGACGAACAACCACGTCGTCAGCGCCGGCGGCGACGGCCCGGCGTCGAGGGTCGCGGTCAACTTCGCCGACGGTTCGCGGGCCGAGGCCCGTGTCCTGGGCGCTGACCCGATCTCCGACATCGCGGTCATCAAGGTCGACCGCGACGACGTCACCCCGATCACCGTCGGCAACTCGAACAACCTCGCCGTGGGGCAGGACGTGATCGCGATCGGTTCGCCCCTGGGACTCGCGGGCACCGTCACCACCGGCATCATCAGCGCGCTCAACCGTCCCGTGCTGACCTCGCGTGACCCCGGGACCAACACCACCTCGGTCATCGACGCCATCCAGACGGACGCGGCGATCAACCCGGGCAACTCCGGCGGTGCCCTGGTGAACGCCCGGGGCGCGCTGATCGGGATCAACACCGCGATCGCCACCCTCGGTGGGGGTGAACAACAGGCCGGTGGCAGCATCGGACTCGGGTTCGCGATCCCGATCGATCAGGCCATCCGGGTGGCCCGGGAGCTCGAGGCCACCGGCAAGGCCAGCCACGCCAACATCGGTGTGTCGGTACGGCCGAGCGGCGCGTCCGACGCACCCGGGGCCGTCGTCACCGCGGTGACGCCCGGCGGTCCGGCCGCGAACGCGGGCATCCCCGAGGACGCGGTCATCACGAAGGTCGACGACCGCGTCATCGCCTCCGGGGACGCCCTCGTCGCCGCGGTCCGATCGCACGCCCCGGGCGACACGGTCACCGTGACGTACCTGGACAACGGCGCCACCAAGACCGCCCAGGTGAAGCTCGGCACGCTCGCGGCCGGCTGACCGCCCACCACAACTGCATCGAGGAGGCTGTTCCGGCGCCCACCGCGGGCGCCGGCACAGCGCAGCACGAACGACCGTTTCGACGGTCCCACCCATCAAGAAAGGGCCTGTCATGTCCGACGCTGCTCCGCGCAACCCGGGTACCACCGCCGTCTCCGCCGAGACCGATCTCGACGAGAATTCATTGGACGTCCGCCTCGCGGGCGGGCCGGGTCCGGTCGACCCCGCCGACGTGGTCGCGGCCGACGCCGCGGCACGGGAGTTCGTCGCGCGCCACGAACAGGCCGCTCACCGCCCGCAGGGCGAGGAGATCGGTCGTGCGCTGGTCGTCGTCGTCGACGACGAGGCGGCCCACGGCGAGGACCAGCGCCTGCTCGGGCCGCTCGTGAGTGAACTGCTGGCCGAGGCGGGGTTCCACGTCGACGCCGCCGTGGTCGTCTCCGGGGACGAGGTGGAGATCCGCAATGCGCTCAACACCGCGGTGATCGGCGGAGTGGACCTCGTGGTCTCGGTGGGCGGCGTCGGCGTCGGCGCCCGGGATGTGACGCCCGAGGCCACCGAACCCCTTCTGGATCGGCGTCTGCGGGGTATAGAAGAGGCCGTCCGCAGCTCCGGGCTGGCGGCGGGAGCCACCGACGGCGGACTTTCGCGCGGGCTGGCTGGAATCTCCGGACAGACACTCGTGGTGAACCTGGCCAACTCGCGGGCCGCGGTGCGCGACGGCATGGCGACTGCCGCTCCCCTCGCCAAGTACGTGATCGAGTCGATCAGCGAGTTCTGAGCCGGTCGCTCCGCGAGGCCTCCGAGCGACCCCGAAATCTGTTCAGCAATACAAAGAAAACTCCTGGTTAACAGGGTGACGGGCCACTTTCGATGGGATATCCGACCGGTGGGAACAGAGTCTTCCGAACCCGGAAATTGCCGATGAGCAGCGATGATGACGCCGCGCAGCACCGAGCTGCGCGGCGTCGTCGTCTCGACGCGGTGTTCGGAAATGCGCTGCCTGAACTGACTTCAGACGAGAGTGACGAACATCACACAGGGCGCTCTAAGGATTGGTACGAGGCGCAGCGGCCGCCGCATCACGGCTGATTTCGCTCTTTACGCACGTAGTCACATCAGCGTGTTTTCCTGTCGTTAACTTTCGCCGTTCTATCGTTGGCGAATCCGAGATTCACGCTGGTGCGTGGCCTCTTCGTGACACGCTCGAGTCCTCCTGTTGCTCGACTTGAGACCGCTCCGATAACGTTCGGCTCGACAACACGCCGGTCCTCAGAGTCGGGGACCGGGGGAGTCCTGCGATCTGTCGCGAGTGACGACGCAGCAGTGACCAGGAATTCGATGGATTCTTAACGACGGCTAAGACATGCGTAAGAGCGGGCTTAGTGGTAACTGTGTGGAAGCCATCGAACGTCGAGGGTCATGACTTGCGGGTGTGAGTGCATTCCGCGGGGTAACAGCCGAATCCTGTGAGAGGGAACGAATGAGCAAGTTCAGCAAGCTTGGGCTGCGCCGCGCCGCGGGCGCGGCCGCGATCGCCTCGGCCGCGGTCGTGGGCCTGGCCGGCATGGGCGTCGGTGAAGCGGCCGGAGCGCCGCTGCCGAACGGGTACAAGAACGCCACCGGCATCGACGGCGAGTCCATCCAGACGTGGCGGACCGGTGAGAACTCGTACCCGATCCCGACCGTGGCGAACAACCCCGCGTCGCGTGGCTTCGTGATCTCGGGTACCTACACCGCCAAGGCATCCGCCGGCGTCGGTGGCAACCTGGCCGTGAAGTACATCGTCGGCTGCCAGGTCGACGTCAGCGGCATCACGCTGGACCTGAGCGGAGCCATCAGCCTCTCCGCGACGACGCTGTCGGGTGAGCTCGGCCTGCCGCTCGCGCCGGGTCAGGTTGCCGTCGTCGACATCACCGACAAGGACTTCTCCGACTCGGGTGTCGCCGCCATCCAGCTGTCGCAGCTGTCGTTCAACCTCAACAAGTGCGGTGGCTACGCCTCGGCCCGCTCGGCTGTGAAGACCATCGGCGCCAAGGGCTACAGCACCGACGACGGTTCGCTGAGCGGCGAGGGCACTCTGATCCAGTCCACCCTGTACGGCAAGCCCTTCACCATCGGTTGATCCGGGCGCAGATAACAAGCTTTACCTGACTTATCTGCCCTGAGCAGATCGATATTCCACGAAGGGGAATCATGAAGAAGAACATCACGCGTCGCGTGGTTGCGGCGGCCGGTCTCGCCGGTGCCGTCGCGATGGGCCTCACCAGCCTCGGTGCCGGTGGCGCCACCGCCGGCCCGCTGCCGGGTGGCACCATCACCAAGACCCTGGTCGACGGCACCCCCGTCACCGTCCAGCTGTTCGACGAGTACGTCAACGTGCAGCGTCCGATCAGCAACGTGCCCACCACCCGTGAGGTGTGGATGTCGGGCAAGGTCCGCGTGACCGTCGGCGGCAAGGCCGAGGGTGGCTCGATCAAGGTCGGTTACGACGTCGGCTGCCAGGTCAACTTCGGCGGTCCCGACGTCAGCGTTCCCGGTGTCACCGGTGGTGTCGACTACAGCGATCCGTCGAACATCACCGCCGGCGGTGGCCTCGATGGCGACTCGGTCGGCGCCGGTGTCTCCCTCGGCCCGGGCGAGGTCAACCGTGTGTGGCTCATCAACGAGACCTCCGGCTCGGACACCTCCTACAAGGACTACGAGCTGAACGCCTACTCCTTCAAGGGACAGAAGGGTGGCGTGGCCTACAGCCAGCAGCAGTTCAAGGTCGAGAGCTGCGCCGGTTACGCCGCTGCTCGCGCCTTCGTCCAGGTGACGGTCAGCACCGACGCCGTCAAGGGTGTCGTGGTGCTCAACGGAAAGCACTTCAGCCTCGGCTGATCGACTTCCATCACGCCGCGGGGCGGGAATCCGAACGGATTCCCGCCCCGCGGTCGTTGGTGTGGGGTCGGTTCGGTGTCGCTGTGAGTCTGCTGTATTCGGCTGCCTGACAGTGAAACTCATCAGTTCTCGGTCGTAGTCTCGGTGCCGGCGGATCTCGTCCCGCCGGTGAGGAGCCATCGACATGTCCACCGCCACCGAACTGCGACCGGTTGACGATCCGAGCACGGGCGACGGGGGGCCACGCGTCCCGACGTCAGAGTCCCGTCCGGCGACTCTCACCTTGTCGGCGACCGTCCGCCGTTTCGCGCCCCTGGTCGTCGGACTGCGATGGCGTCTCGCGGTCGCTGTCATCTGCCACCTCATGCAGGTCGGCACCACGGTCGTCACCGTCGCGCTCTTCGCGCACATCGTCGACGACGTGCTGGTGACCGGCGATCTGAGCGCGCTGTCCACCCCGATGATGATCTGGGTGGGTGTCTCCCTTGTCGGCGCCGTGTCGTCGTATGCGGGCGGGATCCTGACCGCGGGCGTGACCGAGACGGTGCTGCTGCGTCTCCGGGGTCAGCTGTACGCGCACATCCAGCGACTCGCACCGCACACACGGGACCGGTTCGGTGACGGAGACCTGGTGTCGCGCACCACCGCCGACGTCGAGGCGGTCGACAGTCTCGTGTCGTCGGGTGTGGTCTCCGGCGTCGTCGCCACCGTGAGCCTCCTCGTCTACGGTGCCGCCGCCTTCGCGACCAACTGGCAATTGGCCCTCGTCGCCGCCCTTCTCGCTCCGCTGCTCTGGGTGACGGCCCGCCGATTCGGCGCCGTGGTCAAACGTGCGTCGCGTCGCGAGCGGCAGGCTGCCGGCCGGATCAGTTCACTGGTCGCCGAGGGGATCGGCAACATGGTGGCGTTGCAAGCCGACAACCAGACCTCGCACCACCGAGCCCGGGTCCTGGAGCAGAACCGCCGATGGCGGGAGGCCCGGATGTCGGAGTCCCGCGCCGGGGCGGCGTTCGCCGAGGCGGTCACCGTCGTCGAAGTGCTCTGCATGATCGTCGTCATCGCGTTCGGGGCGTGGCTCATCGCCGGCGGTGATGCGCAACTGGGCACGCTCATCGCCCTGACCGGATATCTCGGGTACCTCTATCCGCAGATCCAGACACTCGGCGGTCTGCTCGTCGAGGTCACGTCCGCGACCGCGAGCGCCGAACGGGTGGCCGAGGTCCTCGACGCGCCGGCGGGCGTCGCCGAACCGATTGCGCCCGAATCGATTGCGCCCGAATCGATTGCGTCCGAACCAGCGGCCATTGACCCGATTCCGGCCCGTCGTCCGGTCGCGCCCGCATCGGTGAGTCTGTCGTTGACCGGGGTGTCCTTCGCGTACCCGGACAACGGGTCCCGAGTCCTCGAGGACGCCCACCTGGAGATCCGTGCGGGCGAGACAGTCGCGGTCACGGGACCCAGTGGTGCCGGCAAGAGCACCCTGACCCGTCTGCTGCTTCGTCTGTACGACCCCGACGCGGGGTCGATCCGACTGAACGGCACCGACATTCGCCATCTCGACGTGAGCGATCTGAGAGAGCATCTGTCGGTGCTGCATCAGCGGCCGGCGTTGATGCGCGGCACGATCGCGGACAACATCCGTTTCGGCTGCACCACGGCGACCAGAGCGGACATCGCAGCTGCCGCGCGGGCCGCAGGGGCCGCCGAATTCATCTCGCGGTTGAACGGCGGCCTCGACGCCGAGGTCGTCGAACGTGGGGAGAACCTGTCCGGTGGTCAGCAGCAGCGAATTGCGCTGGCGCGCACGATCCTTCGAAACCGCCCGGTACTCGTCCTCGACGAACCGACCACAGGTCTCGACGACGAGACCGTCAGCGGGATCCTCGAACCACTCGCCGGGGTCGCGTCACTTCGGACCACGATCCTCGTCACCCATGATCCGCGTGTGCTCGACCTCGCCGACCGGACAGTCGAGTTGCGCGACGGACGGTTCGCCGAGGCGGTTCCGGTGGCGCCGCGGTCAGGCGAGGGCGCGCTCGTAGAACGACCACGAACGGTGCAGCTGGTCCTGCCAGTACAGCCATGAATGGGTTCCCGCCGGCGGGAGGTCCACCGTCGCCGGGATGTTCAACTGCCCGAGACGATTCAGAAGCTGGACGGTGCAGCCCAGGGTGGCGCCCTCGATGACTCCGCCCACGACGATCTGGTCGGCCAGGGTGTCCAGGTCCTTCACGTAGCGAGGATTGTCGTACTGCCCGGGCAGACCGCCGGCGTTCGAGATGTAGAGCTTCTGGCCACGCAGCTTGGCGGCGTTGACCACGGGATCGTGGGCGCGCCAGCCGGAGCCGCCGTACGGACCCCACATGTTGGTGGCGTCGCCGTCCCCGCGGATCTCCACGACGAGTCGGATGTACTCCTGACCGAACGGGTCGGACGTCGTCGGACATCCGCTGTAGGAGCCGACGGCCTGGTAGAGATCGGGATGCTCGATGGCGAGATTCAGCACCGACGTCGCCGACGAGGAGATCCCGCCGATGGCGTTGCGCCCTGAGGTGTTGTAGGTGGCATCGACGACCGCGGGGAGTTCCTTGCCCAGGAAAGTCGACCACTTGTGCACGCCGAGAACCGGATCGGGCTTCTGCCAGTCGGTGTAGTAGCTGTACTGGCCGGCATTCGGGATGACCACGTACAGGTTCTTGTTGCGCGTGAACTCGACGATGTCGGTCTTCTCCAGCCAGTTGGCGCGATCCTCGCCGCCGCCGGCACCGTTGAGGAGGTAGAGCACCCCGCGCGGCTTGGACTCGTCGGCCGGCTTGATCACGGTCAGCGGTACATCACGGTTCATGGCGTCGGAATGCACGACGATGTCGGTCACGCGCCCGGGCGATCCGGCGTCGACGAGTCGTGGTGCGGCGCTCGCCCCGCCGGTCATCGGAGCGGCGAGCGAGACACTGAGGGCGACCGCCGCTGCCATCCCGAGTCTGCGCAAACCTCTGTACACGTTTCCTCCTGATCGGGAGACGGCGGGCCGGTGGTCCGACTCGCGCTGGCTCCTGCCTTCTGTCACGGGTCCGACCTCGCGTCCGGACCGCTGGGACTGCTGCCGCTCACACTCTCGTCGTCGCCGGCCGTGGCGTCCGCCGGCGGCAGTCCGCACCGTCGGGCGTAGATCCCGCCCGCGGCGAGCAACTCCTGGTGGGTCCCTGCCTCGGCAATCACCCTATCGTCGAGGACGACGATCTCGTCGGCCAACGCCGCGGTCGCCATGCGGTGGGTGATGAGCAGGGTGGTGGTCCCCGCACGCAGACGGTGCAGGGCACGTTGAACGAGCAACTCGGTGCGGGGGTCGGCGGCGCTGGTCGCCTCGTCGAGAATGAGGATCTTGGGCGACGCGGCAATCGCGCGCGCGACGGTGACCAGCTGTTTCTCGCCGGCGCTGAGATTCTCGGATTCCTGGCCGATCACGGTGTCGATGCCTTCGGGTAGTGCGGCGACGATCTGCGCGACGTGGCTGTCCGTGAGAGCCGCATCGACCGCACGGCCGTCCTCGATGCCGAAGGCGATGTTCTCGCGGACTGTCCCGGTGAACAGCCACGGTTCCTGGGTGACGACGGCCATGTCCGCCCGTGCCCGGTGCGGTCCGAGTTCGACGAGATCGACGCCGTCGATGGTGATCGAGCCCCGGCTGGGTGCGTAGAACGCCTGCAGGAGATTGGTCAGCGTGGTCTTGCCCGACCCGGTGGTCCCCACCACGGCGGTGGTCGTGCCGGGTGCCATCCGGAAGCTCACCGAGTCGAGAACGGGGTTGTCCTCCTCGTAGGCGAAGCCCACGTCGTCGAAGACGATCTCGGGTGGGAGCTGGTGCCGGCCGGACGAGACCGGCACCGGCTGGCCGGTGTCGGCGCCGGCGTCCTCGGGAGCTTCGAGCACCTCGCGGACCTTGCTCGCCGACACGGTGCCGGACTGCACCTTGGTGACGAACCCGGCGAGTTCGCGAACCGCGCTCGTCAGCTGCTGGGCGAACACCACCACCACCTGAGCCGCCCCGAGACTGAGGTGCCCGTCGACCACCATGATCCCGCCGAGGACCGCCAGGATCAGGAACACCAGGGCGTTGACCGCGGTGAGGACCGAGGGCAGGGAACCGCCGATCCACTGGGCAGAGCGGACCGAGGAGAAGAGTTTGTCGTTGAGGTCGTCGAAGCGGCGCGCGGCGGTCGGTTCGGCGTTGTACGCCTGCAACATCCGGCGCGCGCTGAGTTCCTCTTCGATGTGCCCCGTGAGGGCGGCCGTGGTCGTCCAGCGGGACTCGAGGTGCGGTCGTGCCCGGCGGGCGAGCAGGACCGCGGCCAGCGCCGACACGGGTGCTGCGACCAGGGCGACACAAGCCAGCACCGGGGAGATGACGAACAGCACGGCGGTGACGACGACAAGCGTCAAGGCATTCGTCGGAACGGTCACCAGCACCGGTGCGATCACCGTCGCGGCGTTGTCGGTGTGGGCGGTCAGCTTGCTCACCAACACGCCGCGTGTGGTGTTCTCGAAGTAGCGCAACGGAAGACGGTGGATCTTGTCCTCAATGCGTGCGCGCAACCCGGCCACCGACCGCTGCACGGCGACGGTCAGCAACCGGCCCTGGGCGAGGCTGCAGACCGCGGCCGCCACGAACACCCCGACCTGGATCGCCAGCAGCGTCCAGAGCAGTCCCCAGTTCATCGTCACGTCGCCGACCGTGCCGTCGACGATCACGTTGGTGACCGCACCGAACAGGATCGGCGCGACGACGCCGCCGACCGCGGCGAGGATCGCGAAGAGGGAGATGGCCGCCCCACGTCCTCTGCTCAGGTCGAGTTGCCGGACGATCCAACGCAGCGATCCATCGCGCCGTCGAGCCGTCGGTCGGTCTGCCGACGCCTGCTTCCCCCTCGGCCCGACCGCCGGCGCCTGCGATCTCTGGTCAAGCATTGGTCACCGCCTGCGCGTAGGCGATCTCCCGATAGATGTCGCTGCGGGACCGCAACTCCGAATCTGTTCCGAGGCCGACGATCCGCCCCGCGTCGAGCACCGCGATGACGTCCGCGTGCTGGACCGACGACACACGCTGCGCGGCGATCAGGACCGTCGCATCCGGATCGGTCCGGCGCAACCGTCCGATGATCTGGGCCTCGGTGTCGACGTCGAGAGCGCTGAACGGGTCGTCGAGGACGTACAGCGCGGGCCGGCGGAGCACGGCACGCGCGAGTGCGAGCCGCTGGCGCTGGCCTCCGGAGAAGTTGCGACCCTCCTGCGCCACCGTGGCGTCGAGAGCGCCGGGGCGAGCCGAGACGAAGTCGGCCGCGGCGGCGACCTCCAGGGCGTCCCACAGCTCGTCGTCGGTGGCGGTCGGTCGGGCGATCCGGAGGTTGTCGGCGACCGTCCCGGTGATGAGCTCCGCACCCTGACCCACGGAGGCGCTGCGTGCGCGAACCCATGCGGGCGCCAGGGCGGTCACGTCGGCGGCATCCCATCGGAGCACGCCCGACGTGGGGTCGGCGAACCGCAGGGGTAGGGACAGCAGCGTCGACTTGCCGCTGCCGGTTCCGCCGAGGACGCCGGTCACCGTGCCGGGTGCGCAGAACAGGGAGACCTGGTCGACGGTGGGGGACTCGGCGCCCGGATAGGCGACCGACACCGCGTCGAAGACGATCGCGGGCGGTGAGGGCGCCCGGCCGTCACCGGGGTCGCCGGGGTCGAGCGGCTCGGTGTCGAGTACCTCGGTGATTCGTCCGGCGCTGGTCACCGCACGCGGGATGACCCCGGCGATCATGGTCAGCAGCGACACCGCCAGCAGGATCTGGGCGAGATAGCCGACCGTCGCGGTGATCTGGCCGATCTGCATCTCCCCGCGGTCGACAAAGATCGCACCCAGCGCGGTCACCGCGACCACGGCGAGGTTCGAGACCACGGTGACCAACGGCAGCATCAGGACCTGCAGTCGGCCGAGGCGCAGGGCCACGTGGGTGAGTTCGTCGTTCTCCACCGCGAACCGGGCGCGCTCCCGGTCCTCTCGCCGAAAGGTGCGGATGATCGCGATGCCACGCAGCTGCTCGCGCAGCACCCGGTTCACGACGTCGAGGCGACGCTGCAACTGCGCAGCCCACGGCACCAGACGCCGGACGAGGACGGCGACGACGACGACCAGCACCGCCCCGGCGACCACCAGCACGGGCGCCATCCGCCAGCCCTGCGCCAGCGACAACACCAGCGCGCCGAACAGCATCAACGGCGCGGTCACCACGACGGTCAGGCTGATGAAGAGGAATCCCTGGATCTGGCCCACATCTCCGGTGGAGCGCGTCAGCAGGCTCGAGAGGCCGATGGAGTGGACCTGCGGATCGCTGAAGGCGCTGATCCGACCGTGCACACGCGTGCGGAGGTCGCGAGCCGCGGTCGCCGAGATATGGGAGGCCAGGAATGTGGCACCGATCGACACCACCAGGTTGACCACGGCCACCACGACCATGAGTACCCCGACGCGCTTGATGGTCGCCACGTCACCGCGCAGGATTCCGTCGTCGATGATCGCGGCGTTGAGAGCGGGCTGGGCGAGCGTGGTGAACACCGACGCGAGCTGGAAGACGACGAAACCGGCGCAGGCCCAACGGGTTGTCCGGAGCGCGTCGAACAGGAGCGCGAGCAACGCGCGTACCTCATCCTTGCTCATCGAGCGGGTGACGGGCATCTGGTGAGGCTACTCCGGGTCGTCGTGACGCTGGCGCGGTGGTTTGCTCGGTGACGGAAGCCGCTCACGCCGGTTCCAGCGCAGTCTATGCAATTGATCCATGTGGCAAGCTCTTACCAGGAATGCTGATCAACAATGTGTCTCAAACGATTGTTAAATGGAGTGTTCAGCGATCAATTCGAGGAGCTCCAGAGACGAAGAAAGCCGCTCCGCAGTTGACCACGGAGCGGCTCAGTATTCGGGTCGTTCAGGCGGGTGCGTCTTCAGAACCCGATTCGATCGAGCCGGTGACGAGTTCGACGATAGCGTCGGAAATTGCGCCCTGAATCACTTCTGCCATGAGATCTCCTTCGTCGGTGGTGGTGCATACGTGCTCGCACGCACTTCGATTGGCGAGCACGTCGCAGACAGTACGTTATTCGATTACAGGAGGGCTAGCATTTCGTGCGGGGTCGATAAATAGGGTTGACCGCAAGAGTTCGGCGTTCGGTCATCTCTCGGTCATCGTCGTGATGGTGAGGGGACAATTACTAGAAGAGTTCTCGCAACCCCGTATGGTTCAGCTTTCCGAATGCCAAGACCGGGGTTGTTGCTGACCGGTGGCGCGTACAGGCAATCGATGTGCTGATATGAACCGATGACGCATCGCGTACAAGTGGGCGGCACGACGACCCGACATTTGGTCGAATCGGATCAAGATGCCGCCCTCGATCTGCTCGAACACGGCCTGCGCGAGGTCCCGGTGTACCGATGGCTGATCGGGCGGGACTCGCCAGTCGAGGCGTACCGCTGGTACGGAGAAATCTTGTTCGTCGAGTACCTGCGAGGCCTACACGGAGTCTTCGACGAGTGGGGTGACCTCATTGCGCTGATCGCGGTCTCGGCCCCCGGTGACGAGGCCGGGCGGATCGACGAGGACATGAAGGCGCGCACCAAGCATCAGGTGCATGTCATAGACGGCTTCATCCACCGCTTCACCGAGTTGCAGCGGAAATCGGAGGAAGCGCAGGTCGCGGAGAATCCGATCCGGGTGATCTTCGCGCTCGTCCATCCGGATCATCGGCGAGGCGGGACCCTCGCCGGGCTGGTCGACCCGGTCATCGAGCGCGGCCGTCGCGAAGGCCTGCCGGTCACGTGCAGCACGAGTGACGAACGACTGTCGGCCCTCTACGCGCGCCGGTGGGACGCGCAGGTCCGGGCTCAGTTCACCCTGACCGACGGGCCGACCGTCTGGGTCCAGCGCGTCGATCCGCCGGCGTGAACTGGCACTGTCCCTGAGGTGCCCTCCCCATGCTCCCTGAGGTGTGAGCGAAGCGCCCTCCCCATGCTCCCTGAGGTGTGAGCGAAGCGTCCTCCCCATGCTCCCTGAGGTGTGAGCGAAGCGAGCCACGAAGGGCTGACGAGGTAAGTCGCCAAACCCTTCGTGGCTCGTCGCTTGCGCTCCTCGCACCTCAGGGAGCAGAGGGGGCGTAGCATGCGCTCCTCGCACCTCAGGGAGCAGGAATTGTGCAGACTTTTGGATTGGGAGCGGGGTTACTCAGCTACCGAAGAACCACGGGAACGTCCTGGGGCGGGCCTGCGCACGCGGTTGGGTGCGCTGCTGCGGACGCGCCGGACGCCGGTTCTGGGTCTGCGACTGACGGTTCGGTGCGGGCTTGTTCGGCATTCGTTCATCCTGTTCTCGTTCGGTCGCACCGGTCTTTCAGGTCCGGTGCGGTCGCACGTTCCGGCGACGAATCCCAAAGTAGGGGGCCGACCTTCGGGTTCGGATGGCTCCCGCTGTCAGCTTCCTGGGAGACGGGGCCCGCGTGTCAGCGCGAGTGACGCCCCGGCGCGTCCGGGCCCTCACCCGGGAAGTCGCCCGGGTATTGCTCACCGGGATAACCGCTTCCGGGGCCAGGAGGCGGGTAGTTGCCCGGGCCGGGGTAGTTCCCGGGCGGCGGGTAGCTACCGGGTGCCGGCTGCGGCGTCGGATACGGCTGACCCGACGGGCTTCCCGGCGGCGGGCCCTGCGGAGGACGATTCTGCGGGACGGACTGGGACGGAACGTTCTGCGGCGGAATCGATTGCGGGGGAGTGGGGTGCGACGGCGGGCCCTGCGGTGCCGGCGGAGTCGAGATACGTTGCGTCGTACCGGCTCCGGCGGGTGCTTCGTACGGGGCGAAGGAGCCCGACGGCGGACCGTAGGAGTCGCCGGCCGAACCGGACGGATCGGAGAGATGCGCCGGCAGATCACTCTCGGCCTCTGCCTTGGCCTTCGAGGTGCCGTCGGGGTCCAGCAGGTCGCGGATCTCGGACAGCAGGGCGATCTCGGTGACCTCCGCCTTCTTGCCGAAACCGCCCAGCTCGGCCAGCTTGTTGTACGGCAGGATGATGATGAAGTACACCACCGCGGCGATGATCAGGAAGTTGATCACCGCGGTGATGACACTGCCGAGGTCGACGAATGTCGATGGGTTGTCGGTGATCTGGAAGCCGAGTCCCTGCGCCGCGTCGGAGCCGACGGGAATCGAATTGATGATCGGCTGGACGATGCCGTCGGTGAACGCGGTGACGATCGCGGTGAAAGCGGCACCGATGATGACCGCTGTCGCCAACTCGACGACATTGCCCTTGAGTATGAAATCCCTGAATCCCTTGAGCACGGTGTACGGCCTCTTTTCGGTGATGTTCCTGCTCTTGTCCGGTGATTCTGCGCATGATCGGAGCAAATCCGACATGCGCTGTGCGAGCTCGTACCACCCTATCCACGATCGTGAACGAACCGATCCATTTGAGTTGATTGACCCGGCTGTGTCGTCATGCGGTGACCCGGCCGTTCGTCAGTGCAGGACCACCGCGAGCGCCGTATCGAGCCCCGCCGCCGCGACCCGATGGGCGGATGCGGCGTCCATCGCGAGCAGCACCGGGGCGGCCGCGGTCCCGCCGGGAGCGATACCACCCGACTGTGATTCGGCGGCGTGGAGTGCGACGACGGCGCGGCGGGCCAGCACTTCCGCCTCTTCGGTCAATACGTCGACAACGTCGCCGGGTCGCAGCAGCGCGGTCACGGCATCGTCCGACAGTCGTATCGGTACGAGCCGGGCATCGTCGTCCCCGGTCAGGTCGGCGGGTAGACGTGACGACAGCAGGCGAGCATCGGTGAGGATTTCTCCTCCGCGGACACGCCCGGTCACGGTTCGCCCGAGTGCGGGTGCCGCCTCGGTGAGGACACCGTCGGGAACCGTGGCTTCCGCGACGCTCCGCGGCGCCAGATCGTCTATCTCGACCACCTGTCCCGGCAGCAGGTCATGCGCGGCAACCATGACCTCGACGTCGCCGTCGGCGCGTGTTCCGGCAACCCCCACCACCACGGCCGCGACGACCAGTCCTGTCGCGGCGACACGTCGGATCAGGACGCTGCGCGTCCACCCCGGTCGCAGCGCCGAACTCACCCGGTCACGAATTCGAGGCCCGAGTGAGGCTTTCGACGGAAGCTTCGACGGGGGAGACATGTGACGAAGGCTAGGTCCGTCTGCCCGGGTGATCGGCCCGTGGAACTCGTCTGTGGACAACATCAATCGGGCCGTCGACCGGTGTGGACAGCGGTCCGGCCGTGGGCCCGGAATGGCCCGCGGCATTGCGGTGGGGGAGAATCGATGTTCTGTGCTGGGAAGTCTGGTCGGCCGCTCGTCGCGCGGGCCGCGTCCGGCGCACCGCGTGCGATCGAGCAGAGGAGAGCCTATGGCCGACGAGCAACCGACAGCAGACAGCGCACGCAAGGCCGATCGCATCCGGCGCTGGGCGGCGCTAGACACGACCAGTGGGGCGCTGCTTCTGGTGGCCGCCGCTGTTGCAGTGTTCTGGGCGAACTCGCCGTGGCGGGAGGCCTACGATTCTCTGCTCCATGTCGAGGTGGGGCCTGAGGCGCTGCACCTACATCTGTCGCTGGCGCACTGGGCGTCCGACGGGCTGTTGGCGATCTTCTTCTTCGTCGTCGGAGTCGAACTGAAACACGAGTTCGTGGCCGGAAGCCTCCGGGATCTCAAACTCGCCGGTGTTCCCATTGCGGCCGCGGTGGGTGGCATGGTCACGCCCGCGCTCTGTTACGTCGTCGTGGTGGCGATCGGCGACCCGGACGGGCTGCACGGCTGGGCGATCCCCACCGCCACCGACATCGCCTTCGCTCTCGCAGTTCTCGCGATCTTCGGCCGCGGTCTCCCGCTCGCCCTGCGGACGTTCCTGCTGACGCTCGCAGTGGTCGACGACCTGCTCGGGATCATCGTCATCGCGACGTTCTACACCGAGAAGATCGACTTCGTCATGCTGGTGGCCGCCCTTGCCGCGGTGGCGCTCTTCGCCGTGCTGGTGCGGCAGGCGTGGCGGTGGTGGCCGGTCCTCATCCCGGTCGCCGTCGTCGCGTGGGGTCTGATGCACGCGTCCGGGGTGCACGCGACCGTTGCGGGCGTACTCCTCGGGTTCGTGGTGCCGGCCGTTGCGATCCGTGGTGAGGAGGAGCCGCGCACCGAGCGACTCGACGACGCGGTCCGCCCGTACTCCTCGGCGCTCGCCCTGCCGGTGTTCGCCTTCGCGGCCGCGGGCGTCACCGTCGTGGGTGGTGATGGTTCGATCGTCCAACCGGTGTCGATCGGAATCGTCGTCGGTCTCGTCGTCGGCAAGGTCGTGGGTGTGATGGGTTCGACGTGGCTGATGACCCGGTTCACGCCGTTGCGCCTACCAGACGCGATCGGCATCCGCGATCTGCTGCCCGTCGGATTACTCACCGGAGTCGGTTTCACCGTCGCGTTGCTGATCGCCGAGTTGAGCTTCGAGGGCGGCTCCGACGACCACGCCGCCGCGGCCAAGGCGGCCATCCTCGTCGGATCTGTCGTCTCGGCAGTGCTCGCCGCGTTCCTGCTGCGGTGGGACGCTCGACAGGCCCGCGATCCGGACATGAACCGCGACAACATCCCCGACATCGACAAGGACGTCATCGGGGGGTAGACACGCCCCGCCGCCGCCCGCGGTTCCCGGTGACGGGAACCGCGGGCGGTCGGCTCACTTCTTGGACAGGGTGACTTCTTCGGGGCGGTCGTCGGCCCGGCCGTAGGACTCCCAGAACGTCGCCCCGACGATTCCGAGAGCGATCGGGTCGAAGATCGGATCCTTGCCTTCCTTCTTCTGCTTCTCGTAGTCGCGCAGCGCTTTGAACGCGGGTTGCTGCAGGATGATGATGCCGACGATGTTCAGCCACGCCATCAGCCCGACTCCGATGTCGCCGAGGGTCCACGCCTCGCTGGCGGTCGAGACGCATCCGATGGCCACCGATACGAGGATCAGTGCCTGCAGGAGCATCGTGAGGTTCGAGCCCAGCGTGCTGCGCAGCGGACCGATGTAGATGGTCGCCGCCTTCCCCATCAGGAACCGCAGGTTGGTCTCGGCCATGTAGTAGTAGGCGATGATCGTGGTCAGGCAGAAGAACATCAGAGACACCGCGACGAAGGTCGAACCGGCGCCGCTCCACATGCTGTCGAAGCCGATCTGGACGAAGGTGGGTCCGACGTCGGTGGCCGTCGGCAGCAGTCCGCCGTCGGCGATCACCGCGCCGTCGGCACTCTCGCCCTCGAACACCCGGTACGCACCGGTCGAGATGATGAGGAAGCCGGTGGCCGAGCACACGAAGAGGGTGTCGATGTAGACGGCGAACGCCTGCACGAAGCCCTGCTTCGCCGGATGCGAGACCTCGGCGGCCGCGGCTGCGTGCGGTCCGGTGCCCTGGCCGGCTTCATTGGAGTAGATGCCGCGCTTGACGCCCCACATGACCGCAGCGCCGACCACCGAACCGAAGACGGAGTCGATCCCGAAGGCGCTGGCGAAGATCATCCGGAGGACTTCGGGAATCTCGGACGCGTTGAGGAACACCACCACCAGCGCGAAGAGGATGTAGAGGACCGCCATGAACGGCACGACAACGGTGGCGAAGGTAGCGATGCGCTTGACCCCGCCGATGATGACGAAGGCGAGCACGATGACGACGCCGATCGCGACGGCCCAGTCCGCGATACCCCACGCCTGGTTCATCGCCAGGGCCATGGAGTTGGACTGCACGCTCGGGAGCAGCAGCCCGCAGGCGAGGACGGTCACGGCGGCGAAGATGAGCCCGTAGACCTTGAAGAACGGGGCCGCCTTGGTGTGGGCCAGCGCCTTGCTGAAGTAGTAGGCCGGGCCGCCGCGGTACTCGTTGGTCAGCGGATCGCGGGTCTTGTAGATCTGGCCCAGCGTGCACTCGACGAACGACGTCGACGCCCCGAGGAAGGCCATCGCCCACATCCAGAACAGGGCGCCGGGACCGCCGAAGGCGATCGCTGTGGCCACACCGGCGATGTTGCCGGTGCCGACCCGGCCGGCCAGCGTGATCATCAGCGCCTGGAACGACGACACGCCGTCGGGGGAACTCTCGCCGTGCCGCATGACCCGGATCATCTCCGGTACGTGCCGGATCTGGAGGAATCTCGAACGGATGGAGAAGTAGACCCCGACACCGAGGCACAGGTACACCAGCGGATTGCTCCAGATGATGCTGTTGAGGTCGTTCAGGAAGTCGGTCATGGGACTCCAGCGTCGTGCGGGCGGCCGCTCAGGGCGTCGCTATCGGTCGGCATGCGGTGAACCGTTGGCTTCGGCTAGGGGAACACTTTGCACGACGGCACGCGGCGGTGCGCGACAAGGTGCGAAATCCGCCGGTCGGAACTCGCGCTTAGCACTCGGAATGAGGGAGTGCCAAAGTCGGTTACACTGGTCATCGTTTACTGACATTCGGAGGTTTCGCGGTGCCCACCTACTCGTATGCCTGCACGGAGTGCGACAACAAGTTCGACATCGTCCAGTCCTTCTCCGACGACTCGCTGACCGAGTGCCCGCAGTGCGCAGGCCGCCTGCGCAAGCTGTTCAACTCGGTCGGCATCGTGTTCAAGGGCAGCGGTTTCTACCGCACGGACTCGCGTCCCGGCTCGTCCTCGGACACCTCGACGCCCTCGTCGGACAGCTCGTCGTCGTCGTCGAGCTCCTCGTCGTCGGACAGCTCGTCGAGCAGCTCCAAGTCGGACTCCGCAAGCTCGGCGTCGTCGACCAAGAGCGAGGCCAAGGCCGCGACCCCCGCCTGACCGGCGTCCCGCGACGACAACGTCATAAGCCGAACCCGGGCCGGTGTCCCCCGACACCGCCCGGGTTCCGCTGTACCCGGGTCAGCCGAGTCGGCGGAACCCGTCTCCGGGAGTGAGAGTCCAACCGACCGGGACATCGTGGTCACCGGACGGCAGTGAGTCGACGACCTCGTCGTCATAGACCACGCCGACGAGGTCGGCCGACAGACCGTGCAGGGTCCGGTCGTAGTATCCGGCGCCGCGTCCGAGCCGCACACCGCTCTTGTCGATCGCGAGCGCCGGAACCAGGATCACCGACGCCGCGCGGATCGCGGTCACCCCGACGCGGTCGGTGGTCGGTTCCAGAAGTCCCCAGCGTCCGGGAGCCAGCGAGTCCGGCCCCGTGTACGGCGCCCAGTCCATCGGTGCGGGGTCGCCGTCGGGGACCACCGGGACCAGAACCGACACGCCTCGGTCGACGAGCGCGTCGAGCATCGAATTCGAGCCGGGTTCGTTGCCGACGGGGACATGCGCGGCGACCGTGACGTCGTATTCGAGCCGGAAGGGGCAGGAATACATCCATTCGGCGAGGGCCGCGGCAGACCGGTCCCGCTCGTCGGCGGACCGACGCGATCGTCGATCCTCGATCTCTTGTCGCAGTTGCTGTTTCAGCGTTGTCAAGACCCGACCGTCCTTCGCGTCGTCTCGAGACCGGTGGCATGTGCGCCCCGGCCGGGACAGCCGGGACGCCCGCACTGTATCCGACCGTCGGAACGAGCGTGGTGAGGTCCCGGTCACCGCCGTCTGTCCGGCCGAGAACCGGCACCTGTCCTAGGGTGGATTCATGAGTGCGACGGATAAAGCTGGTTTCAGTGAGTACGAAGGTGTACCCAACACTCCGCCGATCCCGCGTACCGCGGTCGTCCCGGCAGCCGGGTTGGGCACGAGGTTCCTGCCGGCGACCAAGACGGTGCCCAAGGAGTTGCTGCCGGTGGTCGACACCCCCGGCATCGAGCTCGTCGCCGAAGAGGCCAAGGCGGCCGGCGCCGATCGTCTCCTGATCGTCACCTCCCCGGGCAAGGACGGCGTGGTCGCCCACTTCGTGGAGGACCTCGTACTCGAGAACACCCTCGCCACGCGTGGCAAGGAGTCGATGCTGGCCAAGGTGCGCAAGGCGCCCAACCTGCTCGAGGTCGCGTCGGTCGTGCAGGAGAAGCCGCTCGGCCTGGGGCACGCGGTCGGTTGCGTCGAGAGCTACCTCGACGACGACGAGGACGCCGTGGCAGTTCTGCTGCCCGACGATCTGGTGCTGCCCGGAGGTGTCCTGGAGGTCATGGCGCGCACCCGTCAGCGCCGGGGCGGCTCGGTGCTGTGTGCCATCGAGGTCCCCGAGGAGCGCATCAGCGCCTACGGCGTCTTCGACGTCGAGCCGCTTCCCGATGCCAACAACCCGAACGTCATGCGCCTCAAGGGCATGGTCGAGAAGCCCGAACCGCAGGATGCGCCGTCGAATCTGGCCGCCGCGGGTCGCTACATCCTCGACCGCAAGATCTTCGACGCGCTGCGCCGTATCGAACCCGGCGCCGGTGGCGAACTTCAGCTCACCGACGCCATCGCGCTTCTCATCGAGGAGGGCGAGCCGGTCCACGTCGTCGTCCACCACGGCACCCGACACGATCTCGGCAACCCCGGCGGGTATCTCAAGGCGGCCGTCGACTTCGCGCTCGACCGCGACGACTACGGTCCCGATCTGCGCGAATGGCTCGAGAAGCGTCTCGCCGACAGCTGATTCCGCACGGGCGATCACCGGTCGCATCCGCGCGCCTCGCACGCTGCCGCGGGCGCGCTCGATAACGTTCTCCTGTGTTGTATCGAGTGCACGACGTGCCGAGAGCTGTCGGCCGCACGTCCCGGTGCACTGACCGGTTGAGACGGGAAGAGCGGTGAGATGCGGTCTGTCGAAGATCATCTGACGCTGGTGACCGCGGCGGCAGTGGCGCCGCGTCCGGTGCGCGTCGCGATCTCCGAGGCGCAGGGCCTGATGTGCGCCGAGGAGGTCGTCACCGAGCACCCGATGCCCGGCTTCGACCAGGCCGCCATCGACGGCTACGCGGTACGCGCGGTCGACGTCGGTCTGGCCGGGGTGCTCGCGCCCGAGGACCTTGAGGACTTCGACGCCAACGGCGCCGAGCTCGTCGACCTCGAACCGGGCGAGCCGATGATCGTGTCCCTACCGGTGGTCGGCGAGGTCGGGCCGGGCTCGCGGACACCGACGCGGCTGCAACCGCGTCAGGCGGTGCGTGTCGAGACCGGGGCCCCGATGCCGACGCTCGCCGACGCCGTGGTCCCGTTGCGCTGGACCGACGGCGGCGACCAGAAGGTCAAGATCGGACACGGCGTCGAGAGCGGCAACTACGTCCGGCGGGTCGGCGACGACGTCCAGCCGGGCGATGTCGCGGTCCGCGCGGGCTCGATCATCGGCCCGGCCCAGGTCGGGCTGCTCGCCGCGGTCGGTCAGGCACGCGTGATGGTGCACCCGCGCCCGCGCCTGTCGGTCATCTCGGTGGGCAGTGAGCTCGTCGACATCGACCGCACACCCGGTCCCGGTCAGATCTACGACGTCAACAGCTACGCGCTGGCCGCTGCCGCCCGCGACGCCGGCGCCGACGTGAACCGCGTCGGCATCGCCGAGCGCGAGGCGTCGCGGATGCGGGAGGTCGTCGAGGCGCAGCTCATCCGCTCCGAGATCGTGGTCATCTGCGGTGCGGTGGGGGGAAGTGCGTCGACCGCTGTTGCCGACGCCCTCGCCGACCTCGGCGACCTGGAGATCGTGCGCGTGGCGATGCACCCCGGGTCGGTCCAGGGCTTCGGGCGCCTCGGACGCGACGAGGTGCCGACGTTCCTGCTCCCCGCCAACCCGGTGAGCGCTCTGGTGACCTTCGAGGTGATGGTCCGGCCGCTCATCCGGATCGCGCTGGGCAAACGGCAACCGATGCGGCGGATCATCAAGGCGCGCACCATCGGACCGATCGCGTCGGTGCGCGGCCGCAAGGGTTACCTGCGTGGGCAGCTGATGCGGGACGAACGGTCGGGGGACTACCTGGTGCAGGTGCTCGGCGCCTCACCGACCGGGTCGTCGCACCTGCTCGCCGAACTCGCCGAGGCGAACTGCCTGATCATGGTCGACCCCGATGTCGAGGAGATGGGCACGGGCGACGAGGTCGAAGTGGCGTTCCTCGCGCAGCGCGGGTGAGCTCACCCCCGCTGGTTGAGCCGGCACCGAGCGCAGCCGCCGGGCCGAGCAAGCGACGAAGGAGCGCGTCGAGGTCGAGGAGCCGAGTCGAAGCCACCCTCGTTCGAGATACAGGTCTCATGCCGACTCGGGTGTGACAGCGCATAAACTTCTTCTCGTGTTCAGGTGGTTGAGCGGCAGTCAGGGAAGTCCGGGATGGCCGGCCACCCTCGGGCCGCTGCGCACCCGGACCGGCACGGTCACCCTGCGGCCCGTGAAGGTGCGGGATGCCAGGACGTGGAGCGAGTTGCGGATCCGCAACCAGAACGCCCTGTTGCCCTGGGAACCGACGGGTGTCGGAAGCTGGGCTGAACGCCATCAGCCCGGGTCGTGGCCGCCGCTGTTCGCGGTGCTGAAGTCGGAGGCCAAACGAGGTGCGCTGCTCCCGTTCGTGATCGAACTCGACGGCCGCTACGTCGGGCAGCTGACGGTCGGCAACATCCAACGCGGCGCGGTGCGGACCGCGTGGATCGGCTACTGGGTCGACTCGGCCGTCGCCGGCAACGGCATCGCGACCGCCGCGGTGGCACTCGGGGTCGACCACTGCTTCGGGGCCGTCGGCCTGCACCGGCTCGACGCGACGGTCCAGCCCGCCAACGAGGCATCGCAGAAGGTGTTGACCAACATCGGATTCCGGCAAGAAGGTCTGCTGCAGCGGTACATGGACGTCAACAAACGCTGGCGTGACCACATGCTGTTCGCGCTCACGGCCGAGGAGGTCGTCGGCAGTGCCGCCGAGGCGCTCGTCCGGGCGGGTCGTGCGTCGTTCCACTGACCCTCCGCTGGCGATACGGCGGTCGCCCTGAGTTCGCGGCGGCGTCACCGCCCGGTTTCGACCGGGAAATCCCGTGCGCGCATTTCGGTTTCGATCGCGGCGCGCGTCCGGAGGTACGAACTCGTCCGTATCGAGTCGTCGGCGGTGTACAGCGACGGCATGAAGGTCGCACCTCGCTGATCACGATGTGCACCATCGGCTCCCGCCTGTAGCAGGGCGAGGCAGTGGTCGATGTTGAGTACGTCGGCCGCGGTGAACAGCGGTGTCCGGCCGGCCAGGGGCTGCACGGAGTCGAGGTCGGCGCCGCGGTCGATCAGCAGGCGCAACGCATCGTCGCGACGATGGCGCACCGCGGTGTGGACCACGTTGCCGCCGATCCGGTCGGATGCCTCGACCAGTCCCGCGTCGAACTCGATCAGGGTGCGGAAGGCAGCGAAACGGTCGAGCAACACGCTGTAGGCAACTGCGTTGTATCGGCCGGCGCCGGGGAGATGCGGGTCGGCGCCCGCCTGCAGCAATGCCGCCACCGCGCCCGGTGGTTCGAACTCCACTGCCCACTGCAGCGGCGCTATGTCCACGCGGCGCGGGTCGGTGTCCGGATCACCGCCGTGTTCGTGGAGGTCAGCGCCCTGTGCGAGAAGGGATTCGATCTGCGCCCGGTCGTCCCGCCGGGCGGCGTCGAGTAATCGAACGGTGGGGGCGGTGAAGTAGTCGGCCGCGTCCACGCGCGTCGAGACGACCTCGGCGATCCACCCGCACCCGGCGACCGCGCACGCCGACATCGCTGTCGCGAACAACGCAATCAGTCTTCTCATCCGCACCACGATCGTCCCTTCACGGCACTTGAACGATGTCCGATTTGTACGATAGTCCGCGCCGGCTCGCCGACGCATAGGCTCTTCGCATGACCGAGCACACCGACCATCTCGAGATCGTCGTCCGTGGCTCCGCCCGCGGGCGCTACCGGCCCGAACGCGGGATCATCCACCTCGCCGTGCGAGTGGAGGGTGCGGACAAGTCGGCCGTCTACACGCGGGCGGTCGAGGTCCACGCAGACCTGACGCGCGCGCTGACCGATCACGAGACGGCCGGCGCGGTGGCCGGCTGGTCCGCCGATTCGGTCCGGGTGTACTCGTACCGCCCGTACTCGGAGACCGGTGATCTACGAGACCCGGTCTACAACACGCGTATCCGCGTCGAAGCGGAGTTCGTCGACTTCGAGCGGCTGTCGGAGTTCATCGACGTCTGGGCGTCGGTCGACGCCGTCGAGATCGGTGACGTCGACTGGGACCTCCGCGCGGAGACCCGGCGGGACCGCGAACGGGAGCTGCGTCGTGCCGCGGTCGACGACGCGATCGTCAAGGCGCAGGCCTACTCCGACGCCGTGGGTCGAGGGCCGGTGGTTCCCGTCCTCCTGTCCGATCCGGACATGGCGCCGCGGGTGCCGCAGGCATCTCGTCGGGCCATGCCGATGGCGGTCGCGGCCGGCCCGCCCCCGCCGTCACTGGAACTGCGGACCGACGACATCGAGATCGGCGTCGCGGTCGACGCGCGCTTCCGCACGGCCTGACCCGCTTCTGCTGCCGGTGTTGCTGAGAGGCGCGTGTGAAACCACGCCGATTCGGTTGTCCCACGGCGCGTCTACCCGGGCGTGACTGCTCGCAGCCCTAGATTGTGGAGTGGCCTCGTGTGACCAGAGTGAATGAAGGGAGAGTCGCATGCCCAACTCCGTACTGTGGGTCTGTCTCGTCGCGGTCTGGCTCTTCGTGCTGGTCCCGATGGTCATCAAGGGACGCCCGCAGATCCTGAAGTCCACCGACGCGGCACGGAAGACGCGACTGCTGCATCGCGGAGGATCGCGTGCCACGACCGCGACGAAGAACCGCCGCCGGTCGTCGGCGCGTCACCCGCACGATCCGTCCTGGAAGTCCTCGCGCCGCAGCGCCACCGCGACGCTCGAGGCCGACGCCGACGCCGACGCCGAGAACGATGTCGACGCCGAGAAGGCCAAGCCTTCGACCCGACGTGCCGGCAGCGCGAAGGTCGAGAAGCCGACGGTGGAATCCGTGGATGGCGACACCGACTCCGAGACGGTGGACGCGGCTTCCGACGACGACTCCGTGAACGGTGACATCTCCGCCGACGCCGACGCGGACACCGACCGGGACCTCGATGCGGAGTCCGACGACGAGGCGACCGCGGACGCGGACAGCACCCCTGCCGCCGAGGTCGATGACACCGACGAGCTCGACAACGAGTACGAGGACGACTTCGCCGACGTCGACGGAGAAGTCGAGAACGGCGAGCTCGAGGACGCCGAATACGACGACGCCGAATACGAGGACGACTCCGAATACGAGGACGCGACAGACGAACTCGACGAGGACGAGTACGACGACTACGCCCGCGGGTCGCGTCGCACCGAATCGTCGTCGGCTCCCGTCGCGGAGTCCGAGGAGGATGACGTCGACGACGCCGCCGACACCGACTTCGACGAGGTGGCCGACAGCCGCCCGGCGGCGCGGACGGCGAGCAGCCGTCGGACGGGGCGCAGTGTCTACTCGTCGGAGAAGGAACGCGAGCTCAAATACCGGGAACGTCAACGGGTCACGGTGGGTCTGTTCGTGCTGACGCTGCTGTCGATCGTGGCCGGCGTCGTCGTCGGGACGCCCGGCTGGGTGGCCACCGGCGTCCTCGGCCTGCTACTGGTCGGCTACCTCGCCTACCTGCGGCGCGCGGTGAAGACGGAGCAGCAGATCCGGGCACAGCGACTCGCCCGTGCCAAGCGGTCGGCGCGCGCCGAGGAGGAGCGTCGTCGACGCGCCGCCGCGGTTCCGGAGTTCGCCGCCGCCCCGCCCCCTCCGCGACTTCGGCGACCCGGTGGCGCAACGGTTCTCGAGATCGACGACGAAGATCCTGTGTTCGATCACATCCCGCCGTTCCAGCGTCGACGGATGGACCGCGAGGACCTGCAGTACCGCCGCGTCGGCTGACTCGTCGAGAGCACTTCGGCAGCGGATCCGTTCAGCAGTGGGTGTCGCCCGGCGGCACCCACTGCTGACGCGTTCAGGGCCTACTTGGTGAGTGCCGGCTTGCCGTGCGCGTCGAGCCACGCCTGACCGGCTTTCGCGGCCCGGGACAGTGCGAAACGCTCGCCGAGGTAGGTGGCCGGCGCCCCGATCACGGGGATGTAGGCCAGCATGCGGAAGAACGCCATCGGCTGCGGACGCTTCTCGAACTCGTCGTCGACGGCGCGAAGCAACTTCGCCGCATCCCAGATCGCGGCGAACAGCGACTTCTCCCGCTCCTTGGGTTCGGACGGTAGGGATTTGCCGGACTCGGCGGTGACATCGGGGTTCGTGAGGTCCCGTTTGCACAGCACCGACGCCAGCAACTGCACCTGTCGCTTGCGATCGGTGACGTCGTACTCCCGGGCGATCGCGACCAGCACCATGGCCTGGTTGGCGAACCCGAGATAGGGCGTGATCGGCAGACGCTTCGCCCACACCCCGAAGACGCCCGGGAACGCCACGGCGCCGGTGTTCAGGGTGCCGATCCGGGTCACCCACCAGCTCGCGCGCTTGTGCATCGACCGCTCGGACCAGCCCTTCGTGCCGGGCCACTCCGCGACGTCGAGCAGCTTCGACGCAGCGTGCTGGGCCTGCTGCAGGCGCGAGTCGGAATGGTCGTCATCGTGGAAGGTGTGGCCCTTCAAGCCGAGCGGATCGCGCTCGGCGAGTGCATCGAGCACCGGGTTGATCACCCCCACGACATTGTCGAGAACACCGGCCAACTGCTGATCAGACATCTGAGGCACCCGACCAGCCTAGCCGTTTGGGAGTCGGCGGCCCCGGGCTGATAAAGTGGCTCGCGGTTGGTCGCAAGGCCTCCCGGGGCTATGGCGCAGTTGGTAGCGCGACTCGTTCGCATCGAGTAGGTCTGGGGTTCGATTCCCCATAGCTCCACCGCACGAGAGGCCCCGTACGCCCGAGTAGGTGTACGGGGCCTCTCGTTCTGACGCGCTGGTCGTCGAGCCAAGGCCAACAATCTGAGAGACTGGTGAACATGATCACCGCGATCCCGCTCGACGTCGATGCGATCGGTGCGGTGTGTGCGCGTTTCGGCGTTGCCAGGTTACGAGTCTTTGGTTCGGTACTCACCGAGAGTTTCGATCCCAGCAGCGACGTCGACTTTCTCGTGGAGTTCAGGGGGGATCGTGACAACGTCTTCCATGACTACTTCGACCTTGAGGCGGCGCTCGAACAGATCGTGGGGCGCGACGTCGACCTGGTGATGGCCAACGCGGTGAAGAATCCGTTCGTGGCGAAGTCGATACTCGACAATGCCGAAGATGTCTATGCGGCCTGAGAAGAATCGGGCTGCCTACATCTGGGAGGCACTAACCGCCGCACGAAACGTCCGGCTCATCGTGGCCGACGTGTCTTTGGACCAGTACATCGGTGACCTCCTGGTCGAGTCAGCGACGGAACGTCAGATCGAGATCGTCGGTGAAGCCCTTCGCGGTCTCAGACGTCGGGATGAGGTTCTTGCTAAGCGAATACCGCATGTACACAAGATCATCGGGATGCGAAACATCCTCGTTCACGGCTACGCGCAGGTTGACAGCTCGATCGTGTGGACGGCGGCAACCAAAGACGTATGCGCGCTCATACCGGTGCTGGAGCGCCTTCTCGCCGAGTTCGACCGTGAAGCCGGCGACGTTCGAGGTGAGAGCCACGCGTAGGGTCCGCACTCTTGCCCGCAGTCGGTAGCGCGACACGTTCGCATCGAGTAGGTCTGGGGTTCGATTCCCCATAGCTCCACCGACAACCCGTTCCGGCGCTCGCCGGGGCGGGTTTTCTCGTAGTCCATCCACTCGCTAACGGCCGCATCACCGCGGGCGTCGTTGTAGATTTCGCGCATGACCGCCGCGATGCTGACGTTCGCCGGAACGCTGCTCGTCGCGATGATCGGCGCGGTCATCGCGCGGCTCGACGCCAACGACCGGCACCAGAAGCTGTCGCAGAAGGTCGACATCCTGGCGAAGCTGCCGCACGACTCGGCGGCACATGCGCGGATGAGCGGAATCGTCCTCGACGCCATCGACGAACTCGCGGAGTACGAACACCGGCGGCGGAGCGCGGTCTTCCAGCGGCGGGCACTCACCATGGCGTTACTGGCCTGGCTCGTGGTGGTCGGCCTGCGCATCGCGGCCGAGCAATTCGACGTCGGGCACTACGAGCAGATCATGCACTACGTCGCGGTCACGCTTCTCGTGCTGGGATTCGTCCTAGTCTTCGCCTCGGTGGTGGCCACCATCCGCGACATCCGGCACCGTCACGACGAGGAAGCCGCGTCCAACTGACGACGTTCCGCTCCCGGAAGCCGAGGTCTGTCGCGCTGGGATCTGCCATTTCACAGTGGGTCCTGTGAAACACACATCGTGCCCTGAGACGGTTTGTTAGTTTCCGTCCATGAGATCGCCGAGGATCGTGTGGGGCCTGGTCGTCGCCGTGATCGGGGTGCTGGTCGTGACCGTGGCACCGGCGCGCGCCGACCCGCTGCCCGTCACCTACAACTTCCTGGCCGGGATACCGAACGAGCTCGCGAACCCCGGGGATTCGCTTCCGGGGTCGAACGACTGGAACTGCAAGCCTTCGGCGCGTCATCCCAACCCGGTCATCCTCGTGCACGGGACCGGCGGATCGCAGCAGACCAACTGGGGCACCTACGTCCCCCTGCTGAAGAACGAGGGTTACTGCGTGTTCGCGTTGACCTACGGCGCGGTGAAGGGAACCCCGTGGCCGATCAGCGCGATCGGCGGCATGGGTGAGATGTCCGCCAGCGCAGCCCAGTTCGGTGCATTCGTGGACAAGGTCCGCCGGACGACCGGCGCGTCCAAGGTCGACATCGTGGGCCACTCCCAGGGGACGGTGGTGCCCGCGTACTACGCGAAGTACCTCGGCGGACGGGACGCCATCGACAACTATGTGTCGCTGGCGCCGGCGTGGCGGGGCTCCGGGGTCGGCGGGAACGACGTGATCATGCCGATCGTCCGGTCTCTCGGGTTGCGGCCCGAGCAGGTGCCGTTCTGTCAGGCCTGCGCCCAGCTCGATCCCGGCGCGGCGGTGCTGCGCAAGATCGCCGCCGGGGGCTACTACCTGCCGTCGATCCGGTACACCAATATCGCCACCCGCTACGACGAGCTCGTGGTGCCGTACACGCTGGGATTGCCACCGGGCGGATCGAACGTGCGCAACATCGTTGTGCAGGACGGGTGTTCGGTCGACTACACCGAGCATGCCGGGATCGCCGGGTCGCGTCGCGCGGCGTTCTTCGTGCTCAACGCGCTCGACCCGGCGAATCCACGACCGGTTCCGTGCGATCGCGCCGCACCCATCACCGGGAGCCCGTTCTGAACGTGAGCAGGCGACGTCTCGGTGGTGGCCGTCGGCGGGTGCGGGCCGGCGTCGTGGCCATGTCGTGCGCCGCGATGCTGCTCGCGATCTGCGGCCTCGGCGGTGTCGGAACCGCCTCGGCATCCGTTCCGCCGCTCGGCCCCGCCTTCGAATTCGGTGTCGCCCAGTCCGGTTTCCAGTCCGAGGGGTACAACCGTGACTCGAACTGGGTCCGTTACGGGAACCAGGGCCGGGTCGCCCATCGTGTCGGCAACGCTGTCGACTTCTACCACCGATACGCCGAGGACATCGCCCGCGCGAAAAGTCTCGGCGTCGGCATCTATCGAACGTCGGTCGAATGGTCGCGGGTGGAACCATCGCGCGGCCGGGACGACCCGGCCGGGTGGGCGTTCTACGACCGGGTGATCCGGGCGGTCGTCGATGCCGGGATGCGACCCATGATCACCCTCAACCACTGGGTGCACCCGGGCTGGGCGGTCGACCTCGGCGGTTGGAACCGTCCGCAGATGTCCGCGGACCTCGTGCGTTTCGCCGAGCGGGTGGTCGACCGGTACTCCTGGGCCGACCCGTTGTGGATCACCTTCAACGAACCCACCGAATACGTTCGGCGCGAACTGATGTACGGGGGAGTGGCACCGCAGAACGCGGGGCTCATGGCCGACGGGATCGTCGCCGCGCACCGGGCGGTCCACCGATACATCCACCGCGTGCAGCCGGGCGCCCAGGTGTCGTCGAACATGGCGTACTACCCGATCGCCGGCCTGCAGACATGGCTGGAATCGGTCTTCCCGCAGCGAATGCGCGACACGCTCGACTTCGTGGGCGTCGACCACTACTACTCGTTCTCGGTCACCGACGCCTCCGTCGCCAACGGTGCCTCCGGTGAGTTCTGGAAGGGCTCGCAGGCACCGGAGAGCATCTACTACGTGCTACGTCATGTCGCGCAACAGTTCCCGGGTAAGCAGATCCGGGTGATCGAGAACGGACTGGCCACCGACCCGCAGGGCCGGCGGCCCGACGGTTACCGCCGGGCCGATCACCTTCGCGACACCGTCTACTGGTTGCAGCGCGCCCGACAGGACGGCATCGACGTGGCGTCCTACAACTACTGGAGTCTCACCGACAACTACGAATGGGGCGACTTCGATTCGCGCTTCGGCCTGTACACCGTCGATGCGGAGCGTGACCCGACTCTGACCCGTCACCCGACCGATGCAGTCGCCGCCTACCGTGAGATCACTCGCGACAACGGCGTTCGCCCGGGGTACCGCCCGACGCGGATGCCGGTGACGTGTTCGCTCGTGGCGGTGCCGGACAGTTGCGCGAATCCGGCTGTCGTGCGGTGACTTTCTCGCCGTCACTCACGCGACGCCGAGGGCCCGCAGGCCGGCGGCGGTGGCCGCGGCGAGGATGACCACGACCGCGAGGGGTGCCCTCAACAGCGCCGCGATCACCCCGACCGTCACGCCGGCGGGCCGCGCCCAGCCGGCGAAGTCGTGGTCGATGAAGAACGCGCCGGTCAGCGCGACGGCGACGAGCAGGACAACGGTCGCCCGATCCATCAGCTTCTCGACCCCGTCCGAGACCGAGATGCGGTTTCGCAGAACGGGTCCGGCGGCGCGCATCGCATAGGTGCCGAGCGCGAGAACCGTGATGCCGACGGCGAGGGAGATGCCGGTGCTCATCGACAGCCCGGAGCGCTGTTGTGCTGGAGCGCCTCTCGCGACGATGCGGTCTCGTTCACGGTGTCCGTCCTCGTGCCGGGTAGGGCCGGTGCGCTCGGTGGGGTCCGCCGAATCCGGCGGAGTGACTCCACGGCGGCGAAGCCCACAAGCGCTCCCATGATGGGCAACCCGGCCGGTAGGAACGGCGTCGAGGCCACGGCCACCGCCGCGCCGACGGTCACGGCCGCCCAGGTGGCGCCGTCGCGCAGGGCCGGGATGGCCAGCGCGGCGAGCAGAGCGGGGAAGGCAGCGTCCAGCCCGAGGCTCGCGGGATCGGCGACCACACCGCCGAGCGTGGCACCCAGTGCTGCGCCGACGGGCCACGAGACCAGAACGCCGAGTCCGCACAACAGGAAAGCGGCCCGTGCCCGACGCGGGTCGGATTCGGCGGTCGCCAACGCGGCCGTCTCGTCGTTGATGAGGTGGGCGCCGAGGACGATCTCGGGGGTGCCGCGCAGGTGCTTCCCGACGGCGAGGCCGTACCCGAAGTTGCGGGTGTTGACCAACAAACCCGCCAGTGCGGCGAGGATCGGCGCGCCGCCAGCGGCCAGGATGCCGACGAAGACGAACTCCGACGATCCGGCGAGGACGACCGTGGCGATCACAACGATCTGCCAGAGGGCGAGACCCGCGCCGTGCGCGGCCACCCCGTACGACGTCCCGATGACCAGAACGGACAGGGACATCACCACGACGGCGCGCAAAGTCGCCGTGTCGAGTGTTCTCCAAGCCGAACGCATGACTATCATAGTGAACAAGAGAAGTGTGTTCGTCAAGATGGACGATCGGACGGTTTGATGAACGAGGCTCGGTCGGTGAACCCCAAAGAGCTGGTCGCCGCGTCGTTGAAGAGGGAACGCACACGAGCGGGTCTGTCGCTGACCGAGCTCGCGCGTCGTGCCGGGATCGGGAAGTCGACGTTGTCCCAGCTCGAATCGGGGGAGGGGAACCCCAGTGTCGAGACGCTGTGGGCGCTCTCCACGGCGCTCGGTGTGCAGTTCTCGGCGTTGCTGGACTCGCCCACGCCAACCGTCGAGGTCATCCGGTTCGGTGAGGGGCCCGTGATCCCCGCCGCGGACGCCGACTACTCGGCAACCCTGTTGTCCACCGCGTCGCCGGGGTCGCGGCGCGACATGTATGTCATCCGCGCCGAACCGGGCAAGCCGAGGGTGTCGGCACCACATGCGCGCGGGATCATCGAACACGTCGTGATCAGTTGCGGCCGAGCGCGTCTCGGACCCACCGAGGCCACCGAGGTGCTGTCGGCCGGTGACTACATCTCGTACCCCGGCGATGTCGAGCACGTCTTCGACGCGCTCGAGCCCGGCACTGTCGCCGTGATGCTCAGCGAGGCGTTCTGAGGTTGCGGGACACAACCTTTCAAGTTCGTGCAGGCCCGGGAAGCGCCGGTGAAAACCGCCCTCGGGCGGCGCAGCGTCGACCGCCTGCCCTCGTGAGCACCGTCCTGGGCGGTCTTCGGTCGGATTATCGACGACCCTGCCGGTGTGGGCGAAACGCGACGTGCATCACAGCGATTCGCGGTATCGATCACCGACGCGTACTGTTGCCAGAAGTGATGCGCCCGTACAGGCCGCGTCTAGCGTCGTAGAACGCCTCTCTCGCAGGTCCGGACATCCGACACCGGTCGGCCACCTGCCATTGACTTCATACGGCGAACGAGCTCGCGCACCCGCGTGTTCGCCACCGGCACCGCCCTTGCACGTCAGTCGTGCTGTTCGCGTGCCAAGCACAGGAAGAAACCTGCACACCACATGACTGCTGTCCTCGAAAACCCGGCCACCTCCACCGATGCTGCTGCGTCGGCGCCTGGTGTGTCGTTCGAATCCCTCGGTGTCCCAACCGAACTCGTCAAGGTTCTCGCCTCTCAGGGCAAGACCGACGCCTTCCCGATCCAGAAGGACACCCTCCCCGACACCCTCGACGGCAAGGACGTCCTGGGCCGCGGCAAGACCGGCTCGGGCAAGACCCTCGCCTTCTCCATCCCGCTCGTCGCCGGCCTGGCCGAGATGCAGGTCAAGCGCTACGTGGGGGCACCCACGGGGCTGATCCTGGCGCCGACCCGCGAACTCGCGACCCAGATCGCCGCGGTCGTCGAGCCGCTCGCCGCCTCCGTGGGACTCACCGTCACCACCGTGTTCGGCGGCGTCAAGCAGACCCGCCAGGAGCAGGCGTTCCGGCGCGGTGTCGACATCGTCGTCGCGTGCCCCGGACGTCTCGAGGACCTGATGCGTCAGGGCATCGTCCGGCTCGACGAGGTCGAGATCACCGTGATCGACGAGGCCGACCACATGGCCGACCTCGGCTTCCTGCCGGTCGTGACCAAGATCCTCGCCGCGACCCCCGCCGACGGTCAGCGGATGCTGTTCTCGGCGACGTTGGACAACGGCGTCGACAAACTGGCCAAGCGGTTCCTCGACAACCCGGTGCTCCACTCGGTGGATTCGGCGGAGTCGCCGGTGGCCGCGATGACCCACCACGTCTTCGAGGTCTCCTCGGCAGACAAGCAGGATCTCGTCGCCGAGCTCGCCTCCGGCACCGGTCGACGCATACTGTTCATGCGCACCAAGCACCAGGCCAAGAAGCTCGCCAAGAAGCTGACCGAGGCCGGGATCCCGGCCGTCGACCTGCACGGGAATCTCAGCCAGGCGCAGCGCGACCGCAACCTGGCCGCATTCGGCGAGGGTGACGTCCGCGTCCTCGTCGCCACCGACGTCGCCGCCCGTGGCGTGCACGTCGACGGCATCGAACTCGTCGTGCATGTCGATCCGCCGGCCGAGCACAAGGCGTACCTGCACCGCTCGGGCCGTACCGCCCGCGCCGGTTCGGCCGGCGACGTTGTGACCGTCTGCCTGCACGAGCAGCGTCGCGAGGTCGCACAACTACTGCGCAAGGCCAAGATCAAGGTGACACCCATCGCTGTCGACGCATCGTCGGCAGCCGTCGACGAGCTGGTCGGCGAGCGCGCCGACCGCGTGTCCGCTGCGGCACGCGCAGCCGCCGAAGCCGCTCGTGGCGGTGGTGCACAGGGCGGCCGGTCCCAGGGAGGTCGTTCCCAGGGCGGTCGTTCGCAGGGGAGTCGACGCGGCGGTCGTGGTCGAGGCCAGGGCGGCAACGGCGGCGCTCGTGGCGAGAGCCGGAGCGCCGGAACCGGCGGCGGCCGGAACGCCACCGGCGGTGACTCGCGCGGTACTCGCGGCGAGGGCCGCGGCCGTCCGGCTCGGAGCGACTCGCGCGCGGGCGGTTCGCGCTCGTCGGACGCGCGCACCGGAGGCCAGGGACGCGGCGCCGGGCAGTCGCGCGGCGCCGGGCAGTCGCGCGGCGGCGACCAGCAGCGGGCGGGCGCCCGCGGGCAGGGACGCCGGGCGAGCCGTCCGGCGGGTTCGCCGACCGGTCGCTGACCGGGGCTCACCCGCGAAAGACAACTGAAGAACGATGTCGAGCCTCGAGGGGCCGGTGACCACGGTTGCCGCCCTTCGAGGCTCGTCGCTTTCGCTCCTCGCACCTCAGGGGGCAGGGGCGCTCGACGTTATTGCGCGCCCGGAGTATCTGAGGCCTGGCGGCGCCGTTGTGAACTACGAAAGAACACCCGTGAGCGTCCAGATTCATGCTCCCTGAGGTGCGAGCGAAGCGAGCCACGAAGGGCGAGGTGCAACGCTCGCCAGCCCTTCGTGGCTCGTCGCAATCGCTCCTCACACCTCAGGGAGCAAGGGTTATGTGCTTCTTTCGGAACAGGGAGCGGGGGGTGGTCGCGCGCTTTGTAGCGGGCGCGATCAGGCAGGCAGGAACCGCTGGGCGAGTCGCGGTGCGAGCCACGGCCGGGCACCCCAGGCGATGCCCTTCCCGGTGAGTCCGACCCACCCCGGGGACAGGCGACCGTAACCGGCGAGGAGAGCGGTCGCGGGGTCCACGCTGATGTGGACGTCGGCCCGGCGTGGCTCCGGTGGATCGATCTGCAGCTCGCCGTCGGTGAACTCGTAGACGTGCCGTTCGCCGCACCCGCGGAGCCGGATGTCGTAGGTGCCGGAGTGCCCGGCGGCGTGCAGCGGATCGACCCAACTGGGCAGGATGTGTTGGCGTGCCCGGATGATCATCAGCACCACGTCCGGTTCGACCCACCAGCGGGCCCCAACAGCGCGTGCGATGTCGCGGGCGTGCACCACGAACTCGCCGATCAGCAGGCCGAGAGCGGCGTCGGCCCGGATGACGCGGTCGCCGTCGAAGTGCATCTTCGGGACCTGCGCGTGGAAATGCGACACCTCGTCGACGAGTTCGCGGAGGTCGTCGGTCAATCGTCGGCAGAGCACTGTCACGTCGCGCGTCGGCAGGTTGGCGATCTGCTTGGCATTGAAGTCGGGTACGTCGACCGCCGAACAGCACCACTCACCTTCGCCGCGCGCGAGTTCGAGAAAGCGCGACGGCGCCATCGCGACATGGCCGACACAATCGGTCAACGTCCAGGCGGGGGTGTCGGGGAGCCGGGTGTCGGGGTCGCCGACGCCGAGCACGAGATCGGTGAACCGATCCGCAGTCGTGAGCGCGGCGTCGATGTAGTCAAACCTCGAGAACATCCCCGTCGCGCGTGGTTCCTCCCCCCACATGGGGCACGAGATTACCCCGGCCCGTTGCGACGTGCGACACATTCCGTGCCGACACGTCGAACCTGTGGACAGATGTGCAAGGTGCGCAACATTATTCACAAACGCGCACGATGATTCTCAGTCACGCGACACCGCCGGGGCGGCTTCGCCGAGCCGTACGCAGACGACGCCGAGCACGATGAGCAGGCCGCCGGCGAGTTGAATCGGTGCCGGCAGTTCGTCGAGCACGAGCCAGGCGAAGACCACCGCGAACAGCACCTCGGACAACGCCACGAACGACATCACCCGGGCCCCGAGCAGCCGGCCGCCCGCGATGCCGAAGCCGTAGGCCATGGCGGCCGAGACCACACCCAGCAGCACGAGCGGGATCCACCAGGCCACCTCGAGCGCACCGACCTCGACCGGGTCCGTGGTCATGGTCATCGGCAGGATCCCGGTCAGCCCCGCGACGACGAGGGCCAGTGCGCCGATGAGCAGGCCACCCGCGGCCAGGCTCAGGGGCGGCCAGCCCGTGCGGTCGTCGGCGGAGATCACGAAGTAGGCGGCGGCCCCGACCATCGCGGCGAGCGCCCACAGCACCCCGATCGCGCTGATCGGGACGTCGCCGGTCAGGTCGAGGACGAGCGCGAGTCCCCCGATCGCGAGTGCCGCGCCGAGCACGGTGACGCGACCCGGACGCTGACCGTGGCGCAACCACATCCACACCAGCACGGCGACCGGGGCGGTGTATTCGATGAGCAGCGCGACGCCGACCTGCAGGTAGGTCACGGCATAGAAGTAGGCCAGCTGACAGCCGGCCACCGCGAGGAGTCCGTAGGCGACGAGCACCGTCCAGGACCGTCGGCCCGGCTGCTCGGGCAGCGGCTGCCGACGGTCGCGAAAGGCGAGGAAGCCGGGAATGGCCAGGACCAGACCGCCTAGTGCGATGCGGACGGTGACGGTCGCACCGGCCGTCCATCCCGCCTCGATCATGGCCCGGGCCAGCACCCCCGAGATGCCGAAACAGGCCGACGAGATCAGCGCGAGTGTGAGACCCAGCGCGGGTCGCGAGAGCGGGGCAGTGCGGTCCGCGGTCCTCACGGATTCTTGGCGGCGACGATGGCCGAGCGAACGGCCTCCCGGCATTCCGTGCCCGCCGGCTCACCTGTTCCGAGGTAGAAGCTGCCCGGGCGCCCTTCATGACCGGCGAACCCGGTCACCGAGAATCCGTCCGACTCCGGGACATACGGGGTCGACGACATCGACGCGACGGCGAGCGGACACGACAGCGCCGACACCCCACGTTCGGCCCCGGACACCACGACGATCAGGTGGGTCGGATGCAGCACGATGAGCGTCTGGTGCTCGGAATCGGGGTCGACGGGGTTGCTGCGTCGTCCGAAGAGCTTGCCGAAGAACGTGGTCGACGGCGGGTTGATGCTCCGGGTGATCCACGCCGGCAGGTCGTCGGTGACGGTGAGCTGTGTCGAGTCGGCATGGTCGCGCAGCGTGGCGGCGACGTCGGCGGGCAGATCGGACAGATCGGCGCGCACGGTGGTGCGCTGGTACACGGGGAGCCCCATGGCTGAAATCTAGCGCAGCAGTCCGTCAATCGAGGCCGGCGACGGACGACGCGACGCCGAGGCGTCGGCCGAGCAACCGACGGCGACGCGGCGCCGAGGCCTCGGTCGCGTTCGACTCGAGGTCGTCGAGCAACGAGGCGACGGTCTGCGCCGAGTCGGTCTTGTTGGTGCCGATGAAGCCCGACGGACCGCGCTTGATCCAGCCGGTCACATACATCCCGGGTACGGGCACGGTCCCGTCGAGCACGCGGCCGTCGAGGTGCGGGACGATCCCGGCCGCGTCGTCGAACGGGAGACCCGGGACCGCGACACCGCGGTAACCGACCGAGGTGAGGACGAGCCCGGTCTCGAGCCCCACCGTCTCGCCGGTGGGTTCGATGCCGACCGCGGCTCCGGAGTCGTCGGTGACCGGGCGGTTGCGGCCCGCGGTCAACGTGCTCGCGCGGCCGTCCGCACCGGCGGTCACCTCCATCGGAGAGGCGAAGAACGCCAATCGGATTCGACGGCCCTCGGGTTCGGGGCGGGCGGCGCACTCGGCCAGGAGATCGAGCTTGGCACGAGTCGTGGTGTCCAGGTCGGCGGGTGCGGGCAGCGCTTCGAGGTCGGCGGCGTCGACGGTGACCGGGACCCCCGAGTCGACCAGTCCGATGAGTTCGGGCAGGGTGAAGGCCGCGTGCGCGGGTCCGCGACGGCCCATCACCACCACCTCGCGGACCGACGAGGACCGCAGCTTCGCCAGTGCCGGACGGGAGATGTCGGTGGCGGCGAGGGTGCCCGGGTCGGCGACGAGGATGCGTGCGACGTCGAGGGCGACGTTGCCGTTGCCCACGACCACGACGCGCTCGGTGTCGAGATCGACGTCGAGGTCGGCGAAGTCGGGATGGCCGTTGTACCAACCCACGAAGGATGTCGCGCTGGACACTCCGGGGAGATCGAAACCCGGCAGCGCGAGTTGCCGATCGGTCGGTGCCCCGCCCGCCCAGATCACGCCCTGGTGACGGGCGCGCAGGTCGGCCAGGGTGAGGTCCCGCCCGACCTCGGTGTTCAGCAGGATCTCCAGTCGGGGGTTGCGCGCGATGTCGTCGAACAGCTCCATCACCTTGCGGGTGTGCAGGTGATCGGGCGCGACGCCGAACCGTGCCAGCCCGAACGGCCGGTCGAGACGTTCGTACATGGCGACCGAGACCTGTGGCTGCCGCAGCAGCTCGTCGGCCGCGTACATCGCCGACGGGCCCGAACCCACGATGCCGATCGAGATCGAGGTGTCGACGGCCAGCTGCCGCGGACGATCGATGGGCGCGAGGGGCAGCCGACGGGCCGGGTCGACGGGGAAGCGCGCGGCTCCGTCGGCCGGATCGTGGTACTGGGTCGCGTTGACCTCGACGAACCGTTCCTGCCCAGCCGGCATGCGATGTCCCGGAACGATGGCGCCGACCGGGCACGCACTGACACATGCGCCGCAGTCGACGCAGGTCGCGGGATCGATGTACAGCATCTCGGCGATGCCGAAATCGGGCTCTTCAGGCGTGGGGTGGATGCAGTTGACGGGACATGCGTACACGCACGACGCGTCGCCGCAGCACGCCTGGGTGACGACGTGGGGCATGGTCTCGGGTTCTACCTGCGTTCGGGGTTCGGGTTCAGGCCGCGGTGTAGGTGGGCTCGCTGCGGAACCGCGACGGGCGGCCGCTGATGCCGAGCGCGCGCCACAGCAGGCGCGAGACCGGGTTCATCAGTCCGCTCTGCTCGCCGAGCATGCGGACGTCACCGAAGACGTTGCGCAGGAACCGCTTCGACTCCGGCGACCGCCAGAAGATGTCCTTCATGACCGCGTCGGGCACGTCGAACCGCTTGGCGAAGCTTCGCGGCGGCACCACGATGGCGCCACAGAGGATGCGCATGGTCAGCGGGAGCATCAGCGACAACAGGAAACGCTGGACGCGTCCGCGCTGCGGCACCTGCTCGCGGATCAGGTGATGGGCGAACGAGATGTGCCGTGCCTCCTCGGCGACATGGAGCTGCATGACTGCGGCCATCGTCGGGTGCAGGCTGGCGCGGGTGCGCAGGAAGTCCTTCTGGATGTGGTCGATCGGTTCCTCGCCACCGAGCACACCGAAGAAGAAGACGGTGGGGAAGATCGTCGAGACCAGCGGAACGAGAGGGGAGATGAGCCGGTAGCCGAGTTTGGCCCCGGGGACGTCCATGCCGGTCCGGTTGACGAACTCCTGGAACATCAGGGTGTGGTTGCACTCCTCCTTGGATTCGTGCGTGGTGTAGCGGAACTCGCGCGCACCGTTGGGGAGTTTGAAGCTGTACTGCATCAGTCCGCGGATCAGGACCGACTCGAACTGCAGGCCGACCTTCGCGACATTGGCCTGGCGCCACATGCCGATCTCGATCTGCTTCTCCTGCGGAAGCTGCTGGTACCACGGATGGCGGCCGATCGGATCGACCTCGTAGGACAGGATCCACCGGGGATCGTTCTCGACGATCGCCATGTCCGGCGCGTCCCAGTCGATGTCGACGTAGGGATCGAAGTTGCGGTGGACGGACGCGGCGGACAGGTCGTCGAGGACCTGGGCGAAGTCGTGGTCGCCGCCGGTCTTGTCGTGCTGCGGCACGTAGCGGGCGGGCGCCTCGTGCTCCTGGTCGGTCCGGGTCAGTGCTTTCGTCATCGTCGCATCCCTTCGGCGTGGGCGGCTCGGTCGGTGAAACAGACCACAGCGGATGACTCGAACGTATTTCGACGGGCCGCTATTTGTCAACACTCGATGTCACGTTCGATACCGGCACAATGCACCGGTGCGTTCACCGGCAGGCCTGCCCGACTCCGTGCAGTTCAGGGGCTGACCTGGTGCGACGGGTGTAATTCGTTCGGGTTATATAACCCCGTCGCGAGCATCGCCGCGGGTTAGAGTTACCGCACCATCCGTGCCCGCGTCTGCTCACCTGGAGGAGCGATGTCCCGTCGTGTTCCGCACGCGTCCCGGCGTTCTAGGGACGCGACGCATGCCGCCCGCGTCGGTCGACGCGGCCTGCCGGCGGTACCACGCACCCGGGTCCGGTCGTGACCCAGCCGCCGCACGGTCCGACGCGTGTCGTCCCCGACCCCGGCGGGCCCCTGCCGGGCGCGCCGGGTCCGCGGCCACCGGGGCCCGCCCCGCGTCGCCCGGGACCCCCACCGCCCGTTCCGCCTCGTCCCGGACCGATGCCCGGCCAGGCGCCCCCCGCGCCGCGGCCGGGCCCTGGGCCTGTTCCGGCGGCGCCCGGGCGAGGCGCTCCCGGGCCCGCAGGTGCAGTCGGTGATCTGACACCGGGGCTGGTCGACACCGACATCTGGACCGATGCGATGGTCGAGGCCGCGGGCATCCCGATCGTCGACGTCCCGTTCGTCACGGTCGGCTCGGGCATCGGGTCATTCGTGACCGTCGACTATCTGCGCATCTGCGGGGTGCCGCTGGACCGGATCGCGGTGCTCGGCCCCCAGGACGTGCCCTGGCACAGCTACGAGTACCTGACCCGGGTGTCGCAGATCCCGCGCACGGAGCGCCTGCGTTCGGATTCGGCGTCGACCCCGGACAACATCTGGGGTTTCCCGTCGTACGCGGTGCGGGAGGCCTGGGCGGACAAGAAGCTCAAGCCGCTGTGGAATGTGCTGGTGGAGCCCGTCTTCGCGAACTTCTACACGCCGAGGGCCGGGCAGGCGTTCGAGTCGATGCAGAAGGAATGCGAACGGATCGGCTACCTGAAGTGCCTGCACCGTGGTCAGGTCCGGATGATCCGACGCCGCGCCGCCGGTGGCTACTTCACGATTCTCACACCGCCGCAGGGGACTTCGCCCACCAAGCGGGTGGCCTTCCGCAGCCAGTGGGTCCATGTCGCGATCGGATACCCGGGCATCAAGCTCCTGCCCGATCTCCAGGCGTTCCGCGAGACCTACCGCGACGCCAGCAAGGTCGTCAACGCCTACGAGTCGCACGAGCACATCTACCAGTCGCTGCAACGCAAACCCGGCACCGTGGTGATCCGCGGTGCGGGGATCGTCGCGTCGCGGGTCCTGCAGCGGCTCATCGACGATCGCGACGCGTACGGGCTCCAGACGCAGATCGTGCACCTCTTCCGCACGTACTACGACAAACCCCACGGCCCGCACATCTTCATGCGGCGCAAGGGCAAAGACGGTTGGGCCTACCAGGGCTTCAACTATCCGAAGTCGGTCTGGGGCGGGCAGCTCAAGGCCCGCATGCGCAAGCTCGAGGGGCACGAGCGGGCGGAGGCGTACAAGCAGATGGGCGGGACCAACACTCCGGTCCGCGACGACTGGCAGGAGCAGTTGGCCCGCGGGCGGCGCGAGGGCTGGTACCGCGTCGCCGTCGGCAAGGCGGAGAGTCTGTTGCCGGCTGCGGGCGGGCAGGGGGTGGTGACCACCGTGCGGGTCGACCCGCACGCACCGATCCGGCAGGACCACCGGCCCGACGGCACCTTCGAGATCTACGCCGACTACGTGATCGACTGCACCGGACTCGAAGCCGACGTCCGCGAGCACCGCCTGCTGCGTGATCTGCTGGACCACACCGGCGCCGGCATCAACCCGGTCGGTCGCATGGACGTCGAACGCGACTTCGAGCTGAAGGGGACACGCAGCGGGAACGGCAAGCTGTACGCCTCGGGCAGCGCGACGCTCGGCGGTTACTTTCCCGGCGTCGACACCTTCCTCGGTCTGCAGATCGCCGCCCTCGAGATCGTCGACGACCTTGCCCGCCAGGGGTTCTGTCGACGACTGACGCCCTGGCGATCGACCGCCCAGTGGTGGCGCTGGATGAACAACAAGGGAGTCGACTGACATGTTGCCCACCCTGTGGGGGCGAATCCAGACCCGCGTGCTGGTGCTCGGCATCCTCGGCGGCCTGTGGACCATCGTGCTCGTCCCGTTCCTGTGGCTCATCTCCTCGGGGGACCCGTCGATCCTCGACGTCTACCGGGTCGCCTTCACCGTGCTCGTCACCGTCATCGTCCTCGGGGTGCTCTGGGAATTCCTGTACCACTTCCTGCAGCAGTTCCGTTGGGAAAAGGACTGGCCGACGCTCTTCGGGCTCCTCACGGCGATCAACGAGGGCATCCTGGTGTGGATCGTGATCGATGGCACCGGACTGATCCCGGAGCCGCTGCAACCGTCGCCCGTCGTGTTCACCGTCCAGTTCGTCACCACCTGGTTGCTGGTGTGGGTGGCGGTCAACGGTCCACTACGCGCCGTCTTCCCCCACTGGCGATTCCAGGGAGGACGGTTCCTGTGACCGGTCCGGGCGACATCCCGAGCGTCACGCCGACGGTGACGCTGATCCCCGGTGCGGGGATCGTGATCCGCACCCCGGCGTTCCTGTGCCTGACGAACGACGCGGTGCCCGCGTCCTTCCTCACCGATCTGCTCGACATCGAATCAGCGGTGGTCGTGCCGGATTCGGCACCGCGGCGGGGCCGGCACCTGGTACGGGCGCTGGCTCAGCTGGTGGCCACCGCCGACGACCCTGTCGACATCGCCTTCGCGGCTCCCGACAATGCCGGCATCGCGATCTTCCTCTCGGGTCGGGTGTACGGGGAGACCGACGGCAAGCGGATCGAGCCGCCCGCGGGCGACTCCTATGACCGCGCCGTGCCGTGGCCGTTCGAGGGTCTCGGGCTCTACCTCGCCGGCACGATGCCCGCGGAGGTCGGTGACGAGCGCTTCGACCTGGTCCAGGGCACGGTGCCTGCCGCAGGCGCGCTGCTTCACACCCCATTGGGGTTGCGCGGCACCGAATTCCACTCCCTGGCCGAGCGCCCGCCGCAGCCGCGGCCGGAGCCGGCGGCGGCGCGGCCGGAACCGGCCGTCGAACCGTCCCGACCCGACCCGGACGCGGGTCCACCGACCGAGGCCCTGGACGGTCTCGACAAGCCGGCACCCGGGGCGCCGGAACCCCCGGCGCCCGAGCCCATCCGGAAGCGGTCACCCTTCGACGACTTGCCGCCGGAGCCGGACCCGATGGGCACGACCGAGCGGATGGCGCCCGGCGCCGATGGTGGTGCCGACCTGCCGGCGCCCGATCCGTTGCCGTTCACCTCGACTCCGCTTGGCGGTCCGTTCGGGTCGGAACCGTTGTCTCCGAACGCTTCCCACCCACTCGAGCGGCCGCCGCGGGACGCCACCCCGCCGAGCGGCCGGCCCCGCGTCGAGCCGGCTCCCGCGCCGAATCCGTTCGCCGAACCGCTCGAACCGCGCGCGCCGCTGCCCAAGGAGGAGCATCAGAAACCCGCGACCGAGGTCGTCAAGATCGAGGCGTCGCGGGCCATGGTGCACGGCATCCGTTGTTCACGAGGCCATCTGAACCATCCGCAGTCGTGGCTGTGCGGGGTCTGCGGAATCCGGATGGACCAGTTGACGACATTCCTCGTCGAGGGGGAGCGGCCGCCGCTGGGCTGGTTGCTGCTCGACAACGGGTTCACCTTCCTCCTCGACGAGGACCTGGTGATCGGCCGGGAACCGGGCTCGGCCGGCGGTGGACCGGCGGGTTCACCGAAACCGATTCGCGTGCAGGACGAGACAGGTCAGCTCTCGCGCCGCCATGTGGAGATCCGGCTGGTGGAGTGGACGGTGCAGCTGGTCGACCTCGGGTCGGCGAACGGCACCTTCGTCGCCGATCCGAGCAGCGGCARCCGGGAGACCCGGCTGCTCCCGCATCGTGCCCACGTGCTGGTGCCGGGGTCGCATGTCCGGATCGGCGGGCGCCACTTCATCTTCGAGTCACACCACGCCCGTATCTGAGAACGGACCCGAGGTCATGGACAAACACACGGTCGCCTTCCTGCTGCTCGACGTCGCGATCGTCATCGCCGCCGCCCGGGTGGGTGGGATGATCGCGCGTGCCTGCCGTCAGCCGGCCGTGGTGGGCGAGATCGCCGCCGGGATCGCGTTGGGTCCCAGCCTGCTCGGGCTCCTGCCCGGCAATCCCGACCAGTGGCTCTTCCCGGACGACGTCCGGCCGCTGCTGGGAGCACTGGCCCAGATCGGCCTCGTGCTGTTCATGTTCATCGTCGGCCTCGAACTGGACATGCGGCTGACCAAAGGGCGTGAACGCGCGGCGGCCAGCATCTCGGCATTCTCGATCGCGCTGCCGTTCGCCCTCGGCGCAGCCCTCGGCCTGCTGCTCTATCCCTCGCACAACATGGTCGGGGGAATGGAGATCGAGCGGCTGGGGATGGTGCTGTTCATGGGTGTCGCGATGTCCATCACCGCCTTCCCGGTGCTGGCGCGGATCCTCACCGACCGCGGGATGATGAGAACGATTCCCGGGGTGTTCAGCCTGGCCGCCGCCGCCATCGACGACATCCTCGCGTGGACACTGCTGGCGTTCATCATTGCCATCATCCAGGGCGGCAGTCCCCTCGAGGTCGCCAAGATCGTCGGACTCACGCTCGTCTACGCCGCGGTGATGTTCGGTGTCGTCCGTCCACTGCTGGCGAAGCTGATCGCTTGGCGCGACAGCGCCGGCCGGCTCACGCCGGACATCCTGGCGGTCATCCTGATCGGACTCTTCCTCTCGGCGACGGCCACCGACGTCATCGGCATCCATCAGATCTTCGGCGCCTTCGTGTTCGGCGCGGTGATGCCGAAGGTGGGAGCCGAAAAGCTGCACCGGGAGATCCTCGAACGGCTCGAGCAGGCGAGCGTGCTGCTCCTGCTGCCGATGTTCTTCGTCGTCACCGGCCTCAACGTCGACCTCACCCAGATCGGCGTCGCGGGCATGGGGCAGCTGCTGCTGGTCCTGCTCGTCGCGATCGCGGGCAAGTTCCTCGGCGCTTATGCGGGCGCGCGGGCGAGCGCCATCCCCACCAGACAGAGCGCGGCCATCGCGGTGCTCATGAACACGCGGGGACTCACCGAGCTGGTGATCCTGGCCGCGGGGCGCGAACTCGGTGTGCTGAGTGACGAACTGTTCGCGATGCTCGTGGTGATGGCGCTCGTGACCACGATCCTGACCGAACCCCTGCTGCGCGTGGTGTATCCGGACAAGGTGGTGGCCAATGACATCGCCGCCGCCGAACGTCGCGCCCTGGCCACCGCCACTGCCCCGCGGGTTCTGGTGCTGATGCGTGATCCCGTCGGCACGACCGCCGACCTGCGGGCGCGGCATCGGCGAATGCTGGACTGCACCACGGGATTCGACGTCGTCCTGGCCGGGTTGCTCACCGCCCCGGACCGGTCCGTGCGTCCGCTCGAGGTCGGGATTCCGGTCGTACCGGACTTCGCGGCGATCGCATCGGCCGTCGAGCGCCTCAACGAGCTGGGCTCGTCGCTGACCGGCGCGGGTGCCGTGTCGGTGCTGTGCCGGTTCAGCGCCGATCCCGCAGCCGACCTCGAGGCCATGTCGGAGAACGCCAATGCCGACCTCGTCCTCGTGGACAGTGGCGACCGGCTTCTGGGGGAGTCGCTGCGATCGGCTCCGGTGGCCGTCGTCGACGAGACCGCCGATGACACTGTGGCACCGAGTCGTAGCACCATCACCTGTATCGCCGCGGACGATCGCAGCGGGCGGRCCGCTGCGTTGATGGCCGCGGGTCTGGCGCTCTTCGGGTCGCGGTCGCTGACCGTCGTCGCATCCGGCTCTCGGCGTCGGTGGCTGGCCGACCTCAACGCTGTTGCCGAACAGGGGGTTTCGGTGTCGGTGCAGGATCCCCGCCGACACCGCGACAACGCCGTGTCGTTCACCGTCGCCGGATCGGACGAAGGCGATTCGGCCGTACCCGTTCCGGTCACCGTCGTCGACAACACCGAGACGAGCGAGGAATCGCTGGGCGACCGCGTCGCGATGCTCTACCCGTCTCCGGCCGCACCATCCGCACCCACGAGGGCGGCCGACGATCCGTCCGGTCCGAACATCGGCTCATCATCGGAGAGGCACTGACATGCCAGAAGTCGAGATCCCGCAGCAGCTGGCGGATTTCACGGTGCTCGAGAAGCTCGGCATGGGGGGCAACGGCACGTTCTATCTCGCCGTACCCCCCGCGCGACTGGGCCTGGCCACCGACCGCGTCGTGGTGAAGGTCTTCGGCGGCGTCTGCAGCGACGACGCCTACCGCCGCGGGGTACGCGAATTGCGGGCGTTCGCCGCGGTCGTGTCGCCCTACCTCGCCGGGCTCTACGACGCCGTGCTGCAGGGCCAGTTCATGTATGCGATGGAGTATTTCCCGCTCGGCTCGCTGAGTAGTCCGGCGCGCGAGCTCAGTCGAGACGAGAAGCTGGCGGCGATCGCCGACGCGGCGCGCGGCGTGGACGCCTTGCACGAGGCCGGTATCGCGCACGCCAACATCACGCCGTCGAGCATCATGGTCACCGAGACCGGCGGCAAGATCTCCGATCTCGGTCTGGCCCGGGTGCTGGCGGCCGACGAGCCCATCACGAGCTTCGCCCAGCCCGGGGCGGTGCAGTACATGGACCCCGCGCTGCTGGCCGGCGATGTGCCGTCGCGGGCGACCGACATCTGGTCGCTCGGGGCGTGTCTGCACCGTGCCCTCACCGGCGACGGGGTGTACGGGGAGGTGCCGGACACCCAGCCGCTGCTGGCGATCCGGGCGGCGCTGTCGACGCCGCCGGCGCTCTCGGAGAACCTGGACCGCGACGAGCGCACCCTCATCGCCAACTGTCTCGCCCTCGCCGGCTCCCGTCCGTCGACCGCGATGGAGGTCGCCGGCCGGATCGACGGGCTGCGCGGACGCTGACGACAGGCGGCACGGGCCGCCTCATCGGGGTCAGCCGAGCGGCGCCGTGCGCCACCAGTCGTCGAGGATCTCGCGGCCGGTGTGTCCGGGCCACGTCGTCACCAGGGTGTACTGCGCATGCGGTGGCCCGCTGAAATTGGTGACGACCCAACCGTCGACGACGCTGTCCCGGCTCGCCGACGCCGGACCGTCGCGCCAGCTGATCTCATCCCCGGGGTAGCCCTTGAGGCGGGTGGTGACGGCAGCGCGTGATGGTGACGTCGGCGTGTGCCACACCACGAATCCGACGTTCGCGGCGTCGGTGCACGAGATCCCGTCGATGCCGTCTCCGACGACGGGCTCACAGTCGGCATCTCCCCATCCCGACGCCTCGGGCGTCTCCGGCAGGAGTTGCGGGAAGGCGGCAGCGATAGGAGCGACGCCCGCCGGCCACGGCGGCGGTGTGGTGCGGGCGCCGAGCAGCATCACCGTTCCGACGACGACCGCGACGATCGCCGTGGCGACGAAGAACGGCGCGATCAGCCGTCGTCGACGCATCGACGGGGAGGCCGTCGGCGGGGGCGCCAACGGTCGGGGTGTCGACGGCCGGTTCACCGGCCCGGCCCCCCGCGGCCGGTCGGTGACGACCTCGGTCGGCCGATCCGGGTGACCGGCGGGCTGGAACACGCGCGGGACGCCGGCGGCCGGCCCCGCGTCCACGACCTCCGTCGTGTCGGAATCGGTTGCGGCGAACTCATACTCGGATTCAGGGTGGCTGGCGGGGATGACCTCGGTCGGCGGTTCGCCGTCGGAGTGGGTGAGGTGCAGGGCGAGCTCGGCCGCTCGGACGAATTCCGCGCAGGTGCGGTATCGGTGTTCTGAATCGGCGTCGAGCGCCCGTGCCAGCACGGCGTAGAACGCCGGCGACACTGCACCCGACACCCGGTGCCGAGCGACCGAGCTTGTGCCGGTCACATTCGGCCCGCTCGCTTCGCTCCCGGCGCCGGTGAGCATTTCGACGAGGGTACGTCCCAACGAGGCGACATCGGCTGCCGGGTGCGGCATCTCGTCGCCCGCCGTCGGCGCGGTCAGGCCGAAACCGGTGAGCGTGACGGCGCCGGGCACCGACGCCCCGGCGACGGTCGGGTCTGCGGAGCCGGTGAGCAGGATGTCGGCGGGGGAGACGTTGCCGTGGACCAGGCGCCGGCGATGGGCCGCGTCGAGCGCCTCGCCGACGACGGTGACGATGCGCACCGCCAGATCGATGTCGATGCCGTCGGGGTGGCGCCGGATCAGCAGGGCGGCGTCGGAGGTGGGCACGGGGGCCACCGCCACCCAGACGCGGCCGTCGACGATGCCGTGTCCGGTGATGCGCGCGATCCCGGGATGCGCCATCGCGGAGGCCTTTTCGATCGCTTCCCGGAACCAATTGCCGAACGCGGGGGTGATCGAGGCGGCCCGGTCCACGACGGTGAGCAGCACGCGCTCGGCGGGCGCCCCCGGATATGGGGCCGTCGCCAGGTAGTCGGCGCCGGCGACGCGTCTGCGCAGGAGGCGCTCGATGCGGTGACGCCCGACGAGAGCGCCCGGAGGAAGTGGTTCGTCGTGGGTCGGACCGACGGACACGGCGCCTCCCTCACCTCACGTGGAAGACCCGACTCTACCGGTCAGGGGGCGTCCACCGGGGCGAACAGGCGCCGGGCGACCCCGCCCGGGTCATTCGAAGAGGACCGGCGCGGAGTTGAACAGCATGACGATGAAGAAGAACAACAGGAACCACGCCGCCCCCTGCCACACCTGCCAGCGACCGTTGCGTTTCCAGACCCGGTACGTGCGGTACAGCATGGTGCTCGCGCCCAGGAGAACCACGACGGGAGAGGCGACGACCAACACGGTCTGCAGGGGATCCGACGACGCATGCGCGAAGAACAGCAGGCCGAGTCCGAGTGCGACGGTGATCCCGATGTGGATCATGATTGCGCGAAAGTCGTTGGTGCCGTTCTGCGGAAGGGGTGACGTCATGGTGTCCGCCAGGTTACACGGCGCCCGAATCGTGGAGAAAGCGACGGTGGTCGGGACCTCGTACTCATTGCCGCGGCAACGGCGCCGGGGCAGGATGGGGGCCGGGGCCGATACCGGGCCGCCCGGGGCGAGCCCGGGCCGACCCGCGGCCGAACCGAAGACCCCGCCAGGGGCCGTCGCGATCAGAGGAGATGAGCCACAACATGAATGCGATACTCGTCGGCGTGGACGGGTCGGACGCGGCCACGGGCGCGGTGCGCTGGGCGGCGCGGGCGGCCGCTGCCGAAGGTCTCGACCTCAAGGTCGTCGGTGCGTACGACGCCAGCACGAGTGACTACGCCCCCGGCCTGATCATCCCGCAGGATGTCGTCGACGCCATCCGCCAGGACGCCTCCGACGCGGTCCATGCGGCCGCCGACGCCGCGAAAGAAGCGGCACCCGGCGTGACGGTCGCCACCTCGATCGTCGACGGCGACGCCGCGCGCGTGCTGCTCGAGCTGGGCAAGGACGCCGCGATGATCGTCGTCGGCACGCGCCGTCTCGGCAGCGTCAAGGGCCTGTTCCTGGGTTCGGTGAGCACCAGTGTCGCCGCTCACGCACACGGCCGGGTCACGGTCGTCGCCGCCGGGGGCAACCCCGACGGACCGGTGGTCGTGGGGGTCGACGGTTCACCTGTCAGCGATGCCGCGGTCGCCGAGGCGTTCCGGCAGGCCTCGCTGCGCAACGTGCCGCTCCGCGCGGTACACACCTGGACCCCGCTCGACGCGGACGCGCTCCACGGGTACGGCATCGGCGCCGACGAGGTGGCGCGGATGACCCAGGACGCGGTCGAGGTGCTCGCCGAGCGCCTCGCCGGATACGCCCAGGACTACCCGGACGTGACGATCGAACGGTCCGTCCTGCCCGAGGAGCCGGCGAAGGCGCTGCTCGACGAGGCGGGCGCGGACGCATCGCTGCTCGTGGTCGGCAGTCGCGGCCGGGGTGGCTTCCGCGGACTCCTGCTGGGCTCGACCAGCCAGAAGGTGATGCACCACGCCGACTGCCCGGTGATGGTCGTCCGCACCTGACCCCACGGTGAGCGCTGCCCGTCGTCCCCGGTCGCGCACCGGGGACGACGCCGTCGGTGGCGCTTACCATCGACCCATGACGCTGAAGAAGCTGGAGCTCTCGGTCGGCGAGCTGGCCCAGCGAGCCGGGATCGCCCCGTCGGCGGTCCGCTTCTACGAGGACCAGGGCCTGATCTTCAGCCGGCGCACCTCCGGGAACCAGCGCCGCTACCACCGGGCGATGCTGCGGCGCGTCGCATTCATCCGCGCGTCGCAGGTCGCCGGGATTCCGCTGTCGGTCATCGGCGAGGTGCTCGCCGAACTGGGCGACCACGAGTCGCCCCCGAAATCGATGTGGGAAGCGGCGTCGAAACGCTGGATGGACGACATCAACCAGCGCATCGCACTGCTCGAGAACATGCGGGACATGATCGGGTCCTGCGTGGGTTGCGGTTGCCTGTCGCTGGGGGAGTGCCATCTCCTCAACCCCGGCGACGAACTGAACAAACTCGGCCCGGGGCCGCGGCGACTCCTCACCGAGCAGTAGCCGTCTCCGCCAGTTGCGATGTCGGGGAGCAGAACAGGCGGCGGTACTGTTGGCCCATGGCTCGACCGTCGCGCGTGGCGCTGGCTCTGGGAAGTGGCGGCGCCCGCGGTTACGCGCACATCGGGGTGATCGCCGAACTCGAGGCGCGGGGGTTCGAGATCGTCACCGTCGCCGGCTCGTCGATGGGTGCTCTCGTCGGCGGGTTGTATTGCGCGGGGAAACTCGACGACTACGTGGACTGGATCTCGGGTCTGTCCCAGCTCGACGTCGTCCGGTTGCTCGACGTCTCGCTGACCAAGCCGGGCGTCATCGGGGCCGAGCGGATCCTGCTGCGGGTGCGGGAGATCCTCGGAGACACCGCGATCGAGGACCTGCCCGTCCCGTTCACCGCGGTCGCCACCGATCTGAACGCCGGCCGCGCGGTCTGGTTCCAGCGCGGTGTCCTCGCCGACGCCCTGCGTGCGTCGATCGCGATCCCGGGCGTCATCAGCCCGCACGAGCACGGTGGGCGGCTGCTGGCCGACGGCGGGATTCTCGACCCGCTGCCGGTGGCGCCCACCTCGACGGTGCCCAGCGATGTGACCATCGGCGTCATCATCGGTTCCGACGGTGGCCCGGAAGCGGGCGCCACGCGCGAACAGAAGGCCAGGGGACTGCTGCGGCGCAACGTGGCGCCGATCCTCGACAACGAGTTCATCCGCGCGGTCCGTGACCGGCTCGGCCACGAGATGCCCTCGGGGGAGGCCGAGGCGTCCGATGCGGCGGTGGCCGCCACCGGTGGCGGCGCCGTCGCGGTCGATGCCGCGGCCGAGTCCGGCTCCGTCCCGTCCGCCGAACAGGTGGCGCCCGCCTTCGGCGTCGACGAACCGGCCCGGATGGGACGCGTGGAGGTGCTGAGCCGGTCGCTCGACATCATGCAGGAGGCCCTGACCCGCTACCAGGTAGCCGGCTATCCGCCCGACGTGCTGATCCGGGTACCCCGCCGGACGGTCCGCACGCTCGACTTCCACAAGGCCTCGGAGATGATCGAGCTCGGCCGGACCCTCACCGCGCGGGCCCTCGACGACCTCCCCGAGCTGCCATGAGGCAGATCCCCCGCGGCATCTGGGTGCTGCTGTCGGCGAACGTCGTCATCGCACTCGGATACGGGTTCATCGCGCCCGCGCTGCCGACCTTCGCCCGCACCTTCAACGTCTCGTTCACCGCCGCGACCGCGGTCATCTCGGCGTTCGCGGTGATGCGCCTGGCGTTCGCGCCCGCAACGGGACGGTTGGTCACCGTCTTCGGCGAGCGGCGCATCTACCTGACCGGTCTGCTGATCGTCGCGGCCAGCACTCTGGCGTGCGCGTTCGCCCAGTCCTACTGGCAGCTGCTGATCTTCCGCGGTCTCGGCGGCATCGGGTCGACGATGTTCAGCATCTCGGCGATGGCCTTGCTGATCCGTATGGCGCCGAGCGACATTCGCGGTCGCGTGTCGGGCTTCTTCTCGGCGGGGTTCCTCATCGGCAGCATCACCGGTCCGCTCATCGGGGCGGCGCTGGTCGGCTTCGGACTCCGGGTCCCGTTCGTGGTGTACGCGGTCGCGCTGCTCGTCGCGTCGACGGTGGTGGCGACCCAGTTGCGGGAGGTGATCGCACCGGATCAGGCCGACGGCCCGACGGGCGGGCTGATCGGTTTCCGGACCGCCCTGCGCGACAGCGCCTACCGGGCGATCCTCGCGTCCAACTTCACCCAGGGCTGGGCGTCGATGGGGGTCCGGGTCGCGGTGGTGCCGCTGTTCATCACCGAGAGTCTCGGTGCCGGAGCGGGAATGGCGGGAATCGTGCTGGCGATCTACGCCGCGGGCAACGTGCTGGCGATCCTGATCGCGGGCCGTCTGTCGGACCGGTTCGGACGGCGGCCCATCATGCTGCCCGGACTCGTCATCACCGTCGTCGCCACCATCGCGCTCGGGTTCTCGCCGAACGTGGGCGTCGCACTGGCGTTGTCGGTGGTCGCCGGGGTGGGCTCGGGACTGTTCGCACCCACCCATCAAGCCGCTCTCGCCGATGTCCTCGGCAACCGTCAGCAAGGCGGTTCGGCGTTGGCGGCCTATGGCATGTCGTCGGACCTCGGTGCCGTCACCGGTCCGGTCATCGTGGGATTCGTCGCCGATCGGGTCGGTTTCGGGCCGGCGTTCGTGCTGACCGGGGTGGTGGCCGCGGTGGCACTGGTCCTCTGGATCTTCGCGCGGGAGACCGCGCCGGTGATCGTGGGCGACGGCCCGACGATGACGCCGACCGACACGAAGGCCCGCGCAGACGATGAGTGATGTGCGCGGGCGGACGACGAATTACGGTTGAGCGATGACCGCGCCCGCCTACGACTACGCCCTCGGCGCCGACTCGGAGGTCGGCACCCTGCGAGCGGTCATGCTGCACCGCCCGGGCGACGAGTTGCGTCGGCTCACCCCGCGCAACAGCGACCAGCTCCTGTTCGACGGGCTGCCGTGGGTCGGGCGTGCGCAGGAGGAGCACGACGCCTTCGCAGAGGTGCTGCGCGAGCGGGGAACCGACGTCTATCTCCTCGGTGACCTGCTCGCCGAGACCATCGCGCACAGCGGTGCGGCCCGCATCCAGGGCATCGCCGCGGCGGTGAGCGCGCGGCGGCTGGGCACACACCTCGCGGAAGATCTCGCTACCCATCTGCGGGGGTTGTCGCCGACCGACCTCGCGTACGTACTGACGGCCGGCATGACGTTCGACGAGCTGCCGATCACACCCTCTGCCGAGCGGTCCTCGCTCGTGCGTCGGATGCACCACGGACCCGAGTTCGCGATCGAACCGCTGCCGAATCTGCTGTTCACCCGCGACAGTTCGTTCTGGATCGGCGGCCGGTTCGCGATCACCTCGCTCGCGCTTCCCGCCCGCGCGCGGGAGACGTCACTGACCGATCTCATCTACGCCCACCACCCGCGATTCACCGGGGCGCGGCGGGCCTACGAATCGCAGGTCGCGCCCATCGAAGGCGGTGACGTGCTGTTGCTCGCCGCCGGAGTGGTGGCCGTCGGGGTCGGCGAACGGACGACGCCCGCCGGGGCGGAAGCACTGGCGCGCAGTCTGTTCGACGACCACCTGGCGCACACCGTGCTGGCGGTGCCGATCGAGCAGTCGCGCGCCTTCATGCACCTCGACACCGTCTGCACGATGGTCGACACCGACGCCGTGGTGATGTATCCCAACATCCGCGACACCATGTCCGCGTTCACCCTCGTCCACGACGCTGCGACCGACGCGGTCCGGATCACCGGGGAGCGGCCCTTCGTCGACGCCGCCGCCGAGGCGATGGGCATCACCAAACTGCGTGTCATCGACACCGGGCTCGACCCGGTGACGGCCGAGCGGGAGCAGTGGGACGACGGCAACAACACCCTCGCCCTCGCGCCCGGGGTGGTGGTGTCCTACAACCGGAACGTCGAGACCAACCGGCGACTCCGGGACTCGGGCATCGAGGTCATCGAGATCGAGGGTCGGGAACTGGGATCGGGCCGCGGTGGGCCGCGGTGCATGTCGTGTCCGTTGGCCCGTGATCCCCGGTGAGGGGGAGTATCCGGTGACCCCCGACACCCCGGCGGCGCTCGACGCACTGCAGATCGACCCGGCCTCCGACCGGCCGCCCTTCGAGCAAGTACGAGTCGGCATCATCGAGCTCATCGAGTCCGGCGAGCTGCTCAGCGGCGAGCGTCTGCCGACGGTCCGGGCGCTCGCCTCGCGGCTCGGCGTGGCCGCCAACACCGTCGCGCGGAGCTATCGGGAACTCGAGGCGGCCGGCGTCATCGAGACCCGCGGGCGGCAGGGCTCGTTCATCAAGGCGGGTCGCCACGATGCGCTCGACGCGGGTTTCGCGGCTGCCAAGCAGTACGTCGAAACCGCTCGCGAGCTCGGCCTGGACGATCCCGTGATCGTTGAGATACTCAACCGTGCGCTCGGACGAACTTGAATACCTGAACCGAGATTGATTGGCTTGACGAATGACAAGTGAACAGGATGTGATCAMCGGGCGTCCGAAGCAGACACTGGACCCGGTGGTCTTCACGGTCACCGCGGTACTGGTCATCGCGTTCGTGATCTGGGGGATCGGGGACAAGGAGAGTCTCAACACGACGACCACCGAGGTGCTGGGTTGGATCACCAAGAACCTCGGCTGGCTGTTCATCCTCTCCGCCACCGGCTTCGTGATCTTCGCGGTGTTCCTCGCCGTGTCCAAGTACGGCCGGATTCCGCTCGGCCGGACCGGGGAGAAGCCGCAGTTCCGCACCGTGAGCTGGATCGCGATGATGTTCAGTGCCGGCATGGGCATCGGCCTCATGTTCTTCGGTGCCTACGAGCCGCTCTACCACTTCGCCAGTCCGCCACCGGAGATCGGCTCCGACGACATCCGCGCGGCCATGGCGACGACGATGTTCCACTGGGGCTTCCACCCGTGGGCCATGTACGCGGTCGTCGGGCTGGCGCTGGCCTACAGCACGTACCGGCTGGGCCGGACCCAGTTGATGAGTGCGGTGTACACCCGGCTCCTCGGACCGCGGGTGGCCAACGGCCCGGGCGGGAAGATCATCGACATCCTCGCGATCTTCGCGACGCTGTTCGGGACGGTGGCATCACTCGGCCTAGGCGCGCTGCAGATCGGATCGGGACTCGACACCCTCGGTTGGGTCAACGAGCCGACGAAGATGCTGCTGGTCGCGATCATCGCCATCCTCACCGCCGCGTTCGTCGCGTCGGCCGTGTCGGGGATCGCGCGCGGCATCCAGTGGCTGTCCAACATCAACATGGTGCTCGCAATCGTGCTGGCACTGTTCGTGTTCGTCGTCGGACCGACGATCTTCATCCTGAACCTGCTGCCGACGACCCTCGGCGCCTACTTCACCGATCTGACGAGCTTCGCAGCCCGCTCGGACGCCACGATCATGACCGAGGAGGGTCATCAGTGGCTGGCGGACTGGACGATCTTCTACTGGGCGTGGTGGGTGTCCTGGACCCCGTTCGTGGGTCTGTTCCTCGCGAAGATCAGCCGCGGCCGCACCATCCGCGAGTTCGTGATCGGTGTGATGGTGGTACCCACGACGGTCTCGCTGGTCTGGTTCTGCGTCTTCGGCGGTACCGCGATCCATCAGGACATCGAGGGCACCCTGGCGTTCGATCCGGCCACCGCGGCCAGTGAGAGCACGCTGTTCGACGTGCTCGCCCACCTGCCGTGGACCGGGGTGGCCTCGGCGCTGGTGATGATCCTGGTCGGCATCTTCTTCGTCTCCGGCGCCGACTCCGCGTCCCTCGTGATGGGCACTCTCTCGCAGCGCGGCGTCGAACACCCGTCGCGTCCCCTCACCGTGTTCTGGGGCGTGCTGACCGGTGTCGTGGCTGCGCTGCTGCTGGCCATCAGCGGCGACGACGCCCTCGACGGCATCAAGACGATGGCGATCATCGCCGCGTTGCCGTTCGTCGTGGTGATGATCGGCATGTGTCTGTCGCTCTATCTCGACCTCCGACACGATCCGCTGATCGTCTCCCGCCACGTGCTGACCGCTCAGGTCGACGAGCATGTACGGGAACAGGCCAACGCCATCGCGACCGGCGAGCTCGAGGCGATCGATGCCGACGCGATACGACACCTCGAGAAGATCGACCCCGACTACGTCGACCAGGCGAACGGATCGGCGCCCGCCGAGCCGACGGTCGACCCGGCGCCGGACGACGAGCCTCGGGACAAGGGCACTCACGGCACCGACCGGTTGACCGGACCGGCGGTGTGACAACCCCCACCGGGGTCGGCAACCGATCCCGGTGGGTGAGCCCGTCGTCGGGTCGGTGGGTCCTCAGCCCTGTCCGACCGCCCCGGCGAGCGCTGTGCCGAAGGTCTTCGCGGTCGCCCGGTCGAGCCGGGAGGTGGTGACGCGCAGACCATTTCGCTGCTCGGCGCCGTCGACGGCGAAGACCGTCCCGGGTTGCACGGCCCACCCCAGGCGCGCCAGTTCGACGCCGACCCGCTCCGCGGGCACCTCGGGCGGGAGATCGACCCACACGTTGATCCCGTCGGGCGGTCCCATGGTCGACGCCACTCCCCGGGCATCGAGCACGTCGATGAGAAGTCGTGTGCGACGGGCGTATTCGAGGCGTGCGGTGGCGATGAGCGCGGTCGTCGCCGGATCGGTGAGCAGATGCGCCGCGGTGGTCTGCAGCAGGTGGCTGACCCAGGGGCGGCCGGAACGCAGCCGGGCGTCGAGCGCGGCGGCCGTGGTCGGGTCGGCATCGACGAGCGCGACCCGCAGATCCGGACCCAGGAATTTCGCGACGGACCGGACGACCGCCCAGTGTCGGCTGTTGTCCGGGATCACCCGCTGATAGTCGCGAACCGACAGGAGTGAGAAGTGGTCGTCTTCGATGACGAGCACCTCGGGGTATCGCTCGAGAACCGTGCGTAGTTCATCGGCACGAGCCGCGGAGAGGGCGATCCCGCCGGGGTTGTGACCACGGCAGGTGACGATGACCGCTCTTGCGCCCGCTCCGAGCGCCCGCGCCAGATGATCGGGGCGCATGCCGTGCTCGTCGAGCTCCATGGGGAGCGCGCGGTACCCGTTGACGCGGATCGTGCCGACGCTGGCGAGGAAGCACGGATTCTCCACTGCGACGCAATCGCCGCGGACGAGGTGGGTGTTCAGCAGCCGCTCCATCGCGTCGACGGCTCCGTGGGTCGCGATGAGTTCCCCCCGTTGCGGGTGCTCACCGAACAGCACCGACGCCGCCTCCCGCAGTGCAGGCGCCACCGCGGCGGTTCCATACATCGTCGGTCGATAGGGGGCCGCGGCGATCGCGGCACGCAGGTCGGGGAGGAGATCGGGATCGGGATTGCCATCGGCGAGGTCGATGGTGTCCGCGGGAGCGGCGAGTTCACTGCCGGGGTGGAGCCGGTCGGCGACCACCGTTCCGCCCCGGCCGCGGGTG